>JABDFE010000005.1:0-45187 GCA_013286675.1 Chlamydiota bacterium
GATTTCTTCTAGCCTCTTGAATAGGTAGTTTTGGAATAAAGTATTCTGATTAGGTACAAGAATCAGGGCGCAGTTAAGAATTTTTGCTCCCACGATCAGAAAGTTTTCTTTTTTTACCTGCTCTTTTTCTGCCTTTGCTTTCCCAATATAGATACCTGTGAGCTTAAGCAGATACAGGATCTGCTGCCCGATCAGGTTTTCTTTTTTTGCTTGTACAAGACATTTTGAGTAAAAGCTTTCTAAGTCTGATGATGGTTGTTTAGTTTGCTTTTCTTCTATGCCTAAAAGGGACCGTAAAAGCTCATCTTGGTCAGATTTAACAGCCAGGTCAAGGGGAAGCTCTTCATTGTCTTGAAGAGCTTCAGACAACGGTTTTTTGGATTGCATCTGGCCGCGACTCCAGAGGTAATAAGCCGTGTTTTCAGGAGTATTGGAATTAACAACATTAGCGAAGGCAGCGTTTGTCACTCTTTCTGATTGTCCCTTACTTGGCTGCCAAATCCTCTTAGGCTCAGTTTGTGTCGTGGGGGAAGCGATTTTTGCCTTAGCAATGATCTCTGGCAATGGATCTTCCGTGGGTTTAACATTAGAGAGCGGTTTTTTCTGGGAAGAGGAAGTATTTTCAGCAATAGGAGGAGTGGACATAAAATTTTCTCCTTAGGGTTTTAGTCACCTTGAATTCTATTTTTACAATAATCAATCAAACTTTCTAATTTAGTGATCCTGGGATCCTCCTCAGAGATCTGACCTTTCAGGAGTGATAGTGCTGTTTCCAATTTCTTTAAGGCTTCACTGTATTGCTCTAGTTCAGCTAAAAGAGCCCCATAGCGCTCTGATGATACACAAATATTAGTGTTAATTTCTGCAAGTAAAGAAGCATTTTCTTCTTGTTCTTCGGGGCATAGTTGGAGCGCTTTTTCATAACAGGCCAGTGCGTCGGCCCATTTTTCCTGATTTTGGAAGTCCAGACCAAGATAGAATTTACAGGAGGCCATTTTTTGGTAAACGAATCCAATTTCAAGGTGTTTTTTTCCAAGGAAAGCTTCGGTAATCTTCACATCGATCGCGTAGTTTTCAAATGCTTGCTCGTAGTTTCTTGCAAGCACCATCGCATTGCCTAGAAGATGGCAAATCGCCCCGACTAAAGGAGATTGGCTGCCATACGACAATTCATACAGCTTACGCGCTGTAGAATAGTTCTGAATCGCATGCTCATAATCATGGGATTTCTGCAGCTGCAGGCCAGCAGAGATCAGAAGATAGGGATCGACGCTGAGTAGTGCTTGTTCGCTGGAATCCACAAATCTTTTTTGAACGACGACACGGTCTCCATCATTGAATTGCAGTCCGAAATCTTTAAAGACAGTCTTATTTTTTTGGAGATAGAATTCATTCATTCTTTTAAACAAAGCATAGACCAATTGATAAGCTTCTTTGACTAATTTTTGATTGTGGCATTCATCAAAAATGGAGTCTTTCTCAGATATATTTGTTAGATGGGCATCCAATCTTAGTTTTAAAATGTTGTCGTACATTTGGAGCAGGTAATCGATGGAGTCTTTTGAGAAAATGGTGAGCTTCCCGAGGCGACGTATCCTATCTTCTGTCGTGATCGTTTGCTGAGGCAAATCAAAGGTAAAAATTAATGCCTCTATCATCCCTTGCATAGGCTCGTAGAGTTCCTTTTTAATATTAAAAATGATCCTGTTTTCGCTACATACAAAGAAATGGAGATGGAACTTTCGTAAAGATTCGGCTAATAAGTCGTTACCTAAGCTCTCTTTTAGTGTTGTGGTCATGACCTGGCTGAGTTTTTTATGATAAGCGTTACATAACTCTTTATCTCCCGTCACTAAAGAGGTCGTACACAGTGTGTGGAAAGAGAATGTTTTCTTATCATTAAATAGGGTGAGATGTTCTGCCATATCCTGGGGGGTGGCAATTAATTCGCAGACTCCTGTTCGATCATTTGCTTCATGGCTATAGAGGCAAAACGCACTACGTATAGGAGCATCCTCCTTGGCAAAAATTGATCCCCTGTTTAATCCTAGATTCATGAGTTTCAGATCAATCAGTTTACAAAGACTCTTAAAATACTTTTCGTTACTTTCATTTTTTTCAGATAAAAGGACCATCAATTGAATATCTGAATGAGGAAGCAACTCTCCTTTGGCAAGATCCCCTCTGGCTAAAAGGGCATATTTGCACGGAGGCGTAGTCCGCATTTGCTCGATTGCATGATCAATCGCCTGTATGAGAAGTGTTTTTGTAGAAAGTGTAAAATTCTGTACAACTTTCCGCACATTTCCTTGTTTCTTGAGTTCTAGTTCTAAAGTTGCTCGAGCTTTTTGGAATTCAATGGCAAAATTTTTCAGATATGTTCGGTTTGATGGAGAGGATTTGATTCCTATCGAAAATAAATACTCGGCCTCTACTTTTTCTAAACGAATCATCAAAGCCTCTATCAGCTGAGGGTTTTTTGTCGAGAGTCCAAGGCTTACCGCTGCATTTGCAAACTTAGCGGCTGCAAGGAAGTCTTTTGCTCTTTTTTTCTCTTGCGGCATGTAAAGGTCACTGATGCGATTGAGGTAAAAAATCTGTTCGATGACATCTCCATTATTTTGTGCGTCTTCTAAGAGCTTAAAGTATTTCTTCTGGATTTGCTTTGGGAAGCCATCAGAGATCACACTCAGTTTTTTTTCAGGATATAAAAGCAAAAACAGCACCTCATCGCGGTAATAACGAGCTGCTAAGTCAATAGGGGTGTCTTTAGGAGTACTTGTAGGTTGTCCACGGTCATCGCCTTGTACATTGTAGGCTTCCTTTTTTGCCCCATGAGCGATCAAAATCTTTGTGCATTCTAAATAACCATTTTGAGCTGCAAAATGGAGCGGTGTATATTTGAAACGGTTTTCCGTATTTGGATCTGATCCCTGTTCAATTAGATATTTGACGAGTTGGTGATGGTCAGGGTGAACGGAGCGAACAGCTTGATGTAAAGCGTTCTTCCCATCGTTATCTTTTAAATGCAGTAACTCTTTATTCACACGGAGTAGCAGTGCTACAATTTCAATATGCCCATAAAAGGCTGCCACGTGAAGAACTGTTTGTTGTTCATTTTTTTCACGAATGGATATATCGGCTTGATTCCCGATGAGGAACTGGGTCATCTCGTAATGACCCTTTAAAACAGCAAAATACAAGGGAGTGCGGCCTTGATTATCCTGACAATTAATATCCGCACCCTGCTTCAGGAATAGAGTGACGTTTTCTATTTGACCTTCTTGTGCGGCCAAGTGTAGAGGGGTTTGACCCTGGGCATCAGAATCATTCACCTTCATACCTTGGGTGATCAGAAAGTTGAGGGTATGGATGCATTTTTTTCCTGCGAGCTTATGCATGAGGGTTTGTTTATTGCTAGAAACAGCTGTGAGCTCAGCTCCTAAACGAACCAGGCTGGCTGCATACTTGATTTTCTCGTCCTCTAAACAGAGCGTAAGAAGTTCTTGTATCCGGTGCTTCTCCAGCACAAGATGTTGTCCTTTCAGAGACAGGGAGATGATTTGATTTTTTTTTCGGCACGCTTCGTAAAGCTCCACTAATCCATTCCCGGATATCTTTGGACAATTCCCAATGACAAGATGAAGATCTGGTTGGTGTTCAAGCAGACAGATTAAGCTGGATTTTGTGATCACTGGAGCGGATTCAAGAACCAGCATTTTGAGAGGGTGATTGGATAGACATCGGAGAAGATCTGCATCTCTCAATAAACAATCCTTGAGAGTCAGCTCTTGCAGATCGGGGAAATAATGAAAAATATTTTTCAGAAAACGCACTTGTTCGTGTTCATCTAGTAAAGGAAAAATCTCTTCGATGAATTTCTTGCTGCATGAATCCATGCCCTCCTTGCTTCCTACCCAGCAAAAATCATGGATCTCATTCTGCACTGGTTGATCAATCAATTCTTCGAAGATCATCTCAATTTCTAACCCAGACTCGACCCATAGACGGAAGAGGAGTTTTTCTGCTATAGAAACATCAAAGTTTGTTTTTTTCAATAATGCATCGTAGATCTTGGCGATTGCAGGAAAAAGATTTTCCATCAAATCCAAATGGGTGGCTTTAGGATGCTCTTTCACAAATGCCTGGATTTTCTTCCATCTTTTATAGCAAGAGATAAATGCTTGAGGAGCTACTTTCAATGGAAGAGAGAGCTCTCTATAGTGTCCTTGTGTAAAGATCCCTTGATCGAGTAAGCCAAGGCATTTTTTCTCTTCTGCTCTTAGCTTGCTTAACCACTCCAACATTCCCTCTGCAGGGTCTAAACTCAAAAAAAACTCTATAAATTTTTGATCCAATGTCTCTCGCATCTGCGGTAAAAGAAAAAGGGAGGACTTGAGGGCAAGAGAATGATCATTTTTGTGCACTAAGATGCCCGGAGTGAGGATGCCATCATTGTCGATTCCGATGATGTCATATTTATAAGATCCTTTGATGGGACAGACGATAAAGTTATCACTGCGCCAATCGGTTGGCAAGATCAGCAAAGATAAAAAACAGAGAGGAGTAAAATTAGCAAAAGAGATCGTTGCAAGATTATTTTTAAGATACTCTGTCAAGGGCTTGCCATCGACACCTGCCGAAGTTAGAAGATGGTGTTTCTCGCGTTGTCTCAATAAAGAACACTCTTTCATAAATTCAGGGTAATGTTCGAAAATTTTTTCCTGGATAAACCCCGGTTGATTGAAGGGGTCCCATTGCCCTTGGTAACGCTCAGTCATTTCCAGTTCAAAAGCCCTGTATTTGTTTTCGATATCAACGGTTTTGAAATCTTTTCTAGAAGAAATCCAGATATTTTCGACCTTGAGTAAATGTGTTGGGGTCAAGGTTTTTCGATGACAAAGCAACTGGTGCAGAGCATGAACGGCAAAATCTTCCCCCGGTCGGATAGGATTTTTCCTGGGTCGCTTGTAATACACTGTTCCGACATGGGCAACCGCGGCTGCCCCATAGGCATTATTGCAATTTGTCATACCATAGGGATTTAACGAAGTGATTTTTCGACCTGCTTCCTGCGAAATGAGATAACATTCGCCATTGATGTAAAGGCGTGCTTTCCCGATCAGCAGCGAGACCCTTGCATCTCCTGTTGTTTGGCAAACACGCAGGAGATAGCTTTCATAGAACTCTATGACTGCTTTCAATCGTTCGAGGGTCTTGGGAATCCCTTCTCGAGAAATCTTGTCCTGGAGCTTTTTCCCAGATTCAATCCATCCATTCAACTTAGAAAACATAGGGTCTTTTGTATCGAGACAGCGATTACCGGTAAGAGCAATATCACTCTCTTTGATACAAGCTTCTTCAGGAAACCTTAAACTTAAGGCAAACTCTTTCACCTGCAAATGTCCATCTTTCTTGAGCTGTACCATCAGAGGGTAAAGATCGGATTGATCCTCAGTTTGTTTGCGAATCATTTTGTAAAGATGATAATGATCGAGAAAGCTGACATGTGCCTGGATGATGTGACTTGGAACTTTTTTGGGAGAAGACTGGCTACTATAAGACTTCACTCGTTTGGCAACGAAACGTGGCTTTTCCTCTTCCGAAGAGGAAAGCTGTGCAACTGAACTATTTGTACTGATGGCCGTTGTCGTTGATTGAGCTTCTGGTTCGGAATCTTCTCCCTTTTCAACACGGTGTTGCAAGCGTGCTTGAGAGAGTAAAAGGCGCGGGTCTAAAGAATTCATATTTAGCTCCTCATGCTGAAGTTTAGGCAAAAGTTTAATACTATAGACTAATAACTAGAAGTAAAAATTTAACAGATGATAACATACCCTCTAAACAAGCATTTTGAATCGTGTAAAATAATCAATTAATTTTGAGAGGTGATGATGCATTCGCTAAATGTCATCAGTTACAATATGGGGACTAATATTCGGGATTTTGCCTGGGAATGTGAGTATCTTAAGAAGAAGATTAGTGATGATGAAATAGGTCAAAAAATGTACAAAGACGTCCAGGACAATACGGCAAAGAGCCTTTCAGGTAGGGCTTCTGTTTATTTGCTCCAGGAAGTCGATAGAGAAGACAGACCTCTTATAGACAGTCTTAAATTGGCAGGATGCGCAATATTTCACATTTTGAATCGTCCTGATGCCCCAGAGAAAACACGGAGTTGGGAAGTGTTTGATTGTGCGATTGCCTTAAAGCTGGATGAGTTTGAGGCGATCGAAAACCACTCTAAGACGATAAATGGGTATGATACAGCTATAGTTACTGCCACGTATAAACAAACCCAGGAACGGATAACATTTGTTTCAGGGCATGTCCCAGGGCTTAAATTGGATGAAAACGAGTTTTTTAAAGCAGACCTCATAGATGGGGATAAGTACTGTCAGAGTATGATTGATGCGATATCTGGAGACTCTGTGATCCATATTATCGGAGCAGATATGAATGCAAACCCAGAAGTGCTCAAGAAAATAAAAGTAGAACGAGAATGGAGGCATCGTTTTGAAAAACTTGCCGATGCTCATTTTTTAACATGTCGAACGGGAAAGCCAACAAATGTAAAACCAGACAGTGATTATTGTAAAAGGGAGCTGGACTTTATTTTTGTGCGTACCCTATCCACAACCCGACCCGCACTCAAACCCAATCATAAGCTAGAAAGGCTCCTGAAGTGGGATATTTCACTCAACGCTTCCGACCATAGGCCCATTTTAGCCAAATTTTCATTCATCTGATGCAGTTGCTCAAGTTTTTTTACCTAACACTATCAGGGGAAAGATCCCGTCGGGCAAATCAGGCCCAGGAAGACAGAATAGATCTTCAAGCATTACAATTGAAGAAGGTACCAGCAAAGTCCTTTTCTACATGGATGCTCAAAACTAGCCTAACCAAGCTTTTATCGAGGCCTTATCTCGAGAAAATCAAGCGGTTTTTGTCAGAAAAAGCGATAAAAACAAAAAGGAGATAAATTGCGCTGGCGAGCCCAAGCGGAGCATCTCTGGTCTGTAAAACTTAAAGAGTATTTAGACTTCTTTACCCTTTGACTTACAAGACTAGCTGCTCTAGTTCTCTCACATTTTCGTGTTCTGCACCCAATGTCTGCACGCAAAGCTCGTAAGTCGGTTGTAAGGACTGGAGCTGGGATACAGGAAGTTTTTTAGTAACAATAATTACCGAACTTATTGACTTCAAAATATCTGGATGGGATTTTTTGTGTGTTTTGCATCGCATGTCCAAGGATAATTTGAGGACAACAATTTTTTCGTTGAAAGCTGCGAGAGATAGCGGTGTGAGCTTGTTTTGGTCGCATTGAGTGATCAAAGAAGGATTTTTTTGATGAAGCCACTGAACAACTTCCACATGACTTTTTTCTACTGCTATATGCATCAGGTTACGGCCATCAGAACGGCATGACTTCAAACCTAATGCATTGCGCTCGAATAGCCATTCTAAAACTTGCAGTTGATTATTGGCAACACAGGCAAAAAATAGGGTTTGCCCTTGGCTGTCAGCTTCAGTCAGCATAGAGGAATTTTGTTTTAGCAAATCTTGACCTTGTCGATTTCTCCTTTTTCACAAGCTTCATAGCAGGTCGCGAAAGAATTTTGTAAATTAGGTAAAATATGACCTAACATATTTTCTGAAGGAGTGTTTTTGAGAATCGATTCATTCGATGTTGGTACCATAAGGCTAATCCTCATTTTTATGTGATCAATGGCAAAAGTTCTTTGACCAATTCATGGTTAGCTCCAAGTGTCTCCACGCATATAGCATAGGTTTGCTTTAAGGGCGTGCGTTCAAAAACTGGCAGGTTTTTAGCAACAAGAATCAGACCTTTTAGGGTGTTTAAAATTTCTGGACAAGATTTCTTATAGATTTTACATCTCAATTCCAATGATTGTCTGTAATAGTCAATCGCTTTTTCGTACTCCTCAAGGCTTTTATAGACAAGGCCAATATTGTTGTAGCGTAAAGCTGCATCAGGATGATTTTCGCCGAAGACTTGTAGCGTAATTTTCAAAGATTTTTGATAATACTCGAGCGCTTTTACATATTCCTTAAGGCTATAATAGACACCCCCAATACCGTTGTAGCTTGTGGCTATATCGGGATGACTTTCGCCCAAGACCTGTAGCGAAATTTTTAAATCCTTTTGATAATACTCGAGCGCTTTTTCATTCTCCCCACGTCTATAATAGACAGCGCCAATATTGTTGTAGCTTCTGGCTACATCGGGATGATTTTCGCCCAAGACTTGTAGCTTGATTGTCAAATACTTTTGATAATGCTCGAGCGCTTTTTCATACTCCCTAAGGTTTTTATAGACATTGCCAATACCGTTGTAGCGTCCAGCTACATCAGGATGATTTTCGCCCAAAACTTGTAGCAAAATTTTCAAATCCTTTTGATAATACTCGAGTGCTTTTTCATACTCCCCAAGGCTGTTATAGACAAGGCCAATATTGTTGTAGCTTTGGGCTAAATCAGGATGATTTTCGCCCAAGACTTGTAGCATAATTTTCAAAGCCTTTTGATAATGCTCGAGAGCTTTTCTATAATCCCCAAGGCAATTGTAGGCGCTGCCAATATTGGTGTAGCTTGTGGCTACATCGGGATGATTTTCGTCAAAGAGTTGTAGCCTAATGTTCAAAGACTTTTGATAAGGCTTGAGCGCTTTTTCATACTCCTTAAGGCTATCATAGACGCTACCAATATTGTTGTAGTTTTGGGCTACATTGCGATGATTTTCGCCCAAGACTTGTAGATTAATTTTCAAGGACTTTTGAAAATACTCGAGCGCTTTTTCATACTCCTTAAGGCAATCATAGACAGCGCCAATACCGTTATAGCTTTTGGCTACATCAGAATGATTTTCGCCCAAGACTTCTAGCCTAATTTTCAAAGACTTCTGATAATACTCGAGCATATTTTCATACTCCCCAAGTCTATAATAGACGTTGCCAATACCCTCGTAACTTGTGGCTACAGTGGGATGATTTTCGCCATATTCCTTCTGGGCTAACTCCAGAGCCTTGAAAAACCTTGGCAACGCATCCTGACTTTTCCCCATCATGTTTTCGATTACTCCTAAATTGAAAAGAACAGTAACATCATTGGGATTTAAAGCTACTGCTTCTTGATGCGCTTGTTGTGCTTTGGTATATTCAAGGTCTTTATAAAATATTTCTCCCTTGTCTACAGAGCTATTATCACGAAACAAAGAAAAAAACGCTTTTTTGCTTTGTGTGGTAAGAAACAATTGAGCACAATGATGAAAGGGAATCAAGATCTGGTAAATTTTTTGTAATGTCTTGAGAGTTTCTTCATCGAAGTACATGAGGTGTGGATCTAAGGGTTTGCCTACTTCAGGGTGGCATAGGAACTCTTCTTCGTTCTGGTAGAAAAGGTGAGCTTTGAGTCTAAGCGTGAGCACCTGAGTGATCGCGTTCTTCAAATTTTTTGCTCCTACATAGTAAAAAACTCCAAGAGAAACGAGTTCATCGATTCGTTTAAATGTAGTTTTTGATTTGAGCTGATAAACTAAGGCTAAGCTGGCAATGATCTCTTGAAAAGGTCGGTAAAGCTCTTTCTTAATGCCGAATGCACTGGTTTTCTCTTTTTCTTTAGAGAGGTTGGGCGAAAATTCTTCGATATGGCCTGCTAGGAGCCTTGTTGACAATACAACGGAGTTTTTTTCCTTGGATCTCGCCTCTATGTCGATCAATTCCTGGACTTTCTTCTTCTTTTTGTTGTAGTCAGCGACTAAAGATTCTGTTCCTGAGATAAAACAGACATGGCTCATAGCATTAGACAAGATGATGCTGCGATCCATCCATTGGATTTTTTGAAACTCGGCAAGCATTTTAGGTGTGCCGATGAGTTCATATACTCCGGTGACTCCTAATGGTGTATTTCCTCCAGCATCCATACAAAAACCATCCGGAGTTGGACTTGGATAGCTGTTTCCAAAAATGGGGAACTTGGTTTCCCCCAAGTTTATAATGCGGAGTTCCAAAATCTGAGAGAGCATGCGAAAGTAATCCATGGCCTTTTGTGAGTTTTCTTCAACGAGAAAGGCAAATTCCACATCGGAATAGGGGCACATCTCATCTCTAGACATCGATCCCATTCCCATTGCTGCCCATTTGACAGGGGCGGGAGGGAGAAGTTTTTGCGTTTGGCTAATCAGATCTTTTAAGAGTCGAATAAAATCTTGTGTCATACTAAACAAGATTTTCTGAATCGATTTGCCATTTTCATGAGAGTCTTGCGCAGTTTTTCGGATATCATTGAGCCGTTTTCGAGCATTTTGAATCGCGCCTTCCTTAATAGTAGTCTTCACTCCCTGGCACTCTAGAAACAATTTCTCGATTTCTTCTAGTCTTTTGAATAGGTAGTTTTGGAGTAAGGTATTCTCATGAGGCACAAGAATCAGAGCGCAGTTTAGAATTTTTGCTCCCACGATCAGAAAGTTTTCTTTTTTTACCTGTTCTTTTTCGGCTTTTGCTTTTCCAATATAAATACCCGTTAGTTTGAGCAGATACAGGATTTGCTCCCCAATCATGTTTTCTTTTTTTGCTTGCACAAGACATTTTGAGTAAAAGCCTTCTAAGTCTGTTGATGGTTGCATAGTTTGCTTTTCTTCTATGCCTAAAAGAGACTGCAAAAGATCATCTTGGTCAGGTCCAACAGCAAGATCTAGGGGAAGATCTTCGTTGTCTTGAAGAGCTTCAGATAATGGTTTTTTGGACTGCATCTGGCCCCGGCTCCAGAGGTAATAAGCTGTGTTTTCAGGAGTATTAGAATTCACAACGTTACCAAAGGCAGCGTTTGTCACTCTCTCAGATTTTTCTTGACTTGGCCGCCAAACCCTCTCAGGTTCGGTTTGTGTCGTGGGGGAAGTGATTTTTGTCTTAGCAATGATGTCTGACGATTGATTATTCTTTGCTTTTTCAACAGGATGTTGCAGGCGTGCTTGAGACAGTAAAACACGCGGGTCTAAAGGGTTCATGTTGAGCTCCCCATGCTGAGGTTTAGGCAAAAGTGTAATGCGGTGTCCGAATAACTAGAAGTAAAAATTTAAATTTGATTTGAGCAAGAGCAAAATGGCTGTTTCCAGGAATGAGTTATGCCTTTTGCAGTAATGATAATTAAGGTTATTAGTTCAGGAGCTCAGGAAGCGCAGGTAGAGCTTCAGCGAGAGGAATAATTTGGATATTATCGATATACTCTTTTTTCTTGCCGCCATAAAAAACAAATCGTTTTGCCTCGGGATAGTCTTCTCCAAATAAACGAAGACCGCGTAAATCTTGACTATCAAGAGAATCTGTTCTTTTGACTTCGATAGCAATGATTCCTTTAGGTCCATATAAAACAAAATCGACTTCAACTTTATCAATTGTACGCCAAAAATGGACCTTATATTGGTAGTTAAAATAGGAGTTAATCGCTTGAATTTCTTGATAAGCCAGAGTTTCAAAGCTGGCGCCTTCACTCTCTTCTTTCAAGTCAAAAGGTCCTCTTGGCCTAATGGCTTGAAACACACCTACATCGAAATAGTAAAACTTCGAATGAGAAATGAGCTTTCTTTTAGCCCGTTTGGTAAATACTGGGATTCTTTGAGCCAATAAGAGGTCTTCCAGAATCTGAAAATAATCTTCGATCACCTTTCTATTAATAGAGGTTTCTCTTGCGATCTCTGACATATTGAGCACTTCGCCTTGAGAGAAGCTTGCAACTTCAAGAAATCGAGAAAATGCTGCGACATTTCGTGTTAATCCTTCTTGCATGACTTCTTCGCGCAGGTAGGTCTGAGTATAAGCCTCTAAGTAATCCCTAATGGCTTGCTCGTTATTTCTAGAATAGACAAAAGGAAGGTGGCCAAATTGGAGAGAGTTTTTCAGATTAAAATCTTTTTGTAACTCAACTGCGGTGAGTGGAAACATCTTAAATGAGAGTGCACGTCCAGCGAGTAAATTCACGCCTTTTTTCTTCAAGCTTCTAGCGCTAGAGCCTGTCAGAATAAATTTGTAGTTTTTTCCTTCAATCAATCGATGAACTTCATTGAGAATTTGCGGTATTTTTTGCACTTCGTCAATGATGATCCAGTCTTTAAAACCAGGAGGAATCATCTGTTCAAGTCTTTCGGGATGAGCTAAGAGATCAACAAATGATTCGGTTTCAAGGAGATCGATGTATAATCCTGCAGCGATTTTTTCACGTGCCCAAGCAGTTTTCCCTGTACCACGCGGGCCAAATAGGAAGAAGCTTTGGTCGCCCTTTAAGGGTCTCTTTAGCAGTCGGTTATACATAGTGCCTCAAAATTGGACTTGAAAAGTCCATTTTAACACAATTTTTGGACTTTGCAAGTCCATTTTTATAAATAATTGATTAAAAGCATGTTATGCATAGCAATGATCATTCACAGCCTTCATCAATGGCTCTTTCAATAAAAGGATTAGAAATTTTTTCCAGCCATTTAAAAGGTTTGAGCTGCCTTATTCGCTGACTAGTGCTCTGTCAACTTAATTTCTAGTGTTTCGGCTGACGTGAAAGCTAGCTGAAATCGTCGACCGCAGGCTTCGCAAGTTGCTCCGTATTAATGCAATACGAAGCAACTTGCGATCGACGATTTGAGCTGCTTTGACGCAGCCCAAACACTAGAAATTAAGTTGACAGAGCACTATGTATGGATAATCCAGTCGCAAGAGCTACAATTGCCTCTTGTGTATTGATACGATGATGCTCCTTAGCTGATTCCTCCAAAAGATTAAAGATCTCAAGGGGTATATTTCTGATCAAAAAATCACGGGTCTGCTTTCGCTTCATAACTACCTTATGCGATGTAAGACTTCAAATTTACCGGCGCTGAATAGAGTGGGAAAGAGCTCTTTTCTGATGGTTTCCAAAAGAAAGATGGCCAATCCGGGGATCAGAGCGATCGACCATTCGTGAAGAGAAAGAGGCTGGATATGGAACAGTTTAGCAAGAAAAGGAGTGTATAAAACCGTCAGATGGAGGATGAGGGCACCACCGATAGCAAAAAGAAGAGACATATTTGCAAATAACCCGATCTTTCTGAGGGTCATTTCTTCTGATCGCATTTTTAAAGCAATGAGCCATTCAAAAGCAACCAAACTGCAAAGTGTCATTGTTCTAGCTTTTTCTAGGGAGCCTTCTACATAGGCAGATTTAAAGATGAAAAATTCACCAAGTCCTAAGAGCAGAGCTAAAAAGAGGATCCTATAAAGCATCCCTTTGTAAAGCAGTGTGGATTGAGGATGACGAGGAGGTTGCTGCATCTCATGGCCGTTTTTAGGTTCAAAACCAAGAGGAATAGCGACCAAAGAGCCGGATATGAGGTTAACCCATAGGATTTGTACCGGAATCAGGGGAGAAACTCCCATGAAAAAGACACTAAGTATCAGGCCAAAAAGTTCACCGAGGCAAGTGGTGAGCAAAAACGTGCAGACATTTCTGAGTCGATTGAAAATGGCTCGACCTTCTTCGACTGCAGCGACAATGGAATCGAATCGATCATCAGCAAGAATCATATCGGCAGCTTCTCTTGCGACATCGGTCCCCGTCATCCCCATCGCAATACCGATATTTGCGGTTTCAAGAGCAGGAGCATCATTCACTCCATCTCCTGTCATGGCGACAATATGGCCATGAAATTGAAAAGCTTCGACGATTCTGAGTTTCTGTATCGGTTCAACTCGAGCAAAGACTGAAGTTTCTTTGACTTTTTCTCTTAATGTAGCGTCGTCCATTGTTTGGAGATCTTTGCCCGTAAGGACGGTTGATGAGAAAATCCCTAGTTCTTTAGCAATAGCAGAGGCGGTTAGCGGATTGTCTCCCGTGATCATCACAACGCGGATTCCAGCTTTTTTGCAAGAGGAAATGGAATCAATCGCTTCTTTTCTAGGAGGATCGATCATGCCAAAAATTCCAGCGAAGATCAGTTTTCCTTTAAAGAGATCTTCGGTTAAAAACTCTGGTGCTATTGCTGGCTGGTAGTATGCGACAGCAATGAGGCGGAGGGCATTGTTTGCCATTTGTTCAATCGCTCTTAAGACTTGGGTTTTGATTTTATCATCAATGGCAACGGGACCTTGTTCAGTCAAGATAGAGGAGCTCATTTTAAGAATTGTTTCAGGAGCCCCTTTAGCAAAGACGAGTGGAGTCTTTTCTGATGAGTGCAAAGTCGCCATATAGAGATTTTCATTTAAAAAAGGGATTTCTCCAATTCTCGGGAAAGCAGAAGCTAATTGGCTTTGATCGAGACCAGCTTCCATCGCAGCCACGAGAAGCGCTCCTTCTGTGGGATCGCCCATCACTTCATACTCATCTTCTTCTTTTGATATCAGCGCATCGTTACACAAAACGCCGATTTCAAGAATGCGTTTAAAAATGGGATCCTTCTCAAGGGTCTCTTTGCCGATCTGAATGGTCTTTTCCAATGAAGAGATCGTCGTCGTTTTCATTTGATTGAGAGTCAATGTTCCCGTTTTATCTGAGCAGATCACCGTTGTAGATCCCAGTGTTTCTACTGCGATCAATTTACGGACAATGGCATTCATTTTGGCCATCAGGCGCATCCCTGCAGCCAAGGTGGTTGTAAAAGCAACGGGGAGTCCTTCAGGGATTGCCGATACAGCCGCTGCAACGCTAAGGAAAAGGATGTCGATGATATCCAGCCCTTTGTACAAGCTAATGCCAATAAATAAGAGAACAGAAAAAAAGATAATAATGAGCATCCAATTTCCAATCGAAGCAACGCTCTTTTGCAAAGGTGTCTGTTCAGTTTTGATGTTCTGCAGACTCGCAGCAATTTTTCCGAGTTCTGTCGACATACTGGTGGAGACCACTAGCGCGACTCCTTTTCCAGAAGAGACGATGGTTCCCATATAGACCATGTTTTTACGATCGGCAAGAACTTGGTCTCCCTGGAGAACTTCTGTATGTTTTTCAGAAGGCATCGACTCGCCGTTGAGCATCGCTTCATTCACTTTCAAATTTTTTGTCTCAATGAGCCGAGCATCTGCAGGAATTTTATCTCCCATTTCTAAGAAAATCACGTCGCCAGGTACCAGAGTGTCTGAAGGAATGATTTCCAATGTTCCACTGCGTTTCACTTTGGCTTTGTGAGCTGTTAAATCTTTTAAAGCACTCATGGCTTTTTCAGCTTTCATTTCCTGAAAAAAGCCAATAAAAACCATGACAAAGATGGTGACGATCAAAACAAGGCCATCTAAAAAGCCTGAGGCGAAGACCTTAATTAAAGAAGCAACAATCAAGATAAGGATCAGAGGATTGATAAATTGACGACCAAAAACCATCCATAAAGAATGGTCTTTAGATTTTTCTAAGCGGTTGAATCCATAACGAGCCAATCTCGTCCGAGCTTCCTGATCAGACAGCCCATGTCTGGTTGTATTAAGTACAGAAACCGTTTCTTCAACCGTTTTTAAATGCCAGAGTTCTTCCATATTTTGATGCTTATAACAGAAAAATAAGATTACATAGAATTAGAATAGATTTTCGTGGGCTGGAGCTGCCGCAGCAGTCACATGGACCTGTCCTATGATAGAGACGCCTTCGTCGACAGAGAGGCGCGGAGCAGTGATGTTGCCTTTGACTTCGGCATTGCCTTTAAGGATGAGGCGATATTGGACGATGATGTTGCCTTCGACTTTGCCAGAAATTTCAGCTTCGTAGAGATCCATGTCTGCTTTCACAACCCCTTCAGGACCCACAACGATTTTGCCGTTTCCTTCAAGCTCTCCTTCAAAGACTCCATTGATGCAGATTTCTCGTTGGAAAGCGATTTTACCAGTGACAGTGATATTTGTTCCGATCGTCATTTCTGGGCCGGTATCAGATTCTTGATCTTCATAGTAAGGAGGCTCTGTTTGAATGAAGGGAGAGTGAGTGGGTGCAATAAGGCTTTCTTTCTGAATACCTTTGTCTAATAGATTCTTAGCGAACTTAAACATAATGACCTCTTTAAGTTTCTATTAACAGATGTAGAATTTTTATTCCTCTAAATTTCGGCGGGCCATTTCGATTTGTTTACGGAGCGTTTCATCGCTTTGGAGCTGCTGGCTGACTTTTTTCCAAGCATGAAGGAGAGTAGAATGCGTTTTTCCACCGAAGGCAGAAGCGAGTTTCATCAGAGAATCGGTCATGAGTTCTTTGGCAAGATACATGGCGACTTGGCGGGGGAAAGCAACCGTTTTAATCCGAGAAGACCCGCGGAGATCGCTCACGCGGACTTCAAAAAGGGTTCCGACGCAGTGAAGAATGTTGTCGACAGAAACTTTTTTCTGAGGATTGTGCTGAAGAAGCTCTCCAAGAGTAGTTTCTACGACTTCTTCAGTCACTTCTTTTCCCATATGGCGGGAAAAAGCAGAAAGCCGGTTGATAGCACCTTCTAATTGCCGGACGTTGTTGAAAATGTGTTCTGCGATGAAAAAGGCGACTTTATGTGGAATACGGATGCCGCGGAGTTCAGCTTTGTGTTGTAAGATGGCAACGCGAGTTTCAATATCCGGAGCGCCGACATGGGCAACAAGACCCCATTCCATCCGAGCAACAAGCCGCTCAGAGAGTTTAAGCTGGGAAGGCGGTTTGTCGGAGGTAATGACAATCTGTTTGTTCTGATTGATCAGACTTTCGAAGGTGTTGCAGAACTCATCTTCAAAGTTAAGGCGGCTTTGTAGGAATTGAATATCGTCAACAAGAAGGATGTCAAGGGAACGATAGAATCTTTTCATCCGATCCATCGATTTGTTTTTCAAATTATCAACGATGTCATTGATGAATCCTTCGGTGGTGATGCAATGGATCTTAAGTTTTTTATGATGCTGGCGGACATAATGGCCGATGCCGTGGAGGAGATGGGTTTTTCCAAGACCGACACCGCCATGAATGAAGAGGGGATTGTACGATTTGCCGGGATGAGAAGCGACACCGAGCGCTGCAGATTTAACGAATTGGTTGGAGGCGCCTTCGATGAAATTTTCAAAAGTGTAATGGGGATTGAGTTTGAGATTATCCTGAGCAGGAGGGGCTTCTTCCAAAATAGGCTGCTTTTTTATTTCTTCAGAGATGATGAACTTTAATGCTAGGTCGCCATTGGTTTTGACAGGAACAAAGCCGGCGAGATCTTTTTTGTAGTTGGCGAGGAGATATTCTTGAACAAAGATGTTCGGAACTCTTAAAACGAGCTCATCTGCTCCGTTTTCAGCAACTTGAATCGGTGCAATCCAATTTTGAAATTCAGCTGCAGAACACTTTTCTTCGATGTAGGCGAGGAAATCGGACCAGATGTCCGCCTGATTTTTTGTGAGCATAGGCTTAATGTTTTATCACGCTGTAGAATTTAAGTGTACGAGAGAAGCAGTGCTGATGCTTGGTTTGCAATCGCTGCATCGGAATGGCCGACGAGGCTTTTTGCTTGAGCAATCGCTTGCCGTCGATAACCCAGGGCAAAAAGAGCTTTCACGCGATTAAGGAGAGTCGTTGAATGGTTCGGTTCAATTTTGAGTGCTTGTTCAATGGTGCTGAGAGCTTGGAGATTATGTCCTGTTTCTAAATAGAGTCCACCAAGAGTTTGTAAATCATAGGCGTCGCTTTGATTAAAGGTGACAAGAGCTTCAAAAAACGATTGAGCGATATCGAACTTACCTTGTTTAAGATAAGCGTATCCCAGATATCTTAAATCTTCCAGCGCTTCTGCGTCCCAACCTACGATTTCTGACCATTTAAGTGAGCTCATGATGAATCACCCCTTTTGGTACTGTTTACAGCGCGACACAATATCTATCAAGTCTTTGTTTAACACGCTCATGAGCTTGAGGACTTGCAGAAGTAAGTTTTTTTCTTGATCCCATAAGTCTTTGTCTTGTTCTTCTCCCGATGCGCCTTGGATCCGGGTGATCAAAGAATCTTGTTGTTCATCCGATCCTAAAAAACCGACAAGCTGAGAAGTAAAAAGACGTCGTCTTTGGGTGACAAACCCTTTTGGCATTTGGAAGGCGGCCCACGTCGGATTGCGGGTATAGAGACCTAAGAGAACTTCAATTTGAGATTGAGAGGTCGGCAGATTGACATCGGAAACCGCATGCTTAGCAATGCTATCGGCATCCTGAGTTAGCGGCTGAGTTTGAGTTAAAATCTCTTGATCTTTTGCCCATCGAATCGAAACATCGAGGGGGAGATTCGAGACTGTTTTAGGTTCAACCACGTTTTGCTTCCTTTTGCTGGGCTGTCAAGTTTAACAATCCTAGCCTTTTATACCAAGAACGAGCCTTTACCCTTATTTACTCCGTTTCAAAATTTGTCTCAACACCCAAATTCCTGGAATTTCATACACTTTCCATAAGATAGAAAAAATATTTTTTGCATATTTTTAAATATTAAGTGACAATAACTGAAAGTATCTCAAGATTGTTAGAATAGATCATTCATCGTTAGTTCTATATCAACTAAGCCGAGCTCTTTTCCCCTAACGCCATAAGTTGTAATGAGGGTTAGAAAGATGCTTTTTTTTGAATTTGTTTTGCTGATGAAAATGCTTTTTTTGGCCTGCAATTTTAATGCGTAATCTTGGTCTATAGTGAAGGGTTCGTTTGTATATTTGATTTCACATAAGTTGATGCAGTGATCTGCTCGATCAATGAGTAAATCAATTTGAGTTCCTCTTTCATCGCTATTTTTTGAAGCTTTATAGAGCCATGTCGATTCCGTTGTAGAAACGCCGCTAATCCCTAATGCCTCTTTAATTTTTCGAATATGTTTCATGCAGAGACTTTCAAAAGCATATCCTGACCATGCACGACCTGCGGGTGAATGTCCTATTTTGAGCCAGAAATTTTCATCGACACCACTTAAAGCTACACTTTTTGCTTGAGTAATCCATCTTAGATAAAAAAGAGAGTATTCATCGATGAGTCTATACCGCATTTCTTGTTTCTTTTTACCGAAGCTAGCTATTGGAACAATAAATCCCGATGCTTCCAACTCATCTAAAATCGTTGTCAATCCACCGCCAGAAGAAATTTTTGTAGCCTCACAGATTTGAGCCTTTGTTAATCCTCCAGTTATCTCTGCTAAGGCCTTTACCACACTGATATGGCGATTGTAATGTTGGAATAGAGATGAATAGAGCTCATCAAATTCTTTAAAAAGAGGGCCATCAAAACAAACTTGACTAATCACTTGGAGTGAAGATTTTCCTTTTTCCACATGCGTGAGATATTTAGCTACGCCTCCTATGGCCATGTAGATATCGATGAGCTGTTTTCGATCTAATGTGATTCCTCGATGTTGCAGAAATTTTTCAGTTTCAGATAAATCAAAGGGTAGCAACCGAATTTCCGCTGTTAAACGGCCATGAAGACCTCCTTTATTGCGAATGATCTTCTTAATCATCCAAGATGCTGCGGAACCGCACACAATCAGGATAACGCGAGGATCGTCGGACATATATCTGTTCCAGAAATGTTCCAGGGCCTGTATAAAGCTCGAGCGGCGTGTTGCAAGCCAAGGCAGTTCATCAAAGAAGAGGATAATACGTTCAGTGCTAGGCATCTTTTCGATCGCTTGCCTGAGTCGATTTAGTCCCTCAATCCAACTCTTCGGTGGGGAAGTCGGAGGCGTGCCAAAAACACGAGAGAATTCTATGCTGAAACTTTGGAGTTGTTGTCCTAATGAGCCATCTTTGATCCCTGTGAGCTCAAAATAAAGACCTTTTTTCTTAAAAAATTGCCGAATTAAAAAGGTTTTTCCAATACGTCTTCTCCCATAAACAGCCAGAAATTCTGGCTGCTTGGAATGGTAAATTCCGTCTAAAATTTTAAGTTCTCGCTGTCTGGCAAAAATATTTTCCATAAAGATCCATTTTCCGCTAAATATAGCCTATATTCCGCGGAAACGCAATAAAAAAAAGAGCTTCCGCGAGATATAGACTATATTCCGCGGAATCCCGTGAAAAAAAGCAGTTTCCGCGGATTATAAAATTTCAAACGGCTATAACTCATTAACTGTTAAAGGGTTGTTTTTGTGGGTGCCCTTTCTGGATCTCGTTATCACCGGACCAAACTCTCCACGTAAATAGGGCCCATCCGGGCCTTATTTTGTTTTTTTTGCCTAATATTTTTACTTTTTTCCCACAGATTCCCACATTTCTGAATATTTTTATAAGTCGTTGTAAATAGATGGTTTATGAAATGATTTTGGTGGTAGCTGGTGGGTGAAAATCTGGAAAAAACTTGCGGATTTGATGAATCGGTGTTAAATTGTGGCAAAAGGTGAAAAAGAGCATGACCAAGTTTTTCTTCAGCGGATCTAGCCATGCAAAACTCGACGGAAAGAATCGTTTTGTTCTTCCGCAACAGATGCGTTTTGGCTTGGTGGAAAACGGCGCTTTAGAATTTACCATAGCTCTAGGCCTTGGCGGCTGTTTAGCGATCTATCGCAAGAGCGATATCGAAAAGATTGTGGAGAAGTTCCAATCGAAACAGCACATGGCCAAGTATCAAAAGTTTTTCACATTGTTCTTTTCTACTCTCCATCAAACGACATGTGACTCTGTAGGACGGATCCTTCTTCCTCCAGTGCTGATGAAAGCCGTCGATATCAAGAGCGAGCTCGTGATCGCAGGGGTCTTGAATAAGATCGAGATCTGGCCAAAAGAAGTCTATGACGCTCAGCTCAAGGCTGCGATGGAAGGAAAAGAAGAAGGTTTTGATTTAGCGAAAATGACCGAAGAGGCGTTTGCGCTCCTTGGCGAAGATGAAAGTGAAGAAGCTGTTTCTGATGCTGCAAAAAAACTGGCCGATTTAAAAGACAAAGCTTTGCATGAAGTCTAATCACACGTCCGTCATGGTCGCAGAGTTTCTGAAGTACTTCGAACCGGTAAACATTAAGGTGTTTTTTGAAGGCACGGTGGGAGCTGGTGGGCATGCAGAGGCAATATTAGAGGCCCATCCCGAGATTGAAACATATCTCGCGTGTGATCGGGACCCAGAAGCGTTGGAATTAGCAGAGGCCAGGCTCAAACCCTGGAAAGGCAAAGTCGAGTTCGTTAGGGGAAACTTCGGTGATCTCGACCAGATTCTTCGTAAAAGGGGAATCAAAGAAGTAAACGGTTTTTTTTTGACCTAGGGGTATCATCCATGCAATTCGATAAAGGATACAAAGGTTTTAGCTTCTCTAAAGACGGGCCTCTCGATATGAGAATGGACCCTGAAGACGATGTGACTGCAAAAGAGATCGTCAACCGCTTTTCTGAGCAAAAACTCGGAGAGATTTTCCGCGAATATGGTGAAGAGCCTCATTGGAAAAAAGCCGCTAGAGCTATTGTTGAAGCCCGTCATAAAAAACCGATTGAAACGACGCAGCAATTAGCTGCGCTACTCATGTCTGCAATCGGCTTTAAAAGAGGTGGAAAACTCCATCCTGCAACGCTTGTTTTCCAAGCGCTCCGCATCGTGGTCAATAAAGAATTAGATGCGATCCAAAACGGACTGACAAACGCCCTTAAGTTTATGGCCCGTGGTGCTAGAACGGGAGCGATCAGTTTCCATAGCTTGGAAGACCGTTTAGTCAAAAATATTTTTCGTGCTGCTTGCCACCGTTCAAAAAAGGACGGTCCAGCAGAATTTATGAAACTCTTAACTAAAAAACCTCTGGTGCCCACTTATGCCGAGATTCGGATGAATCCGAGATCTCGCAGTGCCAAGATGCGTTTTGTAGAGAGAACATAGGAAAGAAAGGAGGGGTCATGTTCAACGGCATTTTTTCTCGACTCCTTATCTGTCTCTTTGTTTTTAGCCTTTCCATCTATTCTTATTTAGATAAACAAAATAGTTGTACGCAGCTGAAGATGCACTTGCCCAAGTTGACAAAAGAGATTGCAGCGATCAACGAGGTCAATGCCAATCTCCAGTACCAGATCGAGTGTTTTGAAAATCCTCAGAATTTGCTTACCATGGCTAGCAGCCCAGAATATGCACACCTTAAATTTCCTTTTACTGAAGAAGTGCTTACGGTAAAGGAAGGGCTTGCAGTACAATATAGCCAGCCTAAGGAAAAAAAGGCCGAGCCAGCAAAGTCGAAAACTCCGATCGTTGCTAGACACTAATTTTCTAAAGATTTCTAGTTATGCCTGAAGATCCCAAAACTCCTCCGACTGCGCATGATAGACGTTTGCTTGTCTATGTCGCTCTCTTCTTGTTAGTTCTTTTTGCTCTGATCATCGTCCAATTTTATAAAATCCAAATCATTGATGGAGACAAATGGAGGCGTGCTGCCAACCGTCAACATAAACTTTCGGTGATTGAGCCGTATTGCAGGGGAGTGTTCTATTCCAATACTGCTGTAAAAAAAGGGCATCCAGAAAAAGCGCAAGCTTTTGTGATCGATGTTCCTAAGTTCCACCTCTATGCCGATCCTGAAATGATCCCCGAATCTTGCCGCAAAGATATCGTTAAAAGACTGCAGTTAACCCTCGATCTTTCTGATGCAGATACCAAGAAGCTCGCTGTGCAGCTGGAGAAAAAAAGCCGCAGCAGAAAACTCATCTTATGGCTCACTCGAGAAATGCACGATAACATTGCGAAATGGTGGCAGCCGTATGCTAGGTCCCACAAAATCCCACGCAATGCTCTTTTCTTCGTAGGCGATTACAAACGGTCGTATCCCTTTGGAAAACTTCTCGGCCAAGTCCTTCACACGGTTCGCTCTGAAAGAGACCAAGCGACGCACCAATGCATCCCGACAGGCGGACTCGAACTTTCTTTAAATAAATATCTCAAAGGAGAAGACGGACGGCGTGTGATTTTGCGCTCGCCTAGGCAACCTTTGGAAACGGGGACTGTGACAAAACAGCCTCAGCATGGATCGGATGTCTATTTGACCATCAATCACCATCTCCAAGCAATTGCTGAAGAAGAGATTGCTAAGGCTGTTTTGGCAGCGAATTCGACTAGCGGCTGGGCTTTGATGATGGATCCCTACACGGGGGAAATTTTAGCCTGGGCTCAATATCCATTTTTTGAACCAGCGCGCTACAAAGATTATTTCAACGATCCGAAAAAAGAAGAACACACAAAGCTCAAGGCGATCACCGATCCGTACGAGCCGGGATCGACGTTTAAGGACCTGACAATTGCCATCTGTTTAAGAGCCAATACGGAATTAAAAAAACAAGGCAAGACACCGCTTTTTTCCATCGATGAGAAAATCCCGACAAAAGCTCGCAACTTTCCTGGAAGAGGCAAGCCTTTATCGGATACCCATCACTATAGTTATCTCAACATGTACATGGGGATGCAAAAATCATCTAACGTCTACATGGCGACCATGATCCAGCGCGTCATTGAACGGATGGGAGAAGCCTGGTATAGAAAAGCGCTTGAGGATTTTGGCATTGGAACAAAGACTGGAATTGAGCTCACGGCTGAAAGCGCAGGATTACTCCCACGCTTAGGAAAAATGTACCCAAACGGGGCTCTTGAATGGTCTAAAGCAACACCATGGTCCTTAGCAATGGGTCATAACGTTTTGGTCAATAGCTTGCAGATGCTTCGCGTCTATGGAATTTTTGCGAATGGCGGAGTTGATGTGAAGCCAACACTTATCCGGAAGATCGTTAAAAAAGATGGCACTGTGGTCTTGGACAACACCTCTGCTAAACCTTCCCGCCGTATCCTAGATGCCGATGATGTCAGAGAAATCAACAAAGCCATGCGGTTTGTCACTCTCCCTGGCGGAACAGCCCGCCGGGGAAATATCCCTGGTTATACAGAAGTCGGAAAAACCGGCACGACCGAAAAAGTCATCAACGGAGTCTATTCCAAAAAAGATCATATCTCGACCTTCATTGGATTTGCACCGGCGACCAAGCCTCGGATTGTTTTACTTGTCGCAATCGACAATCCTGAGTACAAATATACACCAGGTGTCGGCAGAAACCAAATGGGTGGCATGTGCGCAGCTCCTGCCTTTAGAGAAATTGGCCTAAGGTCGCTCCGCTACTTAGGCGTGCCCGAAGACGATCCGAACAATGATGCCTGGGATAAAGAAGTCAAAGATCTAAAAGCGCTCTTTGACAAGTGGAACCACTAATGAAATTAAAACAGCTGTTCAAAGAGATTGACGTTACTTGGAAGGGGAGCAAAGAAACCGACATCACTTCCATGACGTCGAATTCTAAAAGCGTTGCCCCTGGAACGCTCTTCATTGCTAGGCGAGGAAAAACAGGCGATGGCCACCGGTTTATTGCTGAGGCCATTTCAGCAGGAGCTTTAGCCATTTTGACGGACACTTATGATCCATTTCTCTCCGTCACGCAAGTGATTCATCCCGATGTCAATAGTCTTGAAGTTCTTCTAGCTAAGCGGTTCTATCACGACCCTGCACAAAAGCTCTCAATTTTTGGTGTCACCGGCACCAGCGGAAAAACAACAACGACATTTTTGATGAAGTACCTCTTTGATCAATGTGGACTGATTGGGACTGTAAGCTGGATGACTGGCAAAAAAGTTTTGCCCGCTTCCCTTACCACGCCTGACTTTTTGACCCTGATGCAGCTTTTCCATGAGATGAACAGTGAAGGCTGCAAATCGGTCGTGATGGAAGTCTCCTCGCATGCCATCGATCAAGGTAGAGTTAAAGAGATTGAATTTGCAGCAGCGATATATACCAATCTCTCTCAAGATCACCTCGACTACCATCACACCATGGAAGAATATGCTGAAGTAAAATCGAGGCTCTTTGCCCATGCAGGCATCTCTATCATCAATGGAGACGATCCTTGGGCTCCAGTCATGATCTCCAAGGCTAAAAAACTCTTACGATATGGGCTGAATCGTGAATTCGAGCTCTTTGCTTCTGATCTGCAACTCACGTCCAAGGGCATGACATTTAATATCCATTGGAAACAAGAAACGGTTTCATTTAACACCGTTTTGATAGGCCGTTTCAATGTCTACAACATCTTAGCTGCGACAGCACTGGCATTATCGCAGGGAATGTCTTTGCAACTGATTGCTAAAAAGCTAGAGAGCTTTTCCGGAGTGCCAGGAAGATTAGAGCGTGTTGTCAATCCCAAGAACCTCCAGGTCTTTGTCGATTATTCGCATAAACCCGATGCTTTAAAGAATGTGCTCCAGACGCTCTCTGAACTAAAGAAAGGACGCCTGATTACGATTTTTGGCTGCGGAGGAGATCGCGATGTGCAAAAGCGGCCTCAGATGGCATCGATTTCGGAAAATTTTTCAGATCTGACAATTGTCACCAATGACAACCCCCGCAGTGAAGATCCTGTGGAAATTGCAAAGCAGGTGATCAGCGGTTTTCAGAAAAAAGCGTATCTGGTTGAGCTCGATCGAAAGAAAGCCATCCAGCAGGCACTACAGCTTGCAAAACCAGACGATATTATTTTAATTGCCGGCAAAGGGCATGAAACTTATCAGATTTTTTCCTCGCAGACTATTCCCTTTGATGATCGAGAAGTTGTGAAGGAAGCTTGCAGACGGTGAGAAAAATATGATAAGCTCCGCTCTCATGCGTTTAATCTTGGCATGTCTATTATTTCTCATTCCGCTTCACGGAAACGATCCGACTTACGCCTATAAACCGCTGCGCACGTATAAGATCTCAGTTCCCCAACATGCCAAGCCTTTAATCATTTTAGATCCGGGCCATGGAGGAGAAGACGAGGGAGCCAAGATCCATTATTTTATGGAGAAGAAACTAACCCTGATGACAACGCTTCTTTTGCGAAAATATCTCAATGAGATGGGCTACCGGGTGATCATGACCCGCAGTAAGGACGTCTTTATTCCGCTCCAACGTCGAGTTTCTATTGCAAACCAATCAAAAGCAGTTCTCTTCGTCAGCATGCATTACAACTCATCGCCGTCTCCTGATGCACATGGTATCGAAATATTCTACCACTCAGGTAGCGATCATAAGAGAGCACAGCGGTCGAAAGAAGTTGGAAATTTGGTTTTAAAAGAGCTAGTCGGTCAGACGCACGCTCTTTCTCGCGGTGTCAAAAATGGGAATTTTCACGTCATTCGCGAGACAACAATGCCGGCGATTTTAGTCGAAGGCGGCTTCATGACCAACATTGTCGAAAGAAGCAATCTCCGCGACAAAAAATATCTTGACCAGATCGCCAAGGGCGTTGCCCTCGGAATCGATAAATATTTAAAAACCTAAATGGACCGACATCCCTCTATAGAAATTCGATGGAAAATAGTTATGGCTGCGTATGATTTTTTATACCCAGCCATAACTCTTGCCATAAAAGTTATGGCTGCGTATGATTTTTTATACCCAGCCATAACTTTTTATGAGGATGCTAAATGGGCGCTAAAAGAATCATTGGTAGAGCAAAAGAGATCAAAATATTGGACAGTGTTTGGCGGTCCAGAGAAGCTGAATTTATCGCGATCTATGGGCGCCGCCGAGTTGGAAAAACCCATCTCATTCGAAAATATTTTTCTGACAAGGGGATTTTTCTAGAAACATCAGGAGAAAAAGACCAACCGTTGCAAAAACAGCTTGAAAATTTTATGGAGGTTTTATCCAAAACTTTTTTCAAAGGAGCTCCGCTTCTCATTCCTCGAAGCTGGGGTAAAGCATTTGATTTCTTTACGAAAGAGTTAGAGAAGGTTGCTAAAACAAAAAAGGTCATTCTTTTTTTCGATGAGCTACCTTGGATGGCAACGAAAAAATCAGGGCTTTTGCAAGCCATCGATTATTATTGGAATCTTCACTGGAGTCGATTTCCTAATTTTATTCTAGTTGCTTGCGGCTCTGCTGCATCATGGATGCTGGAGAAGTTGATTTATGCCAAAGGAGGACTTCACAAACGGATAACGAAAAAAATTTTACTCGAGCCGTATAACCTGAAAGATACCAAAGAGTTTCTTGAAAAAAATGGTGTGAGATTGAATCACAAGCAGGTTTTAGATATTTACATGGCTATAGGTGGGATTCCATTTTATCTAAAAGCTGTTGCCAAAGGACTTTCCGCTGCACAAAACATTGATGCAATCTGTTTTCAAAAAAATGGGCTTCTCTACAATGAATTTACCAATCTTTTCCAATCTCTATTCGAGCACGCTGACGTAAATTTAGCAATAGTCAGAGAAATCATGAAACACGGGAATGAGATTTCTCGGGAAGAGCTCATTTTAGCGACGAAAATCAAATCGGGAGGAACTCTCAATAAACGTCTGCAAGAACTCGAAGGATCTGGCTTTATTCAGGGTTTTCTTCCCTATGGTCGAAAACAAAGAGATCGTTTTTACCGAATTATTGATGAATTTTCTCTCTTCTACCTCCAATGGATAGAACCAGTTCTCAACTCAGGACTGAATATTGAAAAAGGGTATTGGAAAAACATGGCTAAAACTCCAGCTGTCTCTACCTGGGCTGGGTATGCTTTTGAAAATGTTTGCCTAAAACATATTACACAAATCAGCCTAGCGCTTGAAATTGAAAATATTCCATATACAATAGGCAGCTGGCGTTATATTCCTAAAATCGGGATGCAAAATGATGGGGCGCAAATCGATCTTTTATTTGATCGGCAGGATGGAGTGGTAACCTTATGTGAGATCAAATACAGCAATAAACCATTTTCCATCGACAAGACTTACGGGAAACAGCTCATGAGAAAAATGACGGTTTTTAAGCAGCAGCTTAAAATGAAAAAACAGATATTTTTAGCGATGCTTACCACGATGGGGTTAAAATCAACGAATTGGTCTAACGATCTTGTTCAAAATGAAGTAACGATGGAAGATTTGTTTAGATGATGTGAATATACGAAAGCATCCGTATAATGAACCTGTCTCGAGATTTTTAACATGGAGATTTTTAGACATTTTTGGATAGATTTGTTTCCAGCGAGCGAAGGCAATGTTGAGATAACATGACTGAGCGAGTTGGAAGCAAAGATGCCAAAAAGGGCAAAAATATCCATGTTAAAAATATCGGGATAGGTTCATAAGGAATTTGTCCCCGGCGCGAATTGAACGCGCGACCTGCCGCTTAGGAGGCGACCGCTCTATCCACTGAGCTACGAGGACAGGGATAGCTATTTTATCTTAAAACGAGGAATCAATGGAAGCAGATATCGGACTGATTGGACTGGCTGTCATGGGACAGAATCTTGTGATGAATATGAATGACCATGGCTTTAAGGTAGCTGTATTCAACCGAACGGTTTCCAAAGTCGATGCATTTTTAGCAGGGCCAGCAAAAGGCTCTAAAGTGGTAGGAGCTCACTCACTCAAAGAATTTTTTGCTCAGCTAAAACGGCCTCGCAAAGTGATGCTCATGGTCAAAGCGGGAGCTCCTGTGGATGAACTGATCGAAGAATGTCTTCCGTTTTTAGAGAAAGGAGATATTTTAATTGATGGCGGAAACAGCCACTATGTCGATACCGACCGAAGAGAGAAGGAACTGAGCTCAAAGGGCATCTTATTTATCGGCGCTGGAATTTCTGGAGGCGAAGAAGGAGCAAGACATGGCCCTTCGATCATGCCAGGAGGAAGTAAAGACGCTTGGCCTTTTGTAAAACCCATCTTTCAAGCAATCGCTGCAAAAGCCGATGATGGCAGTCCTTGCTGCGAATGGGTTGGAGACGGCGGAGCTGGACACTATGTGAAGATGGTGCATAACGGCATTGAATATGGCGATATGCAGCTGATTAGCGAGGTCTATCAGATTTTGCGAGATCTTGTCGGGAGTTCTTCAAAAGAACTTCAGGAAATTTTTACTCAGTGGAATAAAGGCGAGCTCAATAGTTATTTGATTGAGATCACTGCGCATATTTTTGGGTTCCGAGACACCGATAGAAATCTGCTCCTAGATAAGATTTTGGATGTGGCAGGGCAAAAAGGAACTGGCAAATGGACAGGCATCAGCGCGCTCGATTTAGGAATTCCTGTCACGCTCATTGCAGAGGCAGTTTTTGCAAGGTGCCTCTCTTCGTTAAAAGAGGAAAGAATTCAAGCTTCGGTTTTATACGGATCTCCGAAAAATCCTCTGAAAGTCAATATCGAGTTCTTTGTCGATAAGGTCAGAGATGCCTTATATGCCGCTAAGATTGTCAGCTATGCCCAAGGGTTTATGTTGATGCGCGCGGCAGCAACGGAGATGAAATGGAATTTGAATTTCGGCAATATTGCTCTCCTTTGGAGAGGGGGATGTATTATTCGGAGCCGTTTCTTGGGAGATATTCAAAAAGCGTATGCCGAAAATCCTAACTTGCCAAGTCTTTTGCTAGCGCCATTCTTTCACAAGGAAGTCAGCCGGTGCTCTGAGGGCTGGAGAAATGTTGTGGCAGCTGCAATCCAATCGGGAATTCCAGTGCCGACGCTAGCTGCAGGTATCACGTTCTTAGATGGTTACACCTGTGCAAGACTGCCTGCGAACTTATTGCAAGCGCAGAGGGACTTCTTTGGCGCACATACGTATGAGCGCGTTGATCAACCGCGTGGAAAATTTTTCCATACGGAATGGCTAACTTAACGTTTCTTGCGAAAGAAGAAAATCATACCGGCTCCGACAACAAGAGCAGCAATTCCGCCGATCCGGCATCGATTTGCGATTGCGGTATAATACTCTACCGTGTCTCTACCTTCGTTGATCTGCCGCTGGGCTCCAGAAGTGAGTCCTTGTCCAACACTTTTTGTATAGGGACTCATGTTGAATAGGCTGTTGGTTTGATCGACTTTCTGTTGGCCGCTGAAGATCTGCATATTGCCTTCTTCGACCTGCACGTTGATGTAATGGGCTAAATACAGAAGACCAAGACCGCCCACGAAAATAATTCCACCTATAACTTGTTTTACGTTCATCACTTACCTCTTCTCTGGTTTTTAATCTTTAATTCTCAAAAAAAACAAAAAATGTAAAGAAATAAGTTTGATTGTTGACGAATATTGGCGTAACGTTGTAGCATTACAAGTATATGAAAAAAGACTGGAAAGATTTTGCAAAATTCTGCTGTAAGCTCAAGTCAGAGAAGGAGTTAGAAAATCTATTCGATCTTTTTTTTACTTTAGAGGAGAAGGAGCTTTTGGCATCTCGTTATGTGATTATTCAAGCTCTTTTGAAAGGTAAATTGTCCCAGAGGGAAATTGCTGAGGCATGCAACGTTAGTATTTCTCAAATCACCCGAGGGTCGAACGCGCTGAAGATCATTGACCCTAAGCTGAAATCATTTTTAGAGTCTGAGTTATGAAATATAGGTCTTTCTTAAATTTTGTTTCTTTCTTTCGCTGGCGGCGCTAACGCGTTTTAAGCTGGTTTTAATCAATTTAACAAAATTTTGGAGAGATTTTATGAAGTATTTTATTCTGGTTTTTGCCCTCATTTGTCTAGTCACTGTCAGTCTGCTTAAGTTTAAGAAAGAGGAGTGCAAAATTGCCATTTTGACTCCCATGACGCATCCGAGTTTAGACCAAATCGAAAAAGGGTTTGTCGATACGATGGAAAAAAATTGCCGGCAGAAGTTCACGGTTAAGACGTATAACGCACTCGGAAATAAGACGTTAATGCGCAGCGAAGCCGAAGAGATTGCTTTAGGAGGCTATGACCTTGTCTTTACCATTGCTACGCAATGTACGCGAACGACGAAGGAAGTGTTTGAGAAAAATAAGCTGTCGACACCGATTGTGTTTTCAGCGGTCCCATTCCCCATAGAAATGGATCTGATCGCCTCAGAAGCCTCGTCTGGCAATCAGCTGACAGGTGTGAAAGAGACGACGAATTTTGCTAAAGAGCTGGAAATCTTAAGGAATAAAGCTAAGACAGTCCTGCTTGTCTATGATCCGACTTCAGCAAGCCACAATTCCAATAAAGAGGAAATTCAAGCGATCTTGACTGGCATGGGGATCAAGTTAAAAACAGTTGAAATTTTCAAGACGAATGAAATTCTCTTGAAAGCAGCCTCCTGTATTGAAGAGGCTGATGCTGTGTTAGTGATTAAGGACAATACTGTGATCTCAGGGCTTGATGTACTCGTCAAACTCTGCGATCAAAAAGGGAAACTATTGATTGCCAGCGATCTCGATTCAGCAGACAGGGGAGTGCCGTATGCTTATGGGGTTAGCGAATTGATCTATGGAGAAGAAGCAGCTAAGAAAGCTCTTTTGATTTTGGATGAAAAAAAGCTTCCAAAAGATATTCCCACCACAACGCCGCCTTCTGAGGCATTTGTTTTTAAAATCAACGAGAAGAAGATGAGGGAGATTGGATTTTTACAGGAGCTAAAACATGATTGAATCGATTTTTCATCAGATTCTTTTATTTTTTCCGCTCATCCTGGGAGCTTATTTATCCATTTCACTGATGAAAGTGCCTGATTTGAGTTTAGAAAGCGCCTATTTATTTGGCGCTGTCATGGGAGGGTTGACGGCATCAGAGGGGATTGTTTCATATTTTATTGCGATTAGCGCGGGAGCTGTTGTTGGAGCTTTGACAGGGGTACTCAACCAGCTCTGCCGGCTCCCTTTTCTTTTGGCTGCGATTGTTGTAAACGGATTATTTCATGGGATTGTTCAATTTGCGTTGAAAGGAGCTCTCTTAAGCATTAAGCCATCGTTTGAAGCAGGTTGGACGATGCTGATGGTCATCACGACTTTTCTAGTGGGTATCTCCTATCTTCTACTCAGGAGCCAATTAGGCTACGCTTTTGCGATCTATGGGAATAACCCGCTCTTTTTCAAAAGGCATCATGTTTCGACAAAATATGTGGTGATTTTCGGTACAGTTCTCGGAGGAGCGGCAGCCGGGCTTTCCGGCTATCTATTTGCTAACGCCAACGGATTTGTCGATGTGACGATGAATTATGGGATTGTCCTGCTTGGCATCACAGCGTTGATGCTGGGCAAGGCGTTTCTAGATAAACATCAACCGAATTTAATGGCGCCCTTTGTAGGAGTAGTCTTGTTCTTTGTCCTGCAGCATGCTTTGATTAAGTGCGGTTTTCCTCTCAGATATTTCAATGCATTTCAAGCTGTGATGATTTTGACGATCTGGGTTTTTTCTCAGCGAGCCAAAGTCCGTTTTGCAACCGATCACCTTGGAGTATAATATGGCACTTAAGATTAAAGATTTCTCACTTAAGTTTGGAAAACAGCTGTTTTTTCACGATCTTGCTTTCGAGCTTGAAAAAGGTGGGCTTCATACGCTTTCAGGAAAAAATGGGTGTGGCAAGTCGACTTTGCTGGCGGCATTACGGGGAGATCTATCTGCAGATCTGACGGGGAGTGTTGAGATTAGAGGAGAGACTTATCCGATTTCCCATGTTAAAATGTTGAGAGAAAAGATCGCTCTTATTTCCCAGAGGTTTGATGAAATGATTGCCGATCAATTTAGTTTCTTGCAAAATTTGGAGTTTGCCAAGCTGCAAAGAAAGCCTTCTTTTTTAAAAGGTTTTCAAGAAAAGCCGTTTCTTCCGCCTTTCATTGAGAGGTTTGGGATTGATTATCACAAACCGGTTCGTTTGCTCTCCGGTGGGCAGAGGCAGGTTTTAGCTCTTTTAATGGCGCTGCAAAAGCAGCCTTCGATTCTTTTTTTAGATGAACCGACAGCGACGTTAGATCCCATCAATGCGCAAATGGTCTTTCAATTCTTGCGTGCACTGATTGATGAATTTGAGCTGACGGCTCTGGTGATTTGCCATGATGAAGAACTTGCCGCTTCTTATCGAAGCGGCAATTCTTTTCAAATTCAAGTTGGCGAGGCTGGGCTTCGCTATTTGACTTCTTCTTGAATCGTGTTGACATACATATGATGGATGCGAAAAAGTTTTTCATCGCATCCTGACTCTGCAGCTTTTCTTCTATACTCTTCGAGCATAGCACGTCCTTCTGGATCTTTCACACTCTCAAGGGTTGAGGTATGCTCATAAGGCGTGTCTTGAGCAGAAAACCGCAAAATGAGCTCGATGAGGCCGATCTCTTTGATCTTGGCGAGTAAAGCGTCTTGCGAAGGGACGACAGCCTGGAAAACAGCCACGTAGCCAGTTTTTTCCAACTGGCCAGGCTCTTGAAACTCAAAATCGGTTTCATGACCTCTGAAGAAAAGCAAATGAGAGGGCCCTTCTACAACAATCGTTCTGATGGCCACAAGAGTTTTTCTCTGCAAACTACAGAGTAGTGCAAGCTGGGCTGTAAAGAACCCGCATCCAAAAGTTTTGGGCAGGTAATTAGGCAGATTAAAGACGACCGTATAATCGAGCATCCTCTGGTGCAAACTTGAGACTTGCATTCTGCGTCCATATTCTTGCAATCGTTCTATGGTTTCTTTCGAAATCCGCATACAAGCATTTTGTGTTATTTTATCACAAACTAGGCCTGAAAGGTCCTTTGAAAGGGAAGTCAGCTGTCTATGCTCTGTCTTTGACATTCTGATTCCATTAGGTAGAATCTCTTTAATAGCCTTCGTGATCGTCAATATCCGGCAATCCATCAAATAATGAACCTCCTTTGAAACTTCCAGTGTAGTCATCTCTTGAGAATGAACTAATTCTTTGAGCTCCCTGCAAACTTCGGGGTTTTCAATAAGCTCAGGGAGAATGGTCACCCTTCCTTGACAGAGCCTATCGGCCGGAAAAGCATCAAGCCCTTTGGGCTGCTTGTTTTCAACATATTGACTTGTTTCTTTGATGAGGTTAATGACAAACATTTTCGCTGCCTTCATGGCTTTTTCATTTTTTTCTGTCTGCTTGATGAACTCTGGCGGTAATACCGCATCGAAAGCTCTAATTTTTACTTGAGTACACATAATTCCTATCTCCAAAAAATAATTTATAAATATGCGCAAATAGCTTGCGGAAGATGAGTGCAAAACACTCACGGAAGGGACAAATCAAATGTAAAAAATTATATGGATAGGCTTAACGCCAAGAAAAAACTGAAGAAATTAAAAACACAAAATTCTTGTTCATAAGCAGAGGAAATTTTACCCTGTCAGGTCCATTTTTGGCTAGAGTTTCTTTCTGTTTTTTAGTAGATTATCCTTTTCAATGGAGGATCTATGAAAAAAAGATTACTACAATTGCTCATGCTCATGATGGGCTGTTTTTTTATTCACAATTTACACGCAGAGGCAGATATGAAGCGACCAGTGGTTGTTTTTGAAACGACAAAAGGGAATTTTGAAGTGACATTATTTTCGGACGTAGCGCCGAAGACGGTGGAGAACTTTTTGGGGCTGACTGCCAAGAAGTATTACGATGGGCTGATTTTCCACCGCATCATCAAAAACTTCATGATCCAAGGGGGAGATCCGACTGGAACCGGAAGAGGAGGAGAATCACTCTGGGGTGGTAAATTTGGAGATGAGTGCTCACCGAATGTCAAATTTGATAAGCCAGGACTTTTGGGAATGGCTAATGCGGGCCCTAATACCAATGGAAGCCAGTTTTTCATTACAACTGTGCCGACACCTCATCTGAATGGCAAGCACACGATTTTTGGTGAAGTGACTAAAGGTTATGAAGTAGTCAAAGCGCTTGAGGCTGCAAAAACAGGTTTTCAAGATCGTCCAGTAGATCCAGTGAAAATCGTCAAGATCTATGTGAAAGCAGAATAATTAGTCTCCAGCTTTTAGAACTTCCATGAAAGCGGATTGAGGGATGGTGACTTTGCCGATTTCCTTCATCCGCTTTTTACCTTCTTTTTGTTTCTCCCATAATTTTCGTTTACGGGTGATGTCGCCGCCATAGCATTTAGCGGTGACGTTCTTGGTAATAGCGCGGATGGTTTCTCGTGCGATGACTTTACCGCCAATCGCTGCTTGGACGGGGACTTTAAATTGCTGCATCGGGATGACTTCGACGAGCTTTTTGCAGATTGCACGGCCTCTGCCTTCAGCTTTGGAGCGGTGGACAAGGCAGGAGAAGGCATCAATCGGTTCTTCATTGACGCGGATCTCTAATTTGATGATGTCGTTTTCTTGGTAGCAATCGAACTCATAATCAAAAGAGCCGTAGCCGCGGGTGATCGATTTGAGCTTGTCATTGAAGTCGGTGATGATCTCATTGAGAGGCATGCGGTAGGTGAGCAGAAGCCGCTTGTCCATCGTTTCTGTTTTTTCTAATGTGCCGCGTTTATCCATGCCAAGGCTCATGATCGCTCCGAGATACTCCGAAGGGGCCATGATATGGCATTTGACCCACGGTTCTTCTACAGTTTGGATGTGGGCAGGATCGGGATAATGGGCGACGTTGTCGATTTCGAGCTGGGTGCCGTTAGTGAGCGTGAACTTATAGATGACACTCGGGGCTGTCGTGATGATGTCGAGATTAAAATGCCGCTGGAGTCTTTCAAAAACGATCTCAAGGTGGAGAAGGCCAAGGAATCCGCAGCGGAACCCAAACCCAAGCGCCATGCTGCTTTCTTGCTCGACATGAAGAGCAGAATCGTTGAGCTGGAGTTTATAGAGCGCATCACGGAGCGTTTCAAAATCGCTGGAATCGACAGGATAAATTCCTGCGTAGACGACAGGAGTGATCACACGAAAACCAGGAAGGGGCTCAAGAGCAGGATTTTTAGTAGATGTGAGTGTGTCCCCGATTTTGACATCGGAAGTATTTTTAATGTTGGCAATCACGTAGCCGACTTCACCGGGGCGGAGCTCTTCGACAGGCACGGAAGAGGGAGTAAAGATACCGACTTCAAGCACTTCGAAGGTTTTTCCAGAGAACATCATGTTGACCATCGATTTTTTGGTGACAGAGCCGCTGATCACGCGGATGTAAACCATGACGCCGCGGTAAGTGTCGTAGTGAGAATCGAAGATCAAGGCGCGTAAAATATCGTCCGTAGGAGCTTTTGGTGCGGGCACGTAGATGAGGATGCTCTCGAGGATTTCTTTAATGCCTTTCCCCATTTTTGCAGAACAGAGGATGGTCGTAGAAGTGTCGAGTCCGATCACATCTTCGATCTGCTGCTTGACGCTTTCAACATCTGCAGAGGGGAGATCGATCTTGTTAATGACAGGAAGGATCTCGAGATTCCGCTCGATGGCTAGGTGGACATTGGCAAGACTTTGCGCTTGGACGCCTTGGACAGCATCGACGACAAGCAGAGCGCCTTCACAAGCAGAAAGAGAGCGGGAGACTTCGTAAGTGAAATCGACATGGCCGGGCGTATCGATGAAATTAATTTGATAGACATTTCCGTCATCGGCTTGGTAGGTCATGGTGACAGGATGGGCTTTGATCGTGATGCCGCGTTCCCGTTCTAAGTCCATATTGTCGAGGACTTGCTCTTGCATATCCCGATCGGCAATCGTGCCAGTCAGTTGCAGAAGCCTGTCAGCAATGGTCGATTTGCCATGATCGATATGCGCGATAATGGAAAAATTTCGGATTAGCTTAATGTCATAGCGAAACATGGATCTATTCTAGGGATCTTGGACAGCAGAGTCAACTCTCTTCCATGGTTTTAATAAAAACAAATTCTTTGAACTTTTATGCATAGTGAAAATTATGTTACTCTTTTTGCACGATGACACAAGGTGTATCAAGTTCTGACAATTCTCAGCCTTCTGCTAAAAAAACGCATGAGGGGATTCGGATATATTCTCCTACGAAAGGGCCACCCCCGTCAAAGCCGCACATTGATTTAAGCATGGATAGCGCCAGCGATGAGAGCCAAGAGACGGCAGGTAAGACGAACCATTACGCTGGTCTTTGTTTTGGAGGGGCCGTTGTGTTCATGGGGCTTGCTTTCTATGATGGCTACCGTTTTTTAAGCGCGAGAACAGTTTCTTTATTACTCAGAAGTACATTTTGGGCTCTAGTTGCTTCTGTCATTGGGACAGCGGGTGAGATTCTGCAAAAGACAACGAGAGTCGAGACCCCAATTGCTCCAAGTACAATCTATCAGACTCCAGCAGTTTGGAGAGAAGGTCAGTTTCCTGGCATGCCCAATGTCGGCAATACATGTTTTATCAATGCCCCGACACAGGCGATTATGGCAGACGATTTGTATCCCGCAGTTTACAAGGCTATTTGCAAGCGGGCAAAAGAGCGTCATACCAGCTTTAAGAACTTTTTAGAATTATACCCTGCACAGAGCGGAATCTTATCTTTATGGGGTTGGCCTAAAATGCTTTTATGGAAAAGGGAAGCTCTGCCGCCCTTAGCAGTGGTCAATGCGAGAGATGTTCTTGTGATGTTAATGATGAGAAAAAGTAGCCTAAACTATGATTCGCCTGAGTTTTCAACAAAATATCCCACCATCCACAGACTGATAGGAGAGTTTTCTAAGATTACGAAAGATGCTGATTTTCCAGCAGTGCCTGATGACAACGAGATTTTAATGCTAGAATTTGCATTGATGAAAGACGACGCAGGCATTGTGAGGTTCTTCGATGAAGTAAGAACCCGGATAGCTAATGAAATTTTAGGGTTCGATGCTTTTCTCCATCTGATCCAGGCTTACGAGGCTGCAGTGGAGCATAAAAGACCTGTGGTCTCTTTTGGAACATGGGTTTCTACTCCGATTGGTAATATTCGTCATTTGATCAATGGGGCTGGGGGATTTTCACAGGAAGATGTCGAAGAGTTTTTGCATTGTCTTTCCAAATATGTAATGCCAGATGATCATCCAGAGATTTTTTTCCCTCTTGCTTATGAAAGGATATGGGAAGAATGTCCCGAGCAAGATGAAGAAAAACTACAAGAACTCTTGACAAAACATCAAAATCCCAGAAGCTCCAATGACTTGCTCACTCAGATTTCCGATGATAGAAAGATTGTGGAGAGGCCCTCACCTATGGGGGTTTTACAAATTAAGAGTTTGCTGCGTGAAGGAGTCGACGGACAAGTACTGCTCAATGAGACTCTTGAAGCCAAACGAGCTTCAACAGATCCTGATAAGAGAGTGACTCATTTTTATATGGATAGTGCTGGCCAGGTGAGAAATTATTATCTTGTTTCCGAAAAAATTGTAGCACCTGTGAGAATGCCTGAAAGGATCATTCTAGAGCTTATCCGTTACAAATGGGTAGAAAACGAGCAAGGTAGAAGAAGAGAAAAGATCGAATGCACAGTCAATATGCCCCGTGAGATGAACATTTTCGGTCAGGTTTACAGCTTAAAATCGAGCGTGCTGCATTCAGGCTCCCCAGACATTGGCCATTATCATACGATCGTGAGCAAAGAAGACAAACACTGGTATGCGTCTGACGAGACTGTCGATACTGCAGAAAAAGGGCATATTCAACAAGTAGCAAAAGACGGCTGTCTCTATTTCTACGCGAAAACCGCAGATCCAGTACTATAAACCTCAGTTTTGGGTTGCTTTTATGACTGAGGTTATAATAGCCGTCTTAAAAGGTTCACAATGTCGTGATACGTTAAGTAGACAAAGAGGACTACGAGCAAGATCACGAAGGGGAGGATCAGTTTTTCCATTGTATTTGACTTCAATGGTTTTTTTCTGATCTGCTCGATCGTAGCAAAAACGATGTGCCCTCCGTCTAAAACGGGGATCGGAAGAAGATTTAAAAAAGCTAAGTTCAAACTGATAAATCCAAGCCAAAAGACTGCATCTTTAACGCCGTGGGACCAGCTCGATTGAAGCGCTTGAACCATTCCAACAGGACCAGAAAGTGCTTTAGGGCTTATAAATCCTGTGAGAAGGCTGGAAAGCGTTTTCCACGTTTGTTCGACGACATCGCCAAATAAAGTGATCGGTGAGGGATTGTAAGCGACCGTCCGGTCGCGCAACATCGCTCCGAGCGCAAGTCTTTTTTGAGATTGTTCGAGAACTGCAAGCTGCTGATGGCGCTGCTCATCATTTTCGATTTTATCGATGAGTTTTTTCTTCTTCTCAAGATCCGCATCGACTAGAGCCTTAGTTTGGGGATCAAGGACAAGCTCAGAGAAAGATTTGAGGTTGACCGGAGGAAGAAGAACCAAATTGTCAGATTGACTGACAGGATGGTTTGTTCCCATACTTGAAATGATCTGCTGCAAAGAAGATGGCTTAATCGACGATTCAAAGATCCTGTCAGCAGTTTTCCAAGAAGGGATGGAAGAATCGGCAGCTCTTTGGATGATGACGGAAGCGTTCCTGTTTTGAAGGGTTTTCATAAGATCAATGGTATTGGAGACAGGCTTTCCATCGACAGCAACAACTCGATCTCCAGTTTTCAATATCACAGCCAGAGGATGTCGGGCCTCCGTGATGGGTTCTACCTCCTCAGCATTGCAATCCATGAAGGCAAGGCTTTTTTCGACAACACCATCATGATTTAAGAGATAAGGAACGAAATAGAGCTCAGAAGCTTTGGATGGGTATCCTGCTTCATGCTGCCAATCTTCGAATTCGTTTTTTTGCTCACTATTGAGGCATAGGTCGGAAATCTTCAGGCGAGGGACTTTGGCAAGGAAGAGCTTGCCACTTCGCTCCACGGTTAAGACAGATTTTGAGTCGTTCAAAACAGCAGAGAGCTGCTGAGCTGAGAAAATGAGATCTCCATCGACCCAAATGATACGATCTCCCTTTTGTATCCCAGAATTTTTTAAAGGAGAAGCAGGGGAGGAGAAATCATCAAAAATCAGATATTGTGCAGGGATGATCCCGAGCTCAGCAACAGGAAGATTTGCTGATTTAGGGATGGGTAGTACAATGGTGAAAGGTTGTTTCTGTCCGGAGAGATAATTAATCTCATTTCCCTTGAGCGTCGCTGTTTTTCCATCGATATAGAGAGAGACTAAAAGATCTTTGTATCCATCGACGGATTTGCCATCGAGGGTTGTCAGTTCGTCTCCAGGACGGACGCCATTCGTATAAAGTTTTGACTGCGGATCGACATAGCCAATGACGTTCGTGTATTCTTGGAATGGCTTTTCTTGACCGCCGGTTGCCCAGATGCAGCAAAAAGCAACAAAGGCAAAGACGATATTGACTAAAGGGCCAGCGAAAGCGACCTTGATCCGGTCGAGAGGTTTTTTCCCGTAGAACCCATCGGGGATTTGATGAGGCTCTAGATTCCCTTTTTTGTTCATTCCAGCAATGGCAACATAGCCTCCGAAGGGGAGCATGCAGAGTTTCCATTTGACGCCTTGGAAAGTCCATTCTTTAATGGGAGGTCCAAATCCTATGGAGAAGACCTCAACTGTCATACCGACCCGGCGTGCCATGAAATAATGGCCTAGCTCATGGATGAAAATTAAGAATCCCAAGCCTAAGATTGCTAAAGCTAAATAAAAAATACTCATCAACATAATTAATCCTTCATTAAACCCTTTGAAGGTCTAAATGTCAATAAACTTGAGACGAGGTAAAGGGCTGAAATGAGCGTCACAACTAGACCCCCCGTGGATAAGGGCATATGGTAGACTGACAAAAAATGTCTTGAAAGAGCAACCCCAAAAATCGCAGTAATAATTCCTATTCCTATTCCCACTAGAAGGAGAGGGCGGAGCCGGTGGGCCCACTGGCGTGCGATCAATGTAGGGCCGACAAGGAAAGAGAGGACTAATAGGACGCCGACTGCGCGAAAAGCTGCAATTAAAGTCAGGGCCGTCAAAAACATGAGCAGATAATGAAAAGTTTTTGTAGGTATACCTAAAGAGAAAGAGAGTTTTTCATCAAAGGCCGTCATGACCCACTGACGGAAGAAAAGACCTATCAACACTAAATTTAAAATTGCAGCTCCCCAGGCAAGGCGGATATCTTCGACATGGAGAGCATCGACATTGCCTGTAATGACCTCAACGCCGATGTGGCTGTTGCGGGTAAAGACGGTCACTAAAATGATCCCTAATGCAAATAATGTTGTGAAGACAAGGCCAATTGCTGCATCTTCCTGGAGTTTAAGAAGGTCACGGACAAGCTCTGTTAGGAGAGTTGTCAAAAGAGCTGAGATCAGTGCTGAAACAAAAAGAATGGTCGTATTGATACTCAAATCAGTCTCCGGCGCAAAAAAGATGAGATACGCAATGACAATCCCCAGCAGTGTCGTATGGGAAAGAGAGTTGGCCATCATCGTCATTTTCTTCAATGTCAAGAAAGTACCTAGAAGCACTGTTGCAAGAGCAACTCCCATCAGAACTAAGAGCTGGACTTCATCAGATGCCATCTGACTTAAAGGAAGCTGTCCTGTAAGCCTTTGGAAAAGAACCACAAAGAAACCAAAGAAATTTTGTCCCCAATACGGATTCATGTCGACTCCACATGTGCAGGGGGGATCGGTTGGTGGTGAGGATCGTGGCGAGGATTGTGCAGAAGCTCTGTAAGCTCTCTCTCGAGTTCTGGCGACATCAAGTGTTCTAATTCTTCAGCAGTGCGGTGCACTTTCTCAACTTTCTGCCCCATGTAGTCAACAAGATAAACTTCCCACAGCCGGTGAAGCCTGATGATATTCTCAGCAGCAGCTTTGCCAAGCGGTGTCAAATGTCTGCTCTGATCAATCCACTTTTTACGTTTTAATTGCCAGCGGATGAGAGGAGAAAAAGATCTTCTTTCTTCCTTCCAAAGAGACTTTAGTGCATTTTCTACAGCGCATTGAAAGCTAAATCGTCTCATCCGCACATACCTGTTCACGAGGCCGCTACGGGGAGCAAGCAGCAGGCTTAAGAAGCAAAAGGAAGAAGAGACCATCAAGATCATGGGTCCTGTCGGAAGAGAATATTCTCCTTTCGGAATGACAACAGAGAGATAATTTCCCAAAAATCCAGAGACAACTCCAAAGAGTCCTGAAAGCGCAAAGTGATAGGGCAGCTGGTTTGTCAACGGCCGAGCTGCAACCGCAGGACCAATCAACATCCCTGCCATTAGAACGACGCCGACGCTCCGGATGCCGACGACGATGGCCAGGACAATGAGAAAAAACATCATCTCATCTAACCGTTTAGATCGAATGCCCAGTGTTTCAGAAAAAGATGGGTCAAAATTAACCGCTTCCAAGTAACGATAGAAATAAAGAATAAAGCCCAAGATCACTAGACCAAAGCAGCCGTAAATGATGACATGCATGTTTGTCATCGTAGCAGCTTGCCCATAGAGAAATGTCAACGCTTGCTTATACCAAAGTGGATAACTTTGCTGGAGCCGGCTGGCGATCAATATCCCAAGACCGAAGAATGAAGCTAGGACAAAGCAGAGCGCGCTGTCGGCTTTAACACGCAGCCGATTTTCTAAGAAATTCAAGGCTTTGAGTCCTAAAAATGCAAAAAGGAAGGCTCCACATAATATCGCAAGGGCAATCAGTTCATCGGAGAATGGGATCAAGAGAGCAGAGAGAAACACTCCAATGACAACTCCGGGAAAAGAAGCATGGGAGAGTGTTTCACCAATTAACGATCTTTTTCGGAGAAAAACAACGACGCCTACTAGCGCAGACGCAAAGCACATCAGCATACATCCGACCGTTGAGGGCCGCAAGATAGGGTCTGTGAAAAAATCTAAGAATGTCACAATAAGCCTGAGGTCTTGTTTTTTGCCTTGATAGCGGCTTCATCCAAGAGAATGCTGCTGCGTCCGTAGGTTCTCCAGATGTTTTGTTGAGTGAAGACGTCTCCAACAGGACCGGTTGCAATTAGGCAGGTGTTGAGAAGGATTAGCCAATCGAAATAAGTTTCTGTCGAGGCTAGGTTGTGATGGACAATCACGATCGTTTTTCCTTTTTTTCTCAGCGTGTCAAATAAGTCCACAAGGGTTTTCTCCGTTGCCATGTCGATGCCGGCAAAAGGTTCATCGAGGAGATAAACATCAGCATCCTGGACTAAGGCCCTGGCGATAAAGAGTCTTTGCTGCTGGCCGCCGGAGAGCTGGCCAATCTGCCTGTCTGCAAACTGGAGCATCTCCACTTGGCTTAGAGCTTGCCTTGTCGCTTCTTTGTCTTCTTTGGAAGCCCACTTCAACAGGCCCATTTTCCCATACCGTCCCATCAGAACCAAGTCAAAGGCAGTGATCGGAAAATCCCAGTCAACAGAAGAGCGTTGAGGAACATAACCTACTTTTTGTCTGACCTCAGAAAGAGGTTTGCCAAAAAAAGAAATGTGTCCGCTAATGGGTTTGACAAGACCGAGGAGTGCTTTCAGCAGTGTGCTTTTTCCCGCTCCATTGGGTCCTAGAATCCCGACAATCGTTTTCTCAGGGACTACAAAGTTAATATCCCAGAGCACAGAGGTCTTTTCATAATTCACAGTGAGCTGTTCGACTTCGAGAATATTCATTCGTTCCAAGCCTCATAAAGAATGTTGACGTTATGCTCCATCATGCTTTGATAAGTGCTGGAAGTCCCTAATGTGTCAGAGTCTAGAGCTTCTTTGGCAATTTGGACTTTGATCCCTTTTTCTTTGCAGACAGAAAGGATCTTTTTCAACGAATCTTTGCTGACATTAGATTCAGGGAAGATCACGCTGACTTGATGATCTCTTAGGTAATTGATCACTTTTTGAATATCCTGGCAGCTGAGCTGCCCATCAGGAGCGAGTCCTTCAGGTGCGCAAAAGCGGTCTTTCCAGTCAGCCCCTTCGTGTAAGTAACGGCGAGTAAAATAGTTAAAAGCGTCGTGACTGGTGACCAGATACCGTTTTTCTGAAGGAATTGTCTGGAGCTTTTCAGAGAGCGCTCTATCGAGTTTCAAAAGATTTTCCCGGACCTCTTGGCCATTGGTCTGGTAGTAATCAGCATTTTGAGGATCGACTTCGGATAAAGCCTGGACGATAGGATCGATGATTTCTGCCCACAGCGAGATATCGAGCCAGACATGGGGGTCAATTTGTCCGCGGTCCATCAAAATGGCTCCGGGATTTTTTTCACGGATCTGATCTCCCACTGCTATCGCTTTAGGATGTTCTTTGAGTTGATGCCGCAGGCTAGCTCCGTGCTCTAGTCCGAGGCCGCTGTAAAAGATAACTTGCGCGTAAGAGAGCTTTTCAGAATCTCCTTTAACGAGCTCATAGCTGTGAGGGTCCATTGCTCCCTCAATCAGAGCCAGATGGGCGATCTTTTCTCTTCCGATCTGAGAGACGATATCGTCAATCATGGAAGTGGTAGAAAGAACTTTGATCTTAGAGCTAAGTCTCATCCATTCATCTAATTTTGAAGGGGAGTTCTGGCATCCTACACAGGCAAACAATAAAAAAAGACAAACGAGTACTCGATATCTCATAGGTTGGGCTATTCTACCCGAAAAACAAAATATTATGAACAAGAACCTATGCCAGTATTATAAACATTCGCTTTTCGTGCCTTTTTCGCCAGATTTCAAGACCGCTTCTTGGTCTACTTTCGTAAGTATGCTCTGCGAAGCGGTCTTGGAATCTGACAAAAAATGCATCAAAAATCAAACATTTAAAATACTGGCATAGGTTCAACTTTAAGGAGGCCCCCGTTTTCATTGGAGAACCTGGTAATTAACTTAATTAATTTAAAAGAGATGCTTGCAAAAATATTATCCTTTTTTATAAACTGCCATAAAAAGAAAAACTCTATTTATAAAAGGAGAATCACATGAGTCATGAAACTGTTGAGCCTAAAACTAAGAACCTTAAAGAGGTTGAAGAAGTTATTGCACGTGCAATTAAGAAAGTTGGAGCTAAAAGAGAAAACGACATTTGCCGTTATATTCCGATGACTACTGGCGGTTATATGCACCACTTTACTTTAAAGAAAATGAAAACTAAACAACCTGGTGAATTAGGCGCAATGATCGAGAAGTTTATTATTAACGCCGATCGTCCTGGCATGGTTGCTCCAAAATCGCGTGCTGCTCGTGGTTCCCGCAAGCGCCGTGATCAAATCACATTTACACGTAACCAACTCGAAAGAATGCTTCACATTGCTCGTCTCGCAGGCGACAAAGAGATGGTTTCTGTATTAAGCCCAAAACGATCACTTGCCACTTGCAAACGAGAGCTCATTGCTTCAATCCGTCATAACAAAGTTGAGGTTGAGCTTTGGAATGCTTATATTGAATCTGTTAATGCTCAACAAGTTATCCAAAATAGCGAACTGTTCAGCAATCTAACAAAATAGTTTTTTTACTTACCTAAGCCGCATAAAGAAATTTCTTTATGCGGCTTTTTGTTGTTTTCCCTCTCAAAATTGTCAGTTTTGATTTTATCCCTTGAAAAAACAAAGAAATCTGCTAAAATACTAGACTC
>JABDFE010000005.1:45197-45682 GCA_013286675.1 Chlamydiota bacterium
ATCATCCTCTCCAAGAAGGCACTAAATCATTTTAGGTGCTTGAAGGGGAGAGTTTTATAACACTAGAGGAAGTACAAATGTCAACAGCAACGAATCAAGCACCTAAATTTGGGAAGTGGAGGTCTTTTTTATGGCCCATTCACACATATGAACTCAAAAAGTTTATTCCCATGGCTCTCTTATTTTTCTTTATTAATTTTAATTACACTATTTTAAGAGATACAAAAGATGCTTTAATTGTTAATGCTCCAGGTTCCGGAGCGGAAGCTATCCCATTCTTAAAGTTGTGGGGAGTCTTGCCCTTTGCAATTTTATTTATGTTGTTCTATTCAAAGATGAGTAACATCTTTAGCAAACCTAAATTATTTTATACCATGATCTCGATTTTCATGGGGTTCTTTGCTATCTTTGCCCTCATTCTTTATCCTAACCGCGATCTCCTTCATCCAACGGACCTATCAGATCAACTGCAAGCAGTCCTCCCT
>JABDFE010000006.1 GCA_013286675.1 Chlamydiota bacterium
ATTGATGAACATTACCGCAATCTTGGATTTGGGGGCCAATTTTTAAGGCTTTGTGAGCGCTGGCTCTATCATCAAGGAGTCAGAAAGTTACTCATTCAATCCTCAGCAGAAGCCTATAAATTCTATCGTCAGCATGGATATAGAGAAATGCCGTTCAATGATCCTGATGGTTATGAGGGTGATCCACGAGATATCGAAATAGGAAAATGTCTTACAGTTGATCCATAAGCGCATTGACTAAGATGTTTCAAAAACTCATGTCTGAACCACTCATTGAGTAAAACGATCTTCCATCCACCTTTCTATAGAAAATCAATGCCTGAAATTCGGCGGCAGATTAGTTGTGGATGCAATATACTAAGGGAAAAAGAGGAAAAATAAGTGTTTCCAGAGAAGAAAAAAAAAGAATATTATCGCGCCCTGCTGGACAAGAATAAGGCCTACGAAGGGATATTTTTTGTAGGAGTTAAGACTACAGGAGTGTTTTGTCGGCCCACCTGTCCTGCTAGAAAACCAAAGATAGAAAACTGCGAGTTTTTTGAAACGGCTCAGGACGCCCTTTTAGCCTCTTTTCGTCCATGTAAACGGTGCAAACCGCTATCTCATCCAAACATTGTTTCTAAACTTGTACAAATCCTGGTAGACGCCATTGAAAAGAACCCAGAGAAACAGTGGAAAGATAGCGATTTCAAAGAACTTTCTGTCGACGCCTCCACTGCAAGACGACAATTTAAAAAGCGCTTTGGTATGACTTTTGTCGCCTATGCCAGAGCAAGAAGAATGGGTCTTGCTATGAAGCAAATTAGAGAAGGACAAGCAGTGATTGATGCTCAGCTTTCCAGTGGTTATGAATCTGGTAGTGGGTTTAGAGATGCTTTTTCAAGGATTATGGGGGCTCCTCCTTCAGAAAGTGAGAATCACAAAGTGTTAAAAGCATCTTGGATTGATACTCCTTTAGGACCTATGCTGACAGTGTCCGATGACGAGGCACTTTATCTTCTTGAGTTTGTCGACAGGCGTGGGCTAGAAAAAGAGATCCAGCGCCTTAGGAAGAAAACTAAACTTCCGATTATCCCAGGAAAACCAAATCCAGCAAGGCAAATTGAAGCAGAACTCAAAGGGTATTTTTCTGGCAAAATTCAAGAATTCAAAACGCCTCTCTTCCTCATAGGTTCACCATTTCAAAAAAGAGTATGGGAAGAGTTACAAAAAATACCAAGGGGTGAGACAAGATCCTATGCTGAAATCGCTAAGGCAATCGGAAAACCCTCCGCCTTTCGCGCTGTTGCGTTAGCGAATGGAGCAAACCAGATTGCAATTGTGATCCCTTGTCATCGCGTCATCAATAGCAATGGGAACCTTGGAGGATATGGCGGAGGGCTTAAAAGGAAGGAGTGGCTTTTAAAACATGAAAGAAAATAGCAAGCGCTGCTTTGGATCTGCTCCTGGCAAAGAATTCTACGCAGAGTATCACGACAAGGAATGGGGCATTCCGGTGTATGACGATAAGCATCTATTTGAAATGCTCATTCTTGAGGGGGCTCAGGCTGGACTCAGTTGGGAAACAATTCTCAAAAAGCGAGAAGAATACAGACAAGTCTTCCACCATTTTGACCCTGCTAAAGTAGCCAAAATGACCGATGACGAATTGAATTTGCTTCTTGAAAATCCTGGCATTATTCGCAATCGATTGAAAATTTATGCTGCCCGTCAAAACGCGTTAGCTTTTTTACAAATCCAGAAGGAATTCGGTTCGTTTTCCAACTATGTTTGGAGCTTCGTGGATCACAAGCCAGTGCTCACGCGAAGAAAATCTCTCAAAGATATTCCTGCCTCTACCCATATCAGTGATGCCCTCTCAAAGGATCTTAAAAAAAGAGGGATGACTTTTGTGGGCTCCACAATCATGTATGCGTTTATGCAAGCAGTTGGCCTCGTGGATGATCATCTTGCCGACTGCCCATGTTCGAATTGTTGATCTAAAAGAAGTTTTTCTTCCGCTAAAGCAGCTAGGCATCAAAGAAAAATGGTTTGGAATCATCGATGACACAATCGTGGCTAGCGGAGCCACCAAAAAACAGCTTCAAACTAACTTAGCCGAAATCGTCCCCAACGACCACATAGATCGCATTTATATGTTTGAAACGTAGAGATATCAGAAAAAATGGAAAAGCTACGAAGTTAAATTCCAAACCTCGGTTGCAATCTTATCAATAAAAGTTTGGTCATGCGACACAGCAAGGATCGCCCCCTCAAAATTGAGTAGTGCTTTTTCAAAAGCTTCAAGCGTCAACAGATCAAGATGATTTGTTGGTTCATCAAGGAGCAAGACATTGGGTTTTTCGAGAACCAGCGAAAGGAGCATCAGCCGTTTTCTTTGACCCACACTCATTGATCCAAAAGAGAGGCAGAGAAGCTCAGCGCCACCAAGCGCTGCCTTGTGGAGCTCCTTTCGTAGATTCATCTCTGAGAGATTGAAACGGCTCTCAAAATACTCCAAGGGCGTTTGATTCATCGGAAGCATTTCAACTTCCTGATCCAAGTAGGCAATTTTTGCAGTTGGAGCGCGAGTGATGGTTCCTGAATCGATGGATTCAAGTCCATATGCGCAGCGAAGCAGCGTTGTCTTGCCAGAGCCATTGGGGCCCACCAGAATTATCCGATCTCCTTTGCATAATGTCTTGCTTAAATCAGAAAAAAGAACCCTTTCCCCAAACGATTTGGTGACGCCTCTAAATTCGATGGCAACTTTGGAGGCAAGAGGTGTAGAAACAAATCTTAGCCCTGTCACACTTTTAGGCTTAGGATGAGAGAGCGGATGCGCTTCAATCTCTTGCAGCCGCTCCTTAAGTTCGTTCAAGGTGCGTTGGACTGATTTTTGATGCTTCTCTCCCCGCTTATCATACGCCATCACATTGCGATCTGAGGCAGGTGTTGCTTTCCCTTTGGAGAACGTCATAGCGTGGATTTTCTGTTTAATGCGGGCTTTTTCTTCTTCTTGCTCTTCATAGGCCTTGATTTGCCTTTCTACAAGACGCTCTTTCTCCTGCAGATAAAAATCATAGCTGCCTCCATAGCATGAGAGCTTTCCTTGATGAAGTTCTATCAGCCTATTGCAACTCTCATTGAGAAACTTTCGATCGTGAGAAACAATGATTGTAGCACCCGTGCGCTGACGAAGCATCTCTTGCAGCCAGGTAAGCATTTCTTGATCTAGATGATTGGTAGGCTCATCGAGTAAAAGCAAGTCCGGATTGCTCATGAGGGCTTTAGCAAGGCTAACGCGTACACGCTGTCCGCTGCTGAGCGATGCCATCGGTTTTTCTAGATCGGCTTCCAGTTTAAGTTCTTTTAGTGCTTTTTCAAGAGGAATCCGGTTGTATCCCCCTCGTCTTTCATATTCGTCATGGAGCTGAGCCCACTCCGTTAAGCGATTGGGATCGTCCAAACAAGCTGCCATCTTCCGCTCTAAATCTGTGAGGGCTCCCTCTTCGAGATATTGTTTGACCAAAAGCTCTGGATGCGAGACCACAACCTCTTGAGGCAAAAAACCAATAGATAAATCAGCTGAGTGGTGTACTTGGCCTTTGTCAGGCAGAATCGATCCTACCAGCAGATGCAAAAGCGTTGTTTTTCCAGAGCCATTTTCCCCTATCAGCGCAAAACTCTTTCCTGCATTGATCGAAAACGAGATGTCATCAAAAAGAATAGAAGAGCCAAAACTCTTGCTAACGTGTGCAAACTGAACTAAAAGACAAGACATGGGTTTGATCCTTAAATTAACTCTGATGCTTCATCAAGCATTTGCGACCATTTACTCATTCTGGATTCGATTGCTGCCTCGAGTTCTTCTCTTATCTCAAAAACAAAAGGATAATTAACTACCTCCCAAGAACATCTAACGGCGACAAAACGCCACACAGTTTCTAAAAAACGTGCTTGAAAATGGGCATCATAGCCTTGCTGTACTGTCTCTAGGACTTTTGGCTTTGGCTCGACATCTTCTAAAGATAAAATCCATGCACTCGTTGATGAATCTCCATTTCCGTTGAGATGCTGCCTAAAACGTCTTTTTGTGTCGGATGTCTCTCCAATGTAACACTCACACTTATCAAAACTCAGCAGTGCATAAACAAATCTTTCTCCATAGAATTTTTGTTTTGATTCACGTACAGTAATATGTCTTCCTTGGAATACTTGTTTATCTAGAGCACAAATTGCTCTCTGAGCATCTAAAAAATTCTTCATATCAATGAATGCCATAGGCCGCTTTAGTGCTTTGCGTACAATTGATATCGAATCAATATCACCAAATAGTCGAAATAACTCCCGTAGATCTTCCTCAAGGGTAGATTCAGAAAAATCCGTCACCCATATCCTCTTCCTGGATGAAGAAATGACTTTTGATTTGTATAAGCTACGTTTTTTTGACATTTCCGCCTAGAATTGCAAGAATCAGCCTTTTCCTATTTAGGCAGTTTTCCAGATTGTTTGACCAGTTTTTTCTCTTCGGATTTCACACGCCTCTCAAGCTTCATGACATCCTCTTCCGGGGGCAAATTTTCCGGCTTAATACCACGAGCTCCCAGCATATCGCGCACACTTAAGTTATTCTGAACATGTTCCCCTGCTATTTCACCTTCACCTTGGAGATCTTCCTGGATCACATTGTGATTGGTCATCTCTGTTGCCAAATTTTTAGCCGCAATCGTCAATGTTGGCAGAAAATCGGCAAGAGGTCGACTTTCCGTGATCCCATATTTGCTTTTCATGGCCTGCGTTGAATAACCACCAAAAAGAGCAGCATCTCCTTTTGATCGGATGCGAGCAAAACCTGCATCATCCACACCTCGTTCATAGATGTTCTGGGAAAGCGTTTTTTCTGACTCCCTTAATTTCTCTCGAACTTCAAGCCTATCCTGTAGACGCATACGAGCTTCTATCAGTTCCTGTTTGCGTGTTTGAACAGCAAAATAACTCTGCGCAAATGCGATAGGCTCCTTACGTGGATCGCCATTTTGAGCAATCAAGTAGCAGGCATAACGTGTAAGCATGAAATCATCAATGGGTCTTTCAGCCCCACTGCCTACGGGTACCATTTTCGTGACGCCACGAAAATGGTCACTTGGTTCATAACCTGTTGTTTTACAGGATGCTATAGCCCGCTCAATGGCTACTAAAAAATTCTCCCAGCGTAGGTATCCTAGAGGTTCTTGGAGATCCCGGGCAAACCAGAACTCAATTTCTTCGCCTGGGATATTCTGTGCCAAGGCATCAAAACGACTTTGTAACTTCTTAACGACTTCTCCTTGCACTAGATATCCTCCCAGGGTTGTTCGCGCAATTTTTTCACAGGCTTCAAGAGAAAGTCAATATTTTTATTAAAATTCCGGCACGATTACGAGCAGAGAACAGTTTTTATAATTCCGCAAATGACCGGAACCCAACCGGATTTTTAGATTCATAACGTCCCAACGAGCACTTTTTTGATGTAGAAAATTTTTCAACGAACTGGAATCATACACATCAAAACGGAATTAAAAATCAGCTTTAGGTAGACAAATGAGTACTCATAAAGTAGAGGTCGTCCGAATCACACTAGAAAGCCATCCCAATGCGGATAGATTGGCTTTAGTGCATATACACGGCTGGCAGGTAGTTGTGGGGAAAGACGAGTTCATCGATGGAACGCTTGGGGTCTATATAGCGCCAGATTATGTTGTGCCGCAGGAACCCGATGAGACAGCTAAAGCTGTAATTCTTCCATCGATATTGGAAATGCTCTCCCGTAATTGCAAACTTGTGGATGCCAGGCATCCTTCTGGAGAGGGCTACATCAGGGGATATCGGATCAAGGTTAAAAAATTCCGTGGGGAATGGAGTCAAGGTCTCCTTCTTCGAGCTCCATTCAACTCTGTAGAAGGGCAGGATGTTATGCAGCTCTTGAAGATCGGCCATTATGAACCACCGATAGAAACAACAGCTGGTAGCGAAGCCGACATCTCTCCTGAAATCCACTGTCCTAAATTTGATGTAGAATCGTTAGCTCAATTCAACACAGTTCTCCATTCTGGCATGGAAATCGTCATCACGGAAAAAATTCATGGGGCGCAAGCTCGTTTTCTTTACGATGGTATCCGCTTTCATTGCGGGAGCAAAAATGAATGGAAAAAAGAACACCCCTCCAGTATTTGGTGGAGAGCGCTAGAAACGACCAAAGGTCTGAAGGCTTGGCTCCAATCTCATCCTGGAATCACCATTTATGGGGAAATCTACGGCTCCGGTGTGCAAGATCTAAGCTATGGATTGAAGAACCGAGATATTCGGCTGGCTATTTTTGATATTTGGGATAAAAATCGATTCCTTTCCTACGAAGAAGCAAGGACCGCTGCAAACCATCTCCCCTGGGTTCCAGAGCTATACCGGGGATCATATACTGAGGAAAGAGTCAAAAATTTGATCGACGGCGCCAGCATAATCCCTATGGCCGGACATCTTAAAGAAGGCATTGTAATCCGAACCTTCGATGAACTGAAGGACCCCCTTCTCGGCCGCATTGTCCTAAAAGCCGTTTCCAATACCTATCTAGAAAGAGCCTAATAAATTGCCGAACACATACAAAACATATTTACAAAGAAGGGATTAGAAGAAAATTCAGTATGCCGGAAATTCCGGACAACTGCCTCTGATGGCAAAAATTACCAGGTGTTGCACTACACCTCTAGACCTGATGATCTGTTTGCAATATTTTATGTTGAACTTGTTGGTAGATATTTGCGGTCTCGATAAATGCATCTTCCAAAATCAAAGGAAGTAGGCATTCTCTGGCAAGCTTCTCAAATGGCTTCTTCCATTTAATTGGGGGAGGATTCACTTGTTGAGGCAATGGATGTGTATTACGAACTTTAAATACCAAGCGCAAAGCCTCTTTGAGAATTGTTATATCAAAAGTTTTTATTCTAGCTAAGAGCACCATGTCAATAAGGTCCTTAGTGCGAGTATTTATTCCATGACGAGGAAGCGTATAGGCATGCAGCTTTTCTGCATATTGCTGCTCTATAGAGACCATCGTGAAAACTGGACATGCAATCCCACAAAAACTTAACCAATCTGTTCCCTGAAAAGCTTCTGTTCGAGCAACTATTGCATCTGCCCCAACGTCCAATACAAATCTAACAAAAATCTTACCGTCGATAAAAGAAGAGACGGGATAGCGTGCGCCCCCATAGGGCGCATTTTCTATATCGAGCTGAGGCTCTCCAATTTGATAAACAAAAAAATCATTAAGATTCTTACTAGCCAACTCTCGGAGTTCCTCTAAGATTATAAGGCTTATGAGTTCCTCCTTTCCCTTCACCCTTTCAAGACAGGTCAAATCAATATCCTTCGTAGCACGCGCGGTCGAGAGGCGCAATTCCATTGCATAGCCACCCTTGAGAAAGAATGTAGATTCTTCCTGCGAAAAGATACGGGCGAGCAACCGATCAAAGGTTACTTTCCTTCTCAGGCGCTGTACATCATCATTTGTTGCACTGGATATTTTTTTAAGTTGCGACTCAAGATCTCTTCGAAAATCAGCCGCTGTTTTGTAAACCGTACTCATCAAGAATCCTCAATAATATTGGGATATTACTCTGCAAATTAGCTTGGTTCAGCTCTCTTCGTGACACCATCCCTTTACGCAATGCATCATGCACCGCCTGTTTAATTAAATCATAAGACAGCTCACCCGCTTGTGCAATATCGATAAGGGTGCGTAATGGGGTGGTGATCAGGTAGCCCTGCTGCGCTTGAACATCTACATCTCTCAAGTCAGCATAATGGAGAGCAAGGACTTTTGGAATGCTCGTTCTTTTGCGGAATTTTTTGGGGACTGTCATGTGCAATTTCGAGGGCATAACATCGGAAAGTTCAAAAATATCAAGAGCTGTCTCATGAGACCACACCCCGCGCACCTGCCCTTTCTTATCACGGCTCCACAAGCTCCAAAGAACAAGTTCAGGACGATCCGTCATTGGATAGTGAGCCAACCGATAAATGCCGTGCAGCTCCCTTATCCATTCTTTGGAAATAAGATATCTATGAAAATTGGACGATGGAAATCCACACTCCTCTGCTTGTTGGCTGGTGAAAAATCCCTGCTGACGCTGGGCAAATTGGAAAAGCAGATCTTTTTTGTTCATACACAAAAGCTATCAAATTGATAAGTTTTGTGCAATAGCAACGGTAAAATTAAAAAATATTATGTATCTTTTTCTGCTCTGCTGGATAGTAAATGTAGGAAAATCCTCTATTTTTTCCGCATTTGACTTTAAATTTTTATCGATTCTACCCTTGTTTTTACTTCAGCACGAACTTTCTGCGGAACCTCTTCGTACACATGATCCGCTATCAAATAAGCCAACTTATCTTGACCTTCTTCAAATAGGCGCGAAGCTTCCAAGAGACTTTTTTTCACTTCATTGACCCAATAATCGACTTCACTCAAAACCATGTGTTTTTTGCCGATTAGATCTTTTGTTTTATGAAGATGCCACATGAAAAAAGGAGTGCCGTTTTTCAACGGAGTAGATTTGGCATAACCGCCTTCGATGGCCTTTGGAGTCGCTCGCCCACTTTTGGGATCTTTCAATTCCTGTTCTATCAGGATTTTACCAACATCAATAGCAGATAATCCAAACTTTTTGCCAAGCTCAGTTTGGTTAACCCAAACCTGGCTGAATTTTTTTGTCATACATACCTCCCTCAGCAGAATCAAGCAGACTAATCAACGTTTTCTCAGAAACGGGTCTATAATCCCACACCTCTACGCAAAGGTTTAGCTGCCGATCAATGATTGTATTAGGCCGTTTCTCGTGGACATGGCCATGAAGTTGAAAATGAGGAGGTGCAGGATAACTAGGGATGTGAATAAGTTCGACCAGATGATGGCCAATTTTTAGAAAAGCAGATTCGAGAACAAGAGAAAAGCCAATTTTATGCATTTTGGCAGGAGTACCGTCATGGTTGCCGCGGATGCAGACTTTGTGTCCATGAAGACGCCCACAAAGATTGGTGAGAAAATCTGTCTTGCCTAGACCAAAATCACCTAAAAAGAAAATAGTATCCTCAGGTGCAACAAGACCATTCCAGTTCTTAACAAGCCTATCATTCATCTCATCAACAGTTTGAAAAGGCCGTCCTGCATAGCGGATGATGTTAGTATGAGAAAAGTGTGTGTCGGATATAAACCATTTATTCATTTAGGGAACCTGTCAAATATTTAGATAGAGACTCTCCCCAGTGGCTAATGCATGTTCTTTTTCCGAAAGTACCATTGATTTGAAACGCTCAGCTTTCTGATTTGCCTCTTCTTCATCATGAGCCATTCCTACGACAGTCCAATTGGATACTTTCCATTTCGTAGGTAGAGCATTAGCTTTGGAAAATACTCGAACCGCATTCGTTTTTAACATTTTTTCTGATGTTGTAATCCGATATTCAAATGGATCAACACTGTCTAAGTTGGCTTCAATGACCCAGATTTCTTTAGCCATATTCCTCCCTTAAGCAATATGGAGAAAATTATATGATATCAGGCGATTGCCCTCAACTGTTTGTCATATTCAACCTGGAAGTAATTGACCAATTCAAGTCTCCATATCAGAAATATTTACGATGAAAAAGAGGTGCCAACTGAGGAAACTATTAAGTAATACTTAATAGCTCGCCAAGAAGCTCACAACGAATAGTTCAATCCGGGCTAAAATCCCTGAAGACGAAGGCTTCAGGTTTTCACACCTGGTAAGAGCTTTGTTTTATGGCTGATAAAAATCCTTTGAGTCATATAAACTTTGTGAAAAAGAGGCCGTAATGGAAATAGAAATTGAGCAAGATATTTTAGATGAACAGATGGAGGAATTGTTTGACCTCTCAGAAGAGGTGCCCTCTCTTTCATTGAGCCGTAATGACCCTTGTTTATGTGGCAGTGGTAAAAAATACAAAAAATGTTGCTTAACAAAAAATAAAACCTCCGAAATCTCGGTTCCATTCACTAATGAAAATCTCCCATTAGAAACACTCACTCAACTTATAGAAGAAAACCTTATCGATGAAGAAATCCCATTTGAGGTTTTAGCCGATCAATATCCAAGCTTGCTGGATGATTGGTATCCAGGTTATCCTGTCATGCCGCGCAAGATGACGCCTGAAGATCCTATGTGTTTGGCAGGATACATCAAAAATGGAACTGTTTCTTTTAAGGATGCGCCCGAGCTCGGAACCATAGCTCTTAAGGCAGGTGCCAATTCTCCTCCAGATGGAGAATATCAAGTATGGTTGAGAATGGACAACGACTCGTGGCTCATACATGTAGTGATGGAAACCAACTGAATTTTTAGAACTTATCTGAACCAAGCACAACTCTACCCCAACCGGAGAAAAGTTATGTCCCAAACCTTATCAACCTTGGCGCTTCGTAATCTCAGTGACGTGTTCGGTGAGATTGATCCCGTACGGAGGCGCGCAGCGATCAATGAACTCTACCATGAAGACGCTGTGTTCTATGATCCTAACGGCGGCAGTTACCGCGGCCGCGACGAGATCGACCGGATCGCAGGCAAGATCAAAGCTACTCATCCTGACTTCCAATATCAGCCGATCTCCCCGCCTGAGGAATTTGTCGGGTGAAGTGGGTGTCGGGCACCCCTGGCAAGCCGCCAGCTTACGCTGGGACCGATTTCGTCATCGCTAGAGACGGCAAGATTTCCGCCGTCTATCTCTTTTTGGACAAACTACCATGAATAAACCCGAGCCAGTATTGCATTGAAAAAAGTGCCATAAAAATGAGCACTATTCCTGTCATGATGATCATCGGTGAGAGTGGGGACAAATAAAACAAGACTAATACTGCAGAGACGCCTCCCAGATAAACCACTCCGCGAATTTTGAACTTCCGTATAGCAATGAACTGGAGAAGGCAAAAGGACGACAGGTATAAAATGATCGAGAAAAAGAAGGTGTTTTTGACATTCGGGTGGATTTGAGTGTTGGATATGAAATCCTGTGCGCAAACCCCAAGAATCATCAAGCTGATGATCAACGGAATATGACCGTAGATATACGGCTGCCCAGAACCTAGCGTGCATTTATAGTCGGCGATTTGAGTAAAAAGGTAATACTGTCCCCAGATCAATATGGCAAGTGCAAATGCCATGATACTGGTGACGACAGAGGAAGGGTGCCAACTTCCGGACTTTAGACCAAACACGACAGACGTGATGATTTGTCCTAAAATAATGACCGTGAACGATCCAAATCGTTCAGGGATATACACCGTATCGAGTGGAGCTTTCGATAGAACTTTCTTTCTGCCAATCCACGGCATGGTCAGGTAAATCGACATCCCTAAGGCCCACAAAATAAACTTGTTTGGCGGATCAAAAAATAATGAAACGATCCAGCAACTTAGCGCCACCCCAAAGGCAATGAGATAGAAGTGGGTGATCTCTTTTGAAATCGTCTTATAGTGATGAGGCCTTAGGTAGAGAAAAAGTAGAGAAACTTGTGAAATGATAAAGCCAATAGAAAATCCCTTTCCGCCATCTTCAAGAGCCGTGGGAATATGCACTGCCATGACCGCACCCGCAAACATGGTAATGAATGTCATTAACCAATGAATCCCGTCATTATTATCAAAACGGGCTGCAAATACAGTGTAACTGACCCACGTCCACAAGGAAGTGATCAGCAAAGCAGCACATTGAAAGAGTCCGGTCAGGGTAAAATTATTCGCCAATCTGTCTGATATTTGCACCACAATCACAGCAAAGATCAGATCAAAAAATATCTCCAGCCAGGTCGTATGCCTTTCTTTTTTCTCATCGGGCAATCTTAATGAAACGGGACGTATCAAACGCGCCATGACTTCCTATCATTTGAATTTTTGATTATAGGTTTTTCCTTTTTGAATGAAAGGGTCTTTTGTAGCATAGTTCAATTTTAGCCAGGAGTAGAGTTCATGCCAAAAAAACTAGAAGGTAAAGTCGCCATTGTGACGGGTGCGTCGAAAGGGATTGGAGCTTCAATTGCACAACATCTGGCTGCAGAGGGGGCTAAAGTCGTTGTCAACTATTCCTCTAGCAAAGAAGGCGCTGATCGCGTGGTAAGCGCGATCAAGCAAAAGGGAGGTGAAGCAGTCGCTGTGCAGGCCGATGTGTCCAATCAAAAGGACGTTCAACGGCTTTTTTCTGAAACGCAAAAAACCTTTGGAAAACTCGATATTCTTGTCAACAACGCGGGCATTTACAATGCTGCTCCTATTGAAGAGATCTCTCTTGAACACTTTCACAAAATGTTCGATCTGAACGTACTTGGCCTATTGCTTGCCACCCAAGAGGCTGTAAAGAGCTTTGGGCAAAAGGGAGGCAGCATTGTGAACATTAGCTCGGTTGTGAGTGTTGATTCAAGTCCTGGACTATCTGTTTACAGCGGGACGAAGGGCGCTGTGGACGCTATAACCAGGGCACTTTCTGCAGAGCTTGGCCCTCGCAAAATCCGCATCAACACCATTAACCCAGGCCTTGTGGACACCGAAGGTACGCATACTTTAGGCTATATCGAGGGTGAGTTTCGTCAGAGCTATGAAAAGGAAACTCCCCTTGGCCGCGTCGGTCTGCCGCAGGATATCGCCCCTGCAGCTGTCTTCCTCGCATCCGATGATGCCTCTTGGATCACAGGAGAGTCGCTGTTCGTCACCGGTGGTTATAGGTAAAGAGCGCACCTTTTTTCTTGGCAATTACCTTGTAAATATGTTCGAACTGCTCTCCACCCCATTCTTTTGACACTTCTTCATCATATTCCATGTTTTCTTGGAAATCGACAATGAGAAATGCATTAAAAAGATGGAGAACTTCATCTCGAGTTAACCTGAATAATTTTGGGCTACTCAGAGGACGCTTTGTCTTATGCTGCTTTCCAAAAAAAGTGCCGGTAAAGATACCGCTAGATCCGAGTGCTGTTTCGATTTTCTTCCAAAAGGCGGGAAATTTCTCTTCTTCCATAAATGGAAGAGAGCGCCAGGCGATAATCATATCTGCAGCTGGCAAAGAGGCAATCTCTTCAAAAGATTCCTGGCGTACAGACAGCTTTTTGGTGTTTAAAAATGAGCTAAATTCATTCCTAATAAGTTTGATCGATGCAGGATCCGAGTCATAGGCATAGACAGTAGCACCTTTTTCTAGAAGGGTTTTGATATTTCTGCCTGTTCCTACGCCAAGATCTAGCACAGTTGGATTCTTAGGCTTTATTTTTAAAACCATTTCAGTGGCTTTTGAAACAAAAGGGCTCGGCTCATTTTCTGGCTCAAATTGGCAAGACTGAGACCTTAGTTCTTCTGCACTCACAATGTTCAAAACAAACAGGATCATTAAAAGAGTTTTTTTCATAGCCAATCACTTGTAGGTTTGTAAAATGACTCTTGCAATTCTTTCCCCAGATTCACAGGCAGATTCCATGGTGCCCGGCACTTCAGAAAGAATAGAAGTATGCTCGCCTGCAAAATAAAGCTTTTGATCAATAGGAGCAAATAACGTTTTAAATGTTTCGTTATTTTCCTTCACAGTGGCTGTCAGCACATTTTCTTGACCGTCCGCGATATAGGAATAGGTTCCTCGAGCATAAGGATCATTGGGCCAGCTATAGCCCACAGGCCCCTCATAGGAAAGATCCGCCTCATCTTTTGCATAGTGAGGAGTTGCATAAGGTGGACAATCGGTTTCAAATCCTCTTTCTATCATGGGCCGTACTTGGCTGTAAGAACTTGCAATTGTTTCTGGAGAAAATAGGCTAGTCTTTCCCGTATAATAAACCGTAAGCATGTGTTGAAGCGTATCAAAAAAAGCGACAACCTCGTCACCGACTAACCCTGCTGTTGTTGCTGGCATGTCCGCAAAAGGAACCATAATCTTTGCATTCATCCCATACTGGATGTTTTGAATCGCTTCTAACTTTGGAGAAGGAATGACATTTTCAAAAGCGATTTGTTGATAAACGGAGCACGGCATGGATAAAACGACGATATCAGCTTTGACTTCTTCCCCATTTTGAAATGTCAGGAGAAAGCCACTTTGACTTTTTGCGACTTTTGCAAGAGGCATATTCAAATGGAGCTTTGACCCGAGTGCTTCCCCTATTTTTTGGCAGAGCCTTGCATTTCCTCCTTTAACTGTGATCAAATCAACAAACGATTCTGCTTCTGCGTTTCCTTGGTGAACAGAACATATTCCACCTAAAAGCATATGAAATAATGTATCGGTATAAAGCGGTGACAGTTTCTCAATTGCTCCACCCTCATAAGCGGCCATTCTAACAGCTAAAATCTTATAGAGAGGATCCTCAGTAGCAACAATCTCTTCCAAGATCTCCTTCATATTATGACACGTTAAAGCTAACTTATCCAGATGATCCCTCAGGGTCTTTAGGTCAATTTTTTTGCTTTTTAAAATCTCTCTAACCGGTGTTAAATTACTTCCGTCAAAATACGAGTGTTTTAAATAGACACGGCTAGAAACACACTCCAATCCAAACTCATCAATTAGACGGTTGAGATTGACCGAATCTCCCCCATCTCTGATGTTCTGGGCGCCTAATTCAGCGACTTGACCATTGACTCTTGCTGTAAAGATTCTACCGCCTACTCGACCTCGTGCTTCGTAAAGATTGACATCCATTCCTCCCTTTTGCAAACGGTAGGCTGTTGTTAATCCTGCGATGCCTCCACCAACCACAACCACCTTGGGGCTTTTTTCTGAAGAAAATCCTGATGTACTTGAAAAAATGACTGACATACAAAAAATTATCCTTAATAGATTCATATTTTCCTTTTTAGTGCCTCTAAAAGTTCAGGAAAATCTCTCATCCTCACTTCGCCTCGCAAGCATACAAATCTACAATTTGTAAGGGTAGAATTTTTTTTGCCACACACAGAACATGTTTATAGACAAAACAGTAGAAGAAAATTCAGTTGTCCGGAAATTCCGGATAACTGCCACAACACTCAGAATTTTTAAGGACTGATAGGTCTTTCTGCTGAATTCAGTTCCATTTTTTTCACATGTATTAAAACACATGTAGGATGGTGCGTTGTATGCTCAGGAAAAAGCGCACCTTCTACAGATATCTGTTTACCGATGTGTTTATCGCAAAAATCTCTAAGATCTTCGCTTAAACACAAAGCGATTTCTTCTTTGGAAGGTTCAATGCGAAGAAGCCAGCAAGGATTAGCGGCATCCCCTGGGTTATTACATCTCCAAGCTCTCGTTCCTCCACTTCGAATCGTAAGATTTCCACCTTTATCAAAATAATGCACAGTAAATTTTAGAGTAGAATCTCCAACATTAGCTGGCCCTGCTTTTGCTTTTACATAAACCATAAATCCAATAAATTAATATAGTTATATTATAATTTATATTAACATAATTGCAACCAAAACAACGCTATTAATTACCGTCTATAGCACTGAGAGCGCATTTAGTTTGCCGCTGCAATTCAGCGACAATCATAACGCGCTAAAAATCAGATGCTTAAAAAAGCTTTGTTATCCAAACCCTGATTTTACAACACAAAAGTTATCAAAAGCATAACTTTTGTGTAAAAAACTCATAAATTTGCATAAATATTATGCTTTTGATAACCTTTGTGTATGGACAAGGAAACTAGACTACTTCAGATCACTGAGAGCCAGCAAGGATACTTTACCAGCCGACAAGCAGAGGAATGTGGTTTTTCACCCCCGAATTTTCATCGGAAGCTAGAATCAGGGAAGTGGAGCAAAGAACTTAGGGGTATCTATCGCATTGCAAATTATCCCACTACCTCGCGTCCAGAGCTTGCTCTTTGGGCACTTTGGAGTGCGGATAAGCAAGGTAAACCTCAAGGCGTTTGGTCGCATGAAACTGCGCTCGAAATCCATAACTTAAGCGACGTAGCCCCTGCAAAGCTCCATATGTCTGTGCCTAAAAGCTTCCGAAAAAGTACTGAAATTCCCAAAAATCTCTGTTTACACTTTGTTGATGAAATTCCCCAATCTGACATAGAGACTCGGCAAGGGTACTGTGTCACCACGCCGCTTCGAACACTGTCAGATATTATCCAAGAGGGAAAAACCCAACCTGAACAAATTGAACGTGCGATTCTCGACCTGGCAATTCAGAAATCATTGATTAAAGGGCTTTCAACCATCCAGGAAATGGAACAGCTATTGAAAACCATAGACTCAACTGAAATGCATCAAATCGTTGCTCAGGCCATTGACGAAGTATGGACTCAAGCAAATGATCAATTAACAGAACTCGGACGCATGGCAGAGCCTTATACGATTGGGCTTTCTTTTGATGATGGCTTTGGAACAGCCGTTCTGTGCCAGTATAAATCACAATATTTCCTACTAACCGCAGGACATATAGGCCAAGCTCTTCGCAAAGCCAGATCTGTGCACATAATTCTGCGATTTGACCACTTGAGAAGAGAATACCCTTCCCAATCAGCCAAAAACTTCACTGTGCTTGAATGGGATCCGGCTTTTGATGGCAAACGACTCGATTTAATTTTCCAACCCAAAGATTTGACTATTGTTATTCCCACTACAGAGATTCTTGAGATGCTGAAAAATTACAAGGCTTTCTACAAAATACCTGAAGAAGCTCCAAGTTTTTCTCTACAGGACGCTCTTATCTCGATGGGAGGTCTTGAACCGATCTATTCTGATGAAGATAAAACATGGCAGTTGAATGTCGGCCCTTATGCATTTGTCGCTTCAAAATATATACAATTTCCCCATGTTGACTATATCATATGTCCTGTAAGCAATAACTTGCGGAGAAAAGTCATTGATAGCTTTGGTGGGATAAGCGGCAGCGGTCTTTGGAAATTCGTCAATAACTCCCCTGTTCTCATTGGTATTGCAATTTCTGAAGATGATTACGACCCTTCATCCGGATTAAAAAGAATCAATTTTCATGGACCCCATTCCATTCTCTCATTACTCTCAAAATTAGGACAACCCTATGAGTCATAAAACAGCTGCAAATTTTCGCAAAGAATTAGAAAAAATTCTCCAAGACCATTCGACTAAAACAGGCGAAGCCATCCTGCGGCTCCGTCGCAAAGTTGCAATCGACCGACTTTTAGCCAGGATTTTCTCTCAAGAGCCCTCTCCATTTTTTTTAAAAGGCGGCTATGCAATGGAATTGCGCATTGCAGATGCACGCGCTACAAAAGACATGGACTTAACTTGCTTCAAATGGAGCGAAACTAAGAAGCCTGTGAATGAAATAATTCTGCAAGAGCTTCAAACACTTGCCCGCATCAATTTAAACGATCATTTCGTCTACCAAATCGGACTGCCTCAGAGTGACATTGAAAACGCGCCTTACGGCGGCTCTAGGCATAGTGTTGCGGCAATCATTGACAACAGGCCGTTTGTGGAATTCCATCTTGATGTAGGTGGCGACATCCTCATTGATTCGATAGAGAAGATCCGCGGAACAGACTGGCTAGGGTTTTGCGGCATTGCTCCTCCGATCATTTTCATGATTTCCGTAGAGCAACAATTCGCCGAGAAGCTGCACTCCTACACCATTCCTCGTGAGCAAATTAACACCCGATCGAAAGATCTCATTGATCTGATACTTCTTCTAGAGTCCAAAAATCCGGTGCTTGAAGGATTCCAACATGCTCTTCAAAGAGTGTTCAGAACACGCAAAACACATCCTTTACCAGAACCGCCAGAGAGTTGGCAGCAGCCTTTTGCTAAAATGGCAGCAGAGTGCAGCATTTCAGAAAGCCTAAAAGATGGCTTTATGAAAGTCTCCGTGTTTTATAATGCTCTACAAGAAATGAACAAAAGCAAAGTGTAAAACTAGCCTGTTTTGGCTTTTCAATGGAAATCAATTTTACAAATTATTTTTGTGCAAGCAGATAAAAAACTGGGATTCTGTAGAATTCTCTTTAATTCCTTCTGTCATTTTTGACTTACTATCAACGACTTATGAGCAATAAATCACGTTTTTCGTACAAATAAAGTGGCTAAGTAACACGTTTTTCCAACGAAAAACGTGCAAAGCAACCACGTTTTGTGAAGGAATAGTTACTTTTAAACAAAAAAAGGAAAAGGGCTACCCTTTAAAATCTCGATTCTATCCCACATGAAGATTATTTCTTTTTCTTACGAGGAACTTTTGCTCCTTTTTTTCTTGCTTCGGATAGACCAATCGCAATCGCTTGTTTTCTGCTGGTGACGGTTTTTTTGCTCCGGCCGGATTTCAATTTCCCTTGTTTCATTTTGTGTATGGCTTTTTTCACAGATGCTTGGCTTTTTTTCCCATATTTTGCCATAAAAACTCCTTTTTAATTCAGGATGGCGCTCAGCAATTTCTAAGTCAATTTTTTTCGAGGCTATCTTGAGAAGCCGTTTGATATCTGACAAAACAAACGACTCCCCTTCCTACAAAAATACCCGAAATGATCGTTGCAAAAAGATCCAATCCCAAGAGTAATCCGTTTAATTCAGGAGCAAGCGCTCCGATCATGCCGATCGCGAACTTGGCGGTAAAAATCGACATCGAAAGAATCAGAGGAATCCAGCTCCCTGGCACTTCGATTCTTCTTTTCTGTTTATCGAATCTAAGTTTTAACTTCTGCATGTGTAAATAGCCCATGAAGAACCCAATGCTTAAACAAAAGATCCGCAGAAAGATCGAAGTCGGATCAGAAGACAAAAATGAAAAAACCGACCAGGTGAAAAAAACAGCAGGAAGCACAAGCAATACCGCTAAAGGCACCATGTCTGTCTTTCTTGCTCGAAGGCCACGGACTAGCAATAAGGCAAACAAAGGCCAGACAAATATAGGAATTTCACTTAGGATTTGTAGCATAGGGTTCTCTTTGTTGTTTTATTAACCGGGGTGGTAAAGAGGCGATAAAGAGCGCTCGCGAGGCAAAGCAAAATCGATTCGCAAAGCGCAGGACAGTATTCCTGCACTACGGCCTGTGATTTGGGAATCGATTTTGCAAAGCCGTAGCAAGCTATTTATCACCTATTTATCGCTCCGGTTAATAACCAAGCGATATCGACTTCTAAATGAGCAAGACCGACTTGGAGAGTTTTTAACCAATAGGTTTTTTCCGGCAGATCGTGTTTTAAAAACCTTTCGATCTGTTTAAATTTCTCACGGGCATCTTTCATCTCTTCTAATTTCCGATGAAAATGGTGCTGCATCTCTTCTTTTGTCTCTTCCGTTGTAAAAAAGAGCTTCAAGAGAAATTCTTCCCGATGAACATCTGGTTCTGGCGGCCGTCTAAACCACTCTTGAAACGCCTTTCTACCGGCATCTGTGATCGTAAAGACATGCCATAATTGCACTTTAACAAGGGGTTACTCCAAAAACGGAGTAGTATAAACTCTCCAATGTAAACGAGATTTTTTCAAATCTCAAACCGCTCGTAAAGAGCAATAAAACTGGAGTAACCCGTGAAACATTATATTGGATTAGACGTCTCAATGAAAAGGACTTTTATTTGTGTGATAAATGAACATGGCAAAATTGTCCATGAGGGCTCAGAAAATACAGACCCTCATCTAATAGCTAATTATTTATCCAAGCTCAGCCTTGAAGAGATAACGGTGGGTTTTGAGAGTGGCTCATTAACACCCTATTTAATGACTGGCTTCAAAGAAAGGGCTATCGATGCTGTATGTATGGATGCGAGAAGACTAAGTCCTATTCTTGCATTGAAAATAAATAAGACCGATAAGAATGATGCCAGAGGAATCGCTGAAGCCCTCAGGGCTGGAATGTATACTCGAGTACATTGCAAGCCTGAAGAGTCAATCAATAGAGCTATTTTGTTAACCTCAAGAAGAGCACTGGTTGAGCAGCAAACCCATCTCAAAAATACTGTTCGAGGACTGCTAAAGGGACATGGAATACGATTAGGATCAATATCAGCCAAGAAATTTGCAGGAGCCGTTATGAAACAGCTTGAGGGCTGTCAAGAAATTGTTATCCTAAGTATAAAATGCCTGCTAGATGCTTTTGATAAGCTCGTAGAAGAGACAGCAAAGATCGACAAAAAAATGCTAGAAGTTGCTTATCACGATAAAGAAGTTCAACTCCTGATGACAGTGCCTGGAGTTGGCCCTGTAACCGCGTTAACCTTCAAAACAGAAATTTTTGATGCAAATCGTTTTAAAGACTCCCGTTCAGTTGGGGCATATTTAGGAATGACTCCTACGCAATATGCTTCTGGAGAAACTCAAAAACAAGGAAAAACCTCGAAATGTGGATCAAAGGAACTCAGATTTTTATTAGTCGAAGCGGGCGTAGTGATTCTGACCCGGAGCAAAAAATGGAGTAAACTGAAAGCCTGGGGATTGAAAATCATGAGGAAAAAGGGTCTTAAGAAAGCGGCTGTAGCTGTAGGCCGAAAACTAGCCGTGATCATGCATCAAATGATGCTGAAAGAAAAAGAATTTATTTATGGAGAGCCCAAAGCGGCATAAAACCGAGAGGAGTTGGAGTTTTTTAAACAAAAACAGGATCTAAAATCTTTGTGAGAAACAAACCGAAGAATAGGCAAAGACGAAAAGAGGTTGGCTCGTAGAAGCCGTATTAGACATTGTCTTGCCTATTTTTATCGGAAGGCATAATGGGGCGGAGAACCCAAACGTAGTCCTCCATAAAAGACCCCGAAGAGAACCATGGAATTGTTCTCATTTAAGATGATTAGACTGTATTGTAAAAAAATTTGCCTTTTTTTGTTCCGCTTCGCTGCACAAACGGCGAGGAAGCTTAAGAGAAAAAAGAAGAAGAGAGTGGATAACCCTTGTGCGCAATTAGAGAACCTCTTTTCTTCTTTTACCGACATAAGCGGTCTCCGAAAAAACTAACCCCTCTCTTGTCAGCACTTTAAGGGTAGGATAGATCGAAGCATCTGACTCTTGCCAAAAATAATGCGTCGACTGCTGGATCATCTGACCGATCTCATATCCTGAATGCGCCTCTTCCAAGAGAAAGCCTAAAATAATGAATTTGGTTTTGTTCGTTTTCGCCATACCTAAAGATTAGGTATCTTAAATAAGAGCGCTTTATAGGTCAATTATAGAATTAATTTGAATAAAAAGACTCAAAACCACTATTTAGGAATTAGCTCAGAACAGAAGGAGAGCCTATGAAAAAACTCAACGTTATCTCAGCGATTATCATGTGGATCGGAGGCATCAATTGGGGACTTATCGGTATCGCAAATTTTAATCTTATCGGATTCATTTTCGGAGATATGCCCATGTTGGTGAGAATCAGCTACATTCTCTTTGGACTCGCCACCGTGCAACAGATCTACCACTGCAGATCTTGCAAAAAATGCTCAAAATAACTTTTCTTTAAGCTACAAGGGGCTGCATCAGCCCCTTTTGTAGACTTTCCATCTTGCACCTGTGTCCCTCTGCCATTTCAGTCGTCTACTAGGGGAGCGTACCTAAAAGATTTCTGCATTTGGGCTGCGTCAAAGCCCGTATAATCGACGATCGCAAGTTGATTCGTGATTAGCATTAATACGGATCAACTTGCGAAGCCTGGCTAGCGTCGATTCTACGGAGCTTTCACGCTAGCCGAAACGCTGAAAGCTTTTAGGTACGCTCCCCAAAAAAAGGATTCTGTTTTAGACTGAAATTTGTTACTGCTTAGGAAGGAGGGACGATGGGTCTTCTTAAGTACAAATCCAAAAGAAATCTCAAATCTTCGAAGGAACCTGCTGCCAAAGTCAAAAAAAAAAGAGGCAAAAAGCTCATCTTTGTCGTGCAAGAACATCATGCGACCCACTTGCATTATGATTTACGCCTTGAGGCAGATGGTGTCTTAAAAAGCTGGGCTGTTCCCAAAAAACCGTCCATGGACCCAAAGGTCAAACGTTTAGCGATCATGGTCGAAGATCACCCTTACGGCTACAAGGATTTCGAAGGGACCATTCCTTCAGGCTATGGCGCCGGCAAAGTCAAAATCTGGGACCATGGAACCTATGATGTCGACAACCTGGATGCCGAAGAATCAGAAAAATCTATCCTCAATGGACTCAAGAAAGGAGCTTTCCACTTCTCTCTCAAAGGAAAAAAACTCAAAGGAATGTTCAGTCTTGTCCAGCTAAAAAAGTTCGGCAAAAACCAGTGGCTGCTCATCAAAAAAGCTAAATAGTCCAGCAGCCTGCTGGACAATTAGAAACTTCATTCTAAAGAACCAATTGTCGCACGGGCCGTGCAATAATTAGGTCTTCACAGAAATAGCATCACTAAAATTGTAACTCTGTATAATGCATTAAAAATCTTGAAGGGAGATTGACAATGGCAATCAAATTGAACATTAGAAAGTTCTGCTCTTCCGTCAAATTCAACGAGCCAGAAAGACCACCTGGCCTCCGTTTTATCCCAAAGTTTTTAGATAACCAGGCGCAAGAGCAGTTGTTATCCCAGTCATTACTTTTGCATAAGCAAATTGAACAGATCGCTAAAAACACACCTGGAACTCAAGCTAGAACCTATTTATCTAAGCAGCATAACCTAAAAACCGATGAACAGTATCACCTGGTTACGCTGGAAACAAATAACCAAATGCTCGCACTGCAGCACTTTTTCAAATATGGAGAAGAAGGACATACGCTGACCTATTTTATGGGGACCCAAAACATTCCACAATTTATCAAAGACGAGTTGATTACTCCCATGGAACAAATTGAAGTGGTCAAAGAACTCAAAGCTGAGAAAAAAGAAAACAAACCCCTAGACTGGAACCTTACTCTCAACACCTATAAACCACCACTTCAGATGCCCTATCAAATGCCGGGATTTGATTTTCATAAAGATATCCCTTCCAATGGAGACATTACCGCAATTTTCACTCTTCTTTCCGAAGCTGATGTCGAAATGAAACCCACAATGGAAAGCCTTGTTGCTTATAGAGAGACGTTAATCCCAGGATCTTTATTTCTACTCAGCGGATCTTCACGATGGGATTGGCTGCACCGTGTTCAGCCAAAAGGCATCCCCGTCATCGATTCTGAAGCAATCCGAAGAGTCTCTCTCGTTCTGGGATGTCGTTAAATATTTGTTTATTTAAAATATGCAATTGTCGCGCAGCTTGCGCGACAATTAGAAAAGGCAGCTAGTCTTTCAACCAGCTGCCGGGTTCTTATTTCAATTCACGTTCTGCGAATATCTTCATCCCACTGGCTAAATACATAGCGAGCTTTGGATGATTTGGATCGTATTTTCCGAAGAACATCTTCCATTCCAATTCGGTATACATCTGACCTAGAGCGATAAAAGATTCTCGATCGGGCGTCCAGAATCGTTTGACCCAGTCATAGACTTTGCCAACTAAAGCTTGAACTTCTGGCGAACTGGGAAAAACTTGTTTTTCCATCAGTTTCGCAAGCGCTTTCATATCCGCATCAGATTCTTTTTTATAATGCTCTAAATCGGCTTTTGTCCAATTTTTGACATTTTTTTCAGCCTCGGCAAAATACGGATGGTCTTTTCCCAGCCGATTTTTTAAATATGTCAAATATTCAGCTTGCTGTTCTTTGGTGATAAAACCACAATATAGATCTTCTTCTTTCATTTTTTGATTTCCTTTTAAATGTTCTACAGTTTTATCGATGGTCTTAATCAGTTCTTTTGTCCTCGCTAAGTTTTTCTGCAAAACCTGTCGATGGGAACTCAAAGCTGCAATCTTATCGAAATCCTTTCTTCCAATAATGTTTTTGATTTGCTTCAATTCAAATCCCAACTCACGGAAAAAAAGGATCTGCTGCAGAATCAAGAGTTGCTCCTCTTCATAGAACCGGTAACCATTGGATCCATTATAGGCCGGCCTTAGAAGCCCGATCTCATCATAAAAATGAAGAGTCCGGATACTTACTCCTGAGATTTCAGCTAATTTTTTAACCGTATAAGCCATCGATTTCCTCTCCCTTAAAATCCCTGTGATTTTAAAGAATAGCTCTAATATAAGGAATAACGTAACGTGAGGGTCAAGCGACTATTTTTTAAATTAAAATCTTGTCGATTTTAGCTAGCTTTCACGCTCAAAATTGACCAAAAAACTTTTGAAAACATTCCCTAGTTCTTTTATGGTTGAAGTATGAAAAAAATCATTTGCTCTCTGATTCTTCTGACTAGTTTAGCTTCTTGCTCTTGTTCAAAGTGCCCAGATAAAGATTGTGTCTGTGAGCCTAACTGCAAAGTTGTGGAAAAGCATTGCGGCTGTCGTGAAGCCTGCGGCTGCAGATATTAAAGCACGTCTATAGCCATTGTGACACAAAGCCCTGTGATGACCACCAGGGAAAAGATAAAGACTTTTCGTGCCCAGACAGCATCATTCTTGCATTTAAACCCATTCAAGCACTGCCAGAGCCAAATGAGTCCAAGAATCGCGGCGGCTGCAAAATAGACGTATCCTGTAAAGCCTAGGACTGTCAGTGAGAGTGCTGCGAGGATAAAGGCAATGGTATAGAGCACCATGTGGATCTTCGTGACACGCATCCCCTGCTTGACAGGGAGAACTGGAACGCCTGCCCGCTTATAATCATTAAATCGATAGATCGCAATCGCATAAAAATGAGGCATTTGCCAAAGGACGATAATTAGAAAAAGAAGAAAGGCTCCGAGATCAAAGCTATTTGTCACAGCGCAGTAGCCGACGAGTGGAGGCGCAGCTCCTGCAACACTTCCGATAAGAGTCCCATAGCTGGTGCGATACTTGCCGAAGCTATAGGGAACGACATAGATAAAAAAGCCTGCCAGGGCAATAAAGAGCGTTAAGAGATTGGTGTAGGAATAGAGCACCCAAGCTCCAAAAATCCCGAGAACAACTCCAAAGATGATCGCACTTTTACATGAGACTTCTCCTGTGACAAGGCCGCGATTTTTAGTCCGGGCCATCTTAGCATCGACATGACGATCGATCACGTTATTGAAAACACAAGACGAGGCAATGACAAAGGAGAGCCCGATTAACGTCATAAGAAAAAGCCAGTAATTGATATCCCCTCTAGACGCTAGGGCAAATCCCGCAGCTGTGGTGATGACATTGCCTAGGATAATTCCAGGTTTTGTGAGAACGATATGGGCTTTAGCCATTTTGCTCCTTACATTAGGCGGTCATTCAGGTTTTTCATAATCCAAAGTGAACAGATTGCGATGAGAAGCAGCACGAAGAGCATAAAACCAAATACCAAGGTTTCCCAGCGAGGATGGTCCTCGTGTCCGAGTTTGAGGAAGAATCGGAGTTGAACGGCTGCCTGAATGAGTCCCAATGCGACGATCGTATAAATTAAAAAATGTCCTGAAATGACCCTTGTGATGACAAGAGCAAAAGAGGCAAGTGTCAATAAAAGGGAGGCGATAAATCCCTGGATGTAGGAACGCAAAGTTCCATGATACTCTTTTTTGATCTCGTTCAAATTAGGTTCACTATTCATAAAACTCCAATTAGGTAGACAAAGGTAAATATGAAAATCCAAACCAGATCTAAAAAATGCCAAAACATCCCAAAAATGACGAGCCTTCGAAACGTGAAGAGTGTCACACCATTTCGAAAGACCTGTGCCATCATGACTAGCATCCATAGCAATCCGATGGAGACATGCAGTCCATGTGTTCCGACCAGGGTAAAGAAAGAGGATAAAAAGGCGCTTTTTCTCCAACTATGCCCTTGTTGCAGCAAACCATTAAACTCATGGAGTTCCATTCCAACGAACGCTGCTCCGAATAAAAAGGCAACGATGAGCCATCCGATGATTTTATTTTTCTTGTTTTTCAGCGACGCCAAAATAGCAAAGCCGCACGAGACGCTGCTTAAGAGCAAGGCCATCGTTTCTGCAAAAGGCAATTTAAGCTCAAAAAGTTCCCGAGAAGACGGTCCACCAAAGGTTTCATGATGAAGGACAGCATAAGTGATAAAAAGAGAGGCAAAGATCAAGCAGTCCGTCATCAAGTACATCCAAAAACCGAGCGTTGTCCTCACAAAGGCATCTTGATGCGGATCGGGAATACTTAGATCTGGGTGAGCTTCAACAGTATGGCGAATGACAAAAGATTTATCCATAGGAACCTCTGGCAGCTTCTATCTTCTTGACTTCCGCTACAGTCATCACATCATGTTCATCATGTCCAGAAAGACGAAGAATGAGCAAAGTTACAATACCAATAAAACTAACGATACTAAGCCAACCGATATGCCACGTCATCGCAAAACCAAAAATCAAAGCAAGAATCCCCATATAGAGCGGAATTGCCGTATTTATGGGCAGATGAATATCTTCATAATGGCATACCGGTCGAGGGGCCTCATCCCTCTTCATTGCCCACACGGGATCGAGTTGATTGACAGTGGGGATAATGGCAAAATTATAGATGGGAGGAGGAGAAGCTGTCGACCATTCCAGCGTTCTTCCATTCCAGGGATCTCCAGTGCGATCCCGGTGCTTAGACCGGTTTTTGAGGGTCGAATATAGGCCATAAACCTGAATACAGGCTCCGAAGAAAATGATCAAAGCTCCCACTGCAGCTAAGACAAAGAGCGGATGCCATCCAGTTGTTGCATCATAGTGGTTTAGACGCCTTGTAGCTCCCATAAACCCTAGCATGTAAAGAGGCATGAAAGCGAGCAAGAATCCACTAAACCAACACCAAAAGGCATATTTATTTAATTTTTCATCCAAAACAAGTCCCGTGAACTTAGGAAACCAATAGGTGAAAGCAGAAAAGAAGCCAAAAAGCACACCGCCAATCACCATGCCATGGAAATGGGCGATCAAGAACAAACTATTGTGGACTTGATAGTCGACAGGCGGAGCAGAGAGCAAAACACCTGTCATACCAGCGACAGTAAAGTTGAGCAGAAAAGCAAAAAACCACAACATGGGTGAGGAAAAATGGACCCTGCCGCGAAATTTTGTAAATAGCCAGTTAAATATTTTAACCCCTGTTGGGATCGCAATCACCATTGTCATGACTGCAAAAAATGCATTCACCTCAGGTCCAGCACCCATTGTAAAGAAGTGATGCAACCAGACAATGAACGAAAGAACTGCGATGATGATCAAGGCCCAAACCATAGAAAGATATCCAAAGATCCGCTTTTCTGAAAAGGTCGCTACCACTTCAGAAAACGTTCCAAAGGCCGGGAATATCAGGATGTAGACCTCAGGATGTCCCCAAGCCCAAATGAGGTTGACGTACATCATGAAATTGCCGCCCCCACCTGCTGTGAAAAAATGCATGCCCAGATAGCGATCTAAAGTGAGCATGTAAAGAGTTGCTGTCAAAATCGGAAAGGCAAAAATGACCATGACCATGCAACATAAGATACTCCAAACAAAGATCGGCATTTTCTTCAGTGTCATGCCTGGACAGCGCATCTTCAAAATCGTTGCCAAAAAGTTGATCCCTGAAATGGTGCTCCCAACCCCCGCAATCTGCACCATCCATATCCAATAATCGACTCCTTCACCAGGGCTGTATTCAAGACCAGATAGAGGAGGATAGGCTAACCATCCCGCTGTTGAAAAATGACCAATCCCTAGCGAAACCAAAGATAAGATAGCTGCCATTGCAAAAAGCCAAAAACCGAGTGCGTTTAAAAAAGGGTACGCCACATCGCGTGCGCCGATTTGTAGTGGGACGATGAGGTTGGCAAGTCCAAAGACAATTCCCATCCCAACAAAGAAAATCATCGTTGTGCCATGGGCAGAAAAGATCTCTTGAAAATGGCCTGGTTCTAGTAATCCTTGTGAATCACCGACGGAAAAAGCCTGCTGCATTCGCAGGAGCAGGGCATCTGAAAACCCTTTGCAGAACATGACCAAAACGACAACCATGTACATGATGCCAATTCTTTTAGGATCGACAGAGGTAAGCCATTCTTTCCAAAGCCATTTCCATCGTTTGAGATAGAAAAGAAGGGCTGCTATACCGATCCCACCAAAAACCATTGAAATGACAGCCATGCTTTGTATCGTATCGTGTCTGAAAGCTTCCCAAGTTAAATTGCCAAACATATTATTGACCTTTTGGTGCCATAAATTTCATTAGGATCCGATCGAATAGATCCTCATCTTGCAATTGATAGACCTCTTCCGAATTATCCGTACTTGGCAGAGCCAATTGTTCATATTCTTCGAACCCGAGCTGCTGCATCGATTGCTGCGTTGCGGCCACCCACTGCTGATAATCATCTTCGGTAGACGCTCGAGTGATAAAATGCATGCCAGCAAAACCCTCCCCGCTCAAGTTAGCAGACGATCCTCTAAAATCCCCTTCTTCATCCGCAATGAGATGAAGTACCGATTTCATTTTGGGCATAGCGTAAATCTGTCCGCCTAAATGAGGGATCCAAAAGGAGTTCATCGGTGCATCGGCGGTGATCTCAAAATGGATAGGAGTGTGCGAAGGGATCTGTAAGAAATTGACACTGGCAATTTTTTCTTCGGGATAGATGAAAAGCCATTTCCACTGTAGAGCAACCACCTGGATTGTCTTCGGCTTTTTATCTGATACTAACGGCTTGTAAGGGTCTAATTCAAAGGTTTTGATCCAAGAAATAGCACAGATAATGCAAGTTAGAACAAATGGAAGTCCCCACCAGAGGTATTCGGCAAGCTTATTATCAACTAAATCAGGATCGTATATTTCCTTCTTGTTAGTCGCCCGGTATTTCCAAGAGAAGATAAAGGTCAGGATATAGACAGGGATCACGATCAGCAGCATGATAGCTTGGAGGATGAAAAGAAGATTCCGCTCTTCAAGTGCAATCATCCCTTTCGGGAAAAGCATCGCAATGTACTCGCGAAAGTAAATCACCTCAACCGGCTGCATAAGCAAAATGAGAAACAATACAGTTCCTGTACACCAAAGAAGAACCAGAAGAGGTCTTGACGGCTTGCTCATCTTACACACTGTACACAAACAGCCGACTTTTGTCTAAAAAAAATCTTATCGAGGAGTGATTCAATGCAGCTATCCAGAAACCTGAATAGCTACAAAAGATGTTATTCCAACACCTGCTTCTTCTCTTGAACAAAGAGTCCGCTAAATCCAGCGATTCCTATGCAAAGCGCAATGGGAATCACCGTCACACCATAGACAAGCGCTTGTGGAGCAGTCGGTCCACCGACTGCATTGACAATCCCTCCGATCACCGTGTGAAACGCATAGCCAAATGTCATGATGATCATGTTGGCCACCGCTGTGGTGAGTCCTGCAATATGCTCCGGCACATAAGTCGATGCTTTGTAGATCGCTAGAATCTGATAGGCGCAGCAAACTCCGATCAAGACAAAGCTAATGCTCAGCACACCCGATGTCAGAGGCCAAATGAGCAAAGCAGAAAATCCTGCTGCCATCACAATCCCCGCACCGATAATTGTTCCAAGATAGCTTCCCATCTTATCAGCGATCAAGCTCAAGACAGGTCCTCCAAAGCACATGCCGATGAAAATCATGGATGGCAAGCTCGCCGCCAATGCTGAATCAAATCCATAGACCTGTTTCAAAAAGACGGTGCTCCAGACATCAGCAAACCCTTCCAAAGGCCCTACCATGAGGCCTGCGAAAATGCACGACCAAATGACACGCCGGTTGCCGAGTACTGCTTTGATGTCCGAAATAATCGTCGTCTGCTCTGGATTTTTCGCTTCAGGAACAATCCAATAGGTCGCACAAGCTAAGACAACTCCCATCGCAGCCAAAATTTGCACAACAGTCTGGTAGCCCCAAGCCTCGCGCATGAAACTCACAGGACCTCCACCATAGATGGCCCCGATCAAACCGATTGTCACCGAAAGGCTGAGCATACGTGGAAACCGTTTCTCGCTAAAAGTCATCCGGATGATTTTGAAGACTCCTAATATCGCTCCCGAGGAACCCATGCCGATCAACACCCTGCCGACAATTGGATAAGCCCAATGCTCGGCAAAGATCAAAGGAAATATCCCAATCACCGTCAGCAAAATGCAGCCTGTCATGGTCTTTTTAGGACCATAACGGTCTAACATAATGCCGATCGGCAGGTGCATCAGCGCATAGCCGATGTAGTAGACTCCCGAGAATTGCCCGAAAGTCGCAGCTCCAATATGGAATTGCTGCATGATGTCATCCAACATGATGTTGGGCATGACCCTTAAAATATACTGGTAGGCGTAGAACACAGAGGCGACTACCCAGACCACCCATGCTATCGCACGGGGTTTTGAAATCAATGAAGACATAACTTTTCCTTTTTTAAAGATTTAAGATACAGATGGATGTAAGAATTAAATGTTTATTGTGCTTGGGAGCACAAAAGGAAAAGGAGTGCAGTCTGATTTAGCCTGCAGTGAGATGGAGCAGAATGTATAGAGCCATTCTTGGTCTTCATAAGGCCCATTATGCCAGCTGGGTTTAAAAAAAGAAACCACTTTTAGGCACTTGAGGATATTATAAAAATAATTTAACAAAATCTCAGCAAACAAAATGAAAACTTGTTGCTTCTTTCTATAGAGACAAGCGAAAATCGACGGTCTATGACAGACTTCATCGCCACTTTACAAACCACCCTCTCCCAAGATGCCTTTTATTGGTTCTGCGCCTTAGCAGGCTCAGGGATGTTTGTTATTCAATTCCTCCTGACCCTTTTTGGCATTGGCGATGATCAAGATCATTTCGATGTGCAAAATTTCAAATGGCTCACGAAACAGACCGTCACAGGTTTTCTCATGTTCTTTGGCTGGGTCGGACTGACCTGCAAAAAAGAATTTGTGATGACGAGCACTCTCTCCGCAGTTTGCGCAGTCGCAGGAGGCCTCATTGCAGTTGTAGTCACCGCTTTCATCTTTAAAATGGCAAAAAAACTCCGCAGCCCTGGAGCCGTCTTCAGACTTGAAGAAGCGATTGGCAAAGAAGCCTTTGTCTACCAGCGCATCCCTAAAAACGGCCTTGGCAAGATTTCGATCTCTCTCAATAACCTTACCCATGAAATTGATGCCATGGCTCACGAAGAGATTTCTTCATTTACACAAGTACAGATTGTTAAAACAATGGACGACAAAATTGTGATTGTCGTCCCTAAAGATAGGTAACCTATGGAATTTTTAAGCACAACAGTAACAGGATTTCTTCTGTTCACTTTCTCGATCCTCTTTTTCTTAGCAAAGCTCTACCGCAGATGCCCTTCCAATAAAGTCTTAGTCGTCTATGGACGCGTCGGCGATAATAAGGCCGTCCAATGCTACCACGGCGGAGGTACTTTTGTGTGGCCTCTGATCCAAGGCTGCGCATTTTTGGATTTAACACCCCGTACGATCCACATCCCACTCAAAGGCGCCCTCTCCCATCAAAACATCCGCGTCAACGTTCCTAGCACGTTTACCGTGGCCGTAGGACTAACTCCTGATGTGATGACTAATGCTGCAGTCCGATTACTTGAGCTCGACAGCAAAGGCATCGAGTCGATGGCCACCGAGATCATCATCGGGCAACTGAGGCTCACTGTCGCATCGCTGAGAATTGAAGAGATCAACCAAGACCGTGAACGGTTCTTAGAATCGATCAAGAATAACATCGAGCCTGAGCTCCATAAGATCGGACTGACCCTGATCAATGTCAACATCACTGACATCACCGATGAGTCAGAATACATCGAGAGCATTGGTAAAAAAGCTTCTGCAACAGCCGTCAACCAAGCTAAAGTCGATGTCGCTGATCAAGAGAAACAAGGGGAAATCGGTAGATCTTTAGCAGAAAGAGACCGACGTGTCTCTGTTGCTTCCTATAATGCTGAAGCCGTCAAAGGAGAAAACGACTCTAAAGCCCATATCGCTTTGACCAATGCAACACTCGCTGAAAAAGAAGCTGAAGCGTCTCAACGCAGCCAAGTCGCTAAGCAAAATGCAGAAGCCGAAATCCAAAAAGCCCGTGCTTTAGCTCAGACCCAGCTCTTAGAAGCCGAGCAAATCGTGCCCCAAGAGATCAAAAAGCGAAAAGTCCAGATCGATGCCGAAGCAGAAGCTCTCAGCAAAGTCCTGGTCGCCAAAGGGGAAGCCGAAGCGATCCTCACCATACGGCAAGCTGAAGCAGAAGGCCTATTAAAAATGCTCGACGCCAAAGCCAAAGGTTACAAGCAGCTTGTGCAAGCCTGCGGAGATGATGCCAAGAGCGCCTCTACCATGCTCCTGATCGAAAAACTCGAAGAGATTGTCAAGCTCCAGGCCGAAGCGATCAAAAACATCAAGATCGACAAGATCACCGTCTGGGATAGCGGAACCAAAGAGGACGGCAAAGGATCTTCCACTTCGAACTTCATCAGCCAGTTTGTAAAGTCGCTCCCGGCTCTCCATGACATCGCTGAGATGGCAGGACTTGAGCTACCCCAGTACTTAGGACAAGTGGCTCAAGAGCAAAAAGTTTCTGTAGAAGAAGTGATTGCCAATAAATTAAAATGAGGTAGAAAAATGCTTGCTCACGCTGTTTTTTTCACGGCATTAGCCTCTGTAGGAAGTTTTGTTGCAGGCATTATTTGTCCTCCAAGACTTGTGGAGGCAGCAGTAGAAGTTATATTGCTGAGCAATAAGGTGTCGCTGACCTGCTTACCTAACATCTCTAAAAGGGAATGTAAAGAGATGACCAAGAATAATGCTGATGTAAAAAACGCTTTTGAAAGATATAAGGTAGAGCAAGCAACTCCTACTTCATTAGACGAGTATGATTTAGCGCTATCTAATGCCGTATACACAGCAACTTGCTTAAGTTGTACTATAGCTTTAGGTTATTGGGGAAGAGGCTCTGTGAAGAAAATTGCAGACAAATATCAACTCCCTTACAGCGAGGCAATTTCCAGGGTTGTTAGTGCTGCCTTTGCAAGTTTAATTGGATTCTATTTCATGCAATCTTACCCAATTAACGCAATGCAGTGTGTGTTCCTAGTGGTGAGCTGATTTGAAAAACACAGCTCACCTGTGTCTTTGCCGTTATATTCTGCCAACCAGCAATAGAATGACGATAATGATCAGTATTAAAGTCACAACACCTGATGGCGCATAGCCCCATCCAGCACTGTAAGACCAGCGTGGAAGCGCTCCGATGAGCAGCAAAATCAATAAAATAACTAAAATAGTACCGAGCATTGCTTTCTCCTTATTTTCCCAAATGGAGACCAAATCCCCTCTTTAGGACCATGAATTAGTCATTACCAGAAACATCCTTTTAAAATCATTTACAAACTATTTTCAGTTTATTAGACATGAAATAGAAGGAGAAACTATGGGCTATAAGCGCATTTTAGGTTCAATGGCTTCATTAGCTGGAATCGCTTTGATTATTTATGCTGTCCATTCAATGGGCGTCATTTCTAAAGCAAAAAGCGAAGTTAAAAACATGTCAAACCAGATGTCAGGCAACTACGTCGGTAAAATGATGAGCAATGACATGGAAGCTAGCGCAAGCGCGTATGATACGCCCGTGCAAATCGGCCTCTATACAGGCATTGCTCTTGTGATCGTCGGCGCCGGCCTAATCTTCCTCGGCAGAAAGCATCACTAAGATTCATTACCGAAGGTAAATGCATAGGCATTGATCCCCTCTGGGATTTTCAGAGACAACTGATGCCTTTGATACGTCGTGCTGACGATATCGTATTTCTTATCCCCATCCATGAAAATTTCTCCAGCCGGTTTGCCATCGAGAAAAACTTCGATAGGCTCTTTGCTCGAACCTGCAAGCACTAAATAAACTCGTTTAGCTAAGAAGTTCATGTTCAGATAGCAATCATTGCCTTGGGGTGTGATGTATTCTTGTTCAACCAGCCAGGAGCCTTTTAACCCCACTTGATCATCCCCTAACGGTTTGGAATATGCGTAAACAGCCGTCTGTCCTGGTTTGATCTCGACAACGTAACTGCGGCCCCTTCCATAACCTAAGTAAGTCTCTGGAGAAATCGGCATCGATACGACTTGGGGCTCTGCAATGTTGAGAGGAGCAAGACCCAAAAGCTCCCGAATCTCATTTTCTGTGTCAGCATAAGCTCCTTCTCCAAAATGCTCCATCCGGATATTTCCCTCTTGATCAATCAAGTAATGGGCAGGCCAGTAATTGTTATGGAATGCTTGCCAAGTTTTGTAATTGTTATCTAAAGCAATCGGATAGTCGACACCCAGCCGTTTTGCAGCTGCAGCGACGTTTTGAGGATCTTTTTCAAACTCAAATTCCGGTGTATGCACACCAACGATCACCAGCCCCTGATCTTTATAGTCGGCATACCATTTTTCGAGGTACGGCAAGGTTCTTAGACAGTTAATGCAGCTATAGGTCCAAAAGTCGACTAAGACAACTTTTCCCCTTAGCTCTTCCATTGTGAGCGGAGGAGAATTGATCCACTCTGTGATACCAACGAAATCTGGAGCTTTTCCCATCTTCTCTAGGGTCTCACCTCTCAGCTGCTGAAGCTGCTGCTGCACTTTAGTGTTATTTTCCACCATCGACGATGGCAGATACCTGCTGAGTTTTTGTTCTAGCATCATGTCCCAATGGAATGCAAGCACCCCAGCAACAACAATCATCAAGACGCCAAAGAACTGCCGTATCCCTTCTGCATGCTGCGATAAAAATCTCGACGACTGGATAATACGGCCGCCTCCATAGGCAATCAAAAACATCGGAATCCCCGCTCCTACGCTGTAAGAGAGCGTCATCAGCACCGCTAACAGATTGATCGCATGTGTTGCCACCAAAGTCGTGATCGCAGCTAAAATTGGTCCTGCACAGGGAGTCCATAAAAGTCCCAGAGCGAGGCCAAAAATCATTCCTCCAACAAATCCTGTACTCGATTTCTCCTGCACATGCTGCCCAAGTGTTGCAACCGGAGCTGTGATCTTAGCAAACCAGTTGGACAGCCATGGAAAGATCATGACCAGCCCAAACAAAAATATGAGCACGATCGCTGCATACCGAAGAAGATTAGGTGAAAGGCCAGTCGCATGGACTATCGCTGTCAGCGACAGTGTAAAAAAAGTAAAACTGCAGATCAGTCCAATGATGATCCCCAGCGGACGAAGCTTCCCCTGCACAGTTCCTGCAGATAAAATGGCAGGAAGAATCGGCAAGATACAGGGAGATAAGACGGTAAAAATACCCGCTAAAAAAGCAAATCCCAAAAGAAGAAGCATTTTACCTCATGCGCTAGACAGATTCATTTACCACCAGATGTCCTCTGATAAGAGGCTCATCATCCGTGCTCATGTCCATGCCCTCATAGTTGTAGGAATAAACTTGAGAAGAGTCTGACGACATGTTCCAGGTGGATCTGATCACTGAAGTATCAACCTCTTCGCTGCGGCCAAACGGCAGCGATCGTTGTTCTCTCTTGGTGCCAACCCTCTCATACCTCTTGGGATGTAACACTCTTCTCTGACAACATTCGAAAATCTTCACTGCCACCGATCCCACTGAAAAAAGGGTAAGCACACCGAATATTAAAAAAAGACCTCCTATTCCCAATGTTGCCTCTTCAAATGTATTTGTGTGGTTGCAAATGTATCCTAAGGCGGGGTTTGTTGCATTACGAGTAGAGGTGCCATTATTTTGAGAGCATTCGTAGTGAATCAAGAAACGAGAAACAAAGGATGCCGCAGAGATAAAAAACAACACTACCAAAATCCCGATAAAAGTAGGCCTCGCACTGCCCCTATAGCACTCATCCACCTTGTCGATCTCAATAGCTATCCTCATGACATCTAAGTTTGGCTTATTCGTTATTAAATTACGGATCTGCCATCGTAGAGGCCAACCATCTTTAACGTCCCTAGGTTCATTCAACATTCCGCGCAGGATACTAAATTCCTGACCATCCAAGAATTCGAATTTTTCTCTATAACAATTTAATAGTATATCCCCACCAGTTAGAGCTTTTGGCCAGACCTTGAGAAAGGCTTTGTTAACACAGGGAAAAGCCGAACACGCATTCAATGCTCTCACAGCTTTTCGAATGAGCCTGTCTAAATCATTCGAATATCTGTCGTTACTATAAAGGTTATGAAATTCAGGGGTGTTCCAGAGAGATCTCGACACACAGTCTGCCACAAGCTCTGCCAAATCGATCGACTCTATTGTGACCATTCGATCGGGTTTTATCGATGCTAAATACCCTGGCCGTTGCTGAGAAGCGACCACCATAAGAGTCATAAAACCCCACGTGATTTTGTGTCTGTCATGAAAAAAATCTTAACACAATTTGACACTCTTAAAAAGCAAAAAGAGCAAGAATGGTGACCCTTCTGCCTTGGGTTCGAGAAAGCGCCTGAACTTCAAACTCATACCGTGCAGTAAAATGGCCGTTCATTTGTGGAATAAAAAGATCAACTTCTGGCCCAATAGCCACAACCTTGTCCCGTACATTTTTTGCAGCGTCTGGCACATCGCTGCCTTTATCGACTTTCCACTGTCTCGCATAGTAGCCAGCCACTGCTAATGTCAATACTCGATCGAAGGTTTTTCCCACCGCCCAATCTAAGCAGAAGTTATCCCCTGGCCTGAAGTCAGACCCTCGTTTTTTCTCATGAATTTCATAGGTGGCATAGGCCGATGCAGAAAATGTTTTCCCCTGATCGAAAAACACCGTAGAAGCCAATGTAAAAAGCTGGCCCCAATTGCCAAGACCGGTATTCTTCATCGAATTTGTCTCATATTTTCCCGTGGGGGCATAAGCACCATAAGCAATGAAAAAATAGAGCCTGCTCCAATTCCACCGAAAATTGACAGGTTCAAAATAGATATCTCCTAGCTTCAGCTTCTTTCTAGCTCCCTCAAAAGTTCGGTGGAATTCGGCTTGATCCAATGAGAAATTCTCACAGGGCACATTGATCTGAAGACCATAGGAAGCCCCAAAAAGCTTGGCCGATGAATAATATCCGTAGATATTTTGAAGGTACTGAACATCGAGCTCTTTTTTACTCCCCTTCAATGGAATCTTATGGCCGCTTCGATCATTAAGTCGCTCGGCTTTATAAAGTGTATAGACGTTGGAATAGGTTCCACCCCGCTCAGGTTTGACTGCTGAGTTCATCCCATAGGTTCCCAAGATATAGTGGTTCTGCATCTGGGCAGAAAGCGACCCGGAAAACAATAAAAGAGCGATCCATTTTTTCAACATAATATTCGAAACACTCTAATCGAACTTGAGTTTCTAAGGGAATGAAAATTCAAAGAAGACATGAAATCGGCAATGTGATAACTAGAAATTAATTGAACAAAGATTTTAATAGCAGGAAGCTTCATGAAAAATTTAGTCATTGTAGGAGCCCTCTTCATCAGCTCATATTCAGCATGCTTCAGCGAGGAAAACTCTCCCCCTAAAGAACTCTCCCAGGTAGGCATTGGCGTTGAAGTCGAAGCCGGAGATGATGATTATTACGATGATGGAGATCAAATCATTTGGATCGGGCCTGGTCTCTACTACGGAATTTGGTTCGACAACGAATGGGATTACAATGATTGGTACGGTCATCATCACCATGGACACCATCACGATGGTCACCACGATGGAGGCCATCACGGTCATGGAGGCGGAGGCCACCATGACGGAGGTCATCATGGAGGTGGAGGACACGGAGGCGGTCACCACCACTAACTCTCTTATTATAAGGCACTTAAGAATCAACTCCTTAACAAGTTATTAAATTTTTAATTCATGCTTTTTTCTAAAAAAATTCTGAATTTTGTATAAATCTAATTTTTATTTAATACGATTCAATCAAAAAACTGACCAACAATTTTTTAAATCAAATTACAAATTACTTTAATAGTAATATTGTTGTTCGATTTATTGAATAAATATAAATATACAATGTATAATAGATGCACTAAACAAAAGGAAAAAACAATTATGGTTACTAAAATTGCGTCGCGCGGAACAAAAAGGATACCATTCGTGTACAATCCCAATACTGATAGCGGGAGAACTACCACTAATGAAAAGGCTCAAAAAGAAGCAATTCGAAATGCTGAGAAACAAATCAAAGCTCAAGAAAAGCCTACGCCAACTTTGACCAGCAAGCAAACATCTATCACGGCTCCTGATATCTCTAAAAAAGTCAAGAAAGTCAAAGGGGCAGTGATCAAACCTAACTTCACTGATCTCTATAATCGAGTTTGTTCAACCGAAAACGCCCAAATCGGAAGCTTGGTTCTCTGTGCTGCTGTAGCTGCGGGAGCTTTTGGAACTTGGGCTTCAAAAATCGGTGTTCTAACTGCCTCGAAAATCGTTGCCACCAACTTAATCGCCTTTTTACAGCCTGGAATGACCGTCGTTGGATATGCCCTGAAAGCTGGAATGTTCCTCACAATGAACGCATTAGTTCCTCTGGGTACCGGACTCGTCACGATTTCGCTTCCGATTATCAGTACAATCGTTGTAACGACAATCAGCGTCTTTATTATTCTCGCTGTTGTTAATAAAATGATCCAAAAACTGGAAGAAGGCGTAAAAATAGGGATGGATAAAGCCATGGAGCTACCTGGAAAGCTTCTAGAGCAAGTCCCAGGGTATTCAATGATTTCATCGCTATTTGGACTTCATAAACCCTCTTCATCAGAGAAAGAAGTGCCCGTCATACAAAAAGTCACTGACAGGGACGAAGTCAAATCACGTCGTGATAAAAAGTCACCTGCCATTTACACCCACCGCCGAGACTTTTTCCCAAATACAACAGTTAACGGCGAGTAAACCTGTCTGCTGATCCTCAAGGCCTGTTCCCTAAAAAGGAACAGGCCTTTTTCATTTAAAGATCTGCTTTAAAATATGCCTGGTAATCGACAGCAAAGCCTGCAAAGACTTTAATGATTGCAGGATCAATCGCATCAGTATCATAAATAGCTACATCCCAATGGTCGACTTCATCTCTCACAAACTTTCTCGTTAGCCGAGCAATAATGTGATTTGTTCTTTCTGGATGAACAATCGCTATCCCTGCATTTTCTTGCTCCATATAAGCAATGCCTACGCGTGCCCCATGCTTATCGTAAATGCTGTACTTGGCAGATTCGGATGTCACGACCTGTCCATCAATCACACCTATGACGTTGCCAGCTGTGTCGTAGATATCAAACTCAGCTCCCCAAGCGCGAAATAAGCCTAAGCAAAAAATCCTTGAGATCCCCGTCGCAATCCATTCTCCATCCTTGTTGTAGACATCATAAGAGTCTCTGAGCGGCCAGAACGGTCTCAGCTTGCTCTTTTCAACCCTACCATGAGGATTTCCATGCGAGTAGACTTCAAAAACAGTCGAAAATCGATAGCTTTTCTGATGAATTGAGAACTTATAGGTATTGTGGTCGTGATGACCATGATGGTGACGGTGATGCTCTATATCACATTCCGCACGTCCTACCAGGATTGCAAAACATAAAGCTAAAAAAATGCAGCACGATTTCATAAAAACCTCCATTTTGAAGGAGCTATCTTAAACTTTTTCTTTGAAATTGCAACCTTTGATTTTTCTTATCTATAATATGCAAATGATCAAAGACCTTGAAAAACTTTTCAAAACCGCAGCAGACCCAGAAATCGCCGTGAAGCAATCGGCTTATATGCGAAATCTATTCCCTTATTTGGGCCTGACTAAACCTCAGCGAGAAATCCTAGAAAAAGAGATTTTTAAGAAAACTGAAGTTCAAAATCTTGCCACGCTGCAAAAAATCCTCTTAGATCTCTGGAAACAAGAACCTCGAGAATTCCAATATACTGCTCTTTGTTTTGCTCAAAAACATCGTAAAATGCTGACCCCTGAAATCATGCCAACGCTCGAAACGATGATCCGGAATAAATCGTGGTGGGATACAGTCGATACAATCGCGCCCAACTTCGTCGGGCATCTTGTGAAAACACATCCTGAGCTCAGCCGCGTGATGGATCAGTGGATTGAAGATCCGTATCTTTGGATCCGTAGAGCTGCACTCCTGCATCAACTCCGCTGGAAAAAAGAGACCGATGAAGAAAAACTCTTTGGCATGTGCCAAAAGACTATGCACGAGAAGGATTTTTTCATCCGCAAGGCCATCGGCTGGGTCTTGAGGGAATATTCCAAAACCAATCCTAAAGCTGTGAAAAAATTCATCATCCTTCATCAAATACGACTGAGCAACCTCTCGATCCGAGAAGGCAGCAAATACCTCGACAATTTTTAATCCATCTGGTGAAATGTCCCTTATGATTTGGAAAACTCCCGTCACAATCGAAGAGCTGGAAAAAAGATGTGTAAACACCTTTGTCTCTCATCTGAAAATCGTCTTTACCGAAGTGGGTGATGACTATTTAAAAGCAGAGATGCCCATCGGCCCCTACTTGATGCAGCCGATGGGCATTATGCATGGAGGAGTCTCTTGCAGCTTAGCTGAAACAGTCGGCAGCGCAGCAGCAAATTATTGCGTCGATATCAAGACAGAGTGCTGTGTCGGCCTCGATATCAATACCAATCATATCCGACCTGTCACCTCTGGAATCCTTACCGCAACAGCTAAACCGTATCATCTTGGGAAAAAAACCCAAGTCTGGTCCATCGAGATCCACGACGATCAAAACAACCTGGTTTCAGTCACGCGTTTAACAATGATGACCCTTAAAAGGTAGAACCTATGAAGAGATTTTTGGTGCTGATTGTCATTTTGTTTGCAACTATCCAAAGTTGGGCAGAAAAGTATGATACGATTTTTATCTTGCAGGATGCCGGTGAGACCAATGCTCTTCTTCCCGTCATAGAAAAATACGCCCAAAACAATGAAAACTTCTTAGTGCTGACAGCAGGACAAGCAACAGAAACCTTAAGTCAAAAAATCAGCCTCAAGAACAAAACCATTTCTTTTGATCAAGTCGGCACACTTGAGAAAATCGATAAAGCCTGGAAAAGAGACGAAAAAATCTCTGAAGAGAGCCTCAAAAAGATCACCGCAACAATCGAGGCTAAAAAAGTCGTATCAGGAGTCGCTTTTGCGTTCCACGGCCAGCTCCTTGATGCTTACAAAACCAGTCAAACATTTGCCTACTGGGACAATATCAATCTTGAAGGGACAGATCCTTACTTTCAAACCGCTCAAAATGTCGCAAAAAGTGCTAATCATCTTTTAGTCCCCTCAAGAGCTTTCAAAAATGCCTATCCTCTTGCGGATGTCGTAGGACATCCTTCCTATGAACTCTGGAAACAGCAGCTCAGTGGAATTCAGACTCTGACTGTCCATGCCAAACTCCCTTTTACGCTTCGATCTCCTGTCATTGTCTTTCTCGGAGGAACCGGTGCAGAATATGATGAGGCATTCAAAGAGTTCCTAACTATTGCCGAAGATCTTAAAGGCTACACTATTTTAATCGCTGCCCATCCAAAATTTGAAGGCCTTGTCGAGAAAAAGGAAATGGAAAAACATTCTCTTTCCAACATCCATGTCATCGAAAAAGCCTGGAATATCTCTTCTATGGAAGCGATTGTCATTGCCGATCATGTGATCTGCCATAAGTCAACAACCGGGATCAATGCCGCAGTTAGCGGCAAGTCTGTAATCTATTTCATACCTCCTACCCAAACTTATACCAATCTCTTGATTGAAAGAGGCGGAGCGTCTGTTGCTTCCAACTTAAATGAGTTGCTAGCCGGCTTAAAAAACAAAAGATCAACCGAAAATCCTTTTCAAATTCTGAATGTCCCCGAAGGCAGCGTTGATTTAATCTATAACCTCTTACATCGATGAGCGACGAAAAAAGGCTTTTCTTTGCTGCTGAACTGACCGCCGTCTGGCCAGAGCACCTTCCTTCCGGCAGAGTCCTAGCTGAAGAAAACCGGCACATGACTTTAGTGTTCTTAGGGCTGACTTCGCCTTCAAAACTTTTAGAAAAAACAATTCCTCTTCCCACCTTCGATATCGGCCCTGCAAGTTATTCGACCAAATGGATCTTTCTTCCGAATGAACAAGAAGCCCGTGTTATTGCAGCTGAAACTGCCTCTCTGGGCACGCTTCTTGCCTATCAACAAATTTTAGCTCAGCGGAATCCTTCCCATGACTCACGCCCCTTCTTTCCGCACATTACCCTTGCCCGAGGCCCCCTCGATGTCGAAGCATGGAAAAAAATTCCCTGCGAAATCCCTTTCTATATCCGCTCCATAGCCCTCATGGAAAGTTTAGGGCATTCTCACTACCAGCCTCTCTGGAGACATCGACTCATCCCTCCTTTTGCCGAAATCGAACACACAGCCGATATCGCCTTTATTATCCGCGGATCGGACTTTTACGAACTTTTTTTCCATGCGCAAGTTGCACTCTCTTTTAAATTTCCTTCTCTTGTCGCTTATCTTTTAAAAGAGAAAAATTTTCCCTCTTTAGACACCGTGATTGCAGCTCTCAATGAAGTCGTTGCCAGAGCAGATCTTGACATCGGGGTTCCTTTCAAAGCCGTGAGCTATCATGATGAACTCTCCTATCATTCAAATCATTTAGAATGGAAGATGATTGTCGATGTCTAAAATGAAACAAATCGCTCCTGCAACTTATATTCTTGAACAAGAAGGTGCGATGAAAGTCCCTGGACTTGTGATCGCAACGCCTAAACTTCTTCAAGCGATGGATATCGAAGAGCCTCTCAACCAAGTCCGCAATGTCGCTTGTTTACCTGGCATTGTCGGCTACAGCATCGCCATGCCCGACATGCACTGGGGCTACGGTTTTCCCATCGGAGGCGTTGCTGCTATGGATGCAAAAACCGGCGTCATCAGTCCCGGTGGTGTCGGCTACGATATCAACTGCGGCGTCCGCTTGGCTCTAGCACCGATTCAATTCAAAGATCTGCAATCTTCTGTTAGAGACATGCTAATCCACCGGATTTTTTCACTTGTCCCTTCTGGTGTTGGTAAAGGCCATAAGCAAAAACCCCTCACCGAAAAAGATTTCCAAAACCTTTTGCTCAGTGGCGCCAAATGGTCCGTTGAAAAAGGGTACGGCTTTGCCCGCGATCTTGATCACATCGAAAGTAGCGGCATGATCGAAGGCGCTGATCTATCTGCTGTTTCGAGTTTAGCCAAAGACCGCGGCAAGGATCAACTGGGCACCATTGGTTCTGGCAACCACTTTGTTGAAATCGGAGCGATCGAAAAGATTTTCCTTCCTAAAACTGCAGAAGCTTGGGGCGTCGAAGAGGGACAAACCTACATCCTGATCCATTCAGGCTCACGGGGATTTGGCCATCAGATCTGTCAAGACACGCTCGATGAATTTATTAAGCTTGGATTTGCGATGAGCCTCCCTGACCGGCAGCTGGTCGCAGCTCCCATTCAAAGCGAGCATGGACAAAAGTATTTCAGCGCCATGGCTGCTGCGGCAAACTTTGCCTTCAACAACCGGCAGCAGATCCTCCATCTAGTCCGGCAAGCTTTTCAAGAAGTGCTCCACATCCCTCCAGAAAAAATTCAGCTCCTCTACGATGTCTGCCACAATATCGCTAAATTCGAGACCCATGTTTTCAATGGAGAACAAAAACAACTCTGCGTCCATCGCAAAGGCGCAACAAGAGCTTTTGGGCCAGATGCAGAAGAGCTCTCCCCGCTTTTCCGTAAAACCGGTCAACCGGTTTTAGTCCCTGGCGATATGGGCAGAGCCAGCCATCTCATGGCAGGCCTAGGAAATCCTCTCACCTGGAGTACTTCTTGCCACGGAGCAGGAAGAGCAC
>JABDFE010000007.1 GCA_013286675.1 Chlamydiota bacterium
TGCTGCTTTTTGCCGATAAGGAGGGAAGTCCTGATTTCTCTGCCATGTCGCTCTTGGCAATCAATCCTCTTGTGATCATTTTAGGAGGTGCAGCAGCTCATGCTATTTTCAGCCGACTAAAAAGCCCCGCTTGGAAGCTTTTTATTCCGTTTGCCATCACAGCTGTTGCGTTCGGATTGATGTTCGCAGGGATTTTTAAGGAGAATCCATTTTTACTCGTTGGAGTGGTCATTGGATTGATTTCTTTTGCGGAGGTTTTGATTGGCCCGGCGACTTACAGTCAATGTTCGGAAGCTGCGACGCTCCATCAAGATCCCAAAGTGATGGCGCTGATGTCGATTGGATTTTCCATGGCGGCATCTTTAGGCGGCATCTATAGTCAATTTTTAGCTGGAGAAACTTTCAATCCCCATCACTACCAAATGGGGTTTGGGATATTAGCCTTAGGACTTTTGGCAATAAGCGCGTTGCTCAGCCTTGCAAAGCGTCAAACAAGGAGTTTAGAATACGAGCATTAACAAAAAGGGAAAATCCGCAGATCCTTTTTAGGCTGCGGATTTCCATCCTTTTGAAGTGTCCTTGAAGAGAAGCTCATCATTATTGCTTCTTTCTTCAAGATCAGCAATGTGTTTAAGCATCACTGAAATTTTCCCATCTTTATTGTGGATATGTTCTCTATAAAGAAGCCGTAATAAAGATTCAGCTGATTTGGAGATCATCCCCCCCCTTTTCCCAGCGTTGAATAGTAGCCAGACTAACTCCTAATAATTTAGCAAGGGCAGTGGGAGATTTCAGAAGCTCCTTTCGTAAAAAACGTAGTTGTTCGCCAGATAATTCCTTTTTAGAACTCACAAGGAAGAGTCCAATAGCTTTATGTAGTCCGTCCAAATCATGGATGGAAACAGCTTTGCCTCTGGAAGTCTGGATAAACTTGTATCCATTCAAGAGGTAAATATTGTTAAGCCCACATTCTGTATAGTGATATTTTGTCATGATCGTCTGGAAGGTCTATTTTTCTCTAAAGAAATTTGCTGCAATTGCTCATGGAGCGTGGGAAGTGATTCTTTTATCGTACGCCAAACTATTTTGACATCAACTCCAAAATATTGATGGATCAAAACATTTCGCATCCCTCCCATTTTCATCCATGGAATATCCGGATATTTATGCCTTACAGCTATGGGAATACTTTTACTTGCCTCACCGATAATTTCGAGATTTCTTACAACGGCATCGACCACCAATTCATTTTTTCTGAATTTGTTCAATGTCATGCCTTTAACAAAGGACTCAATTTTATCAATTGCTCGAAGAATATCTTGAATACGAAATACCCAGTCTCTAGAAGACATATTTTGCTTCTTGTAAAATTCGTTTTTTTAGCGCCGGATGCAAGGCATCTTTTGTCACTAAATCAACTTCACAGTCAAGAAGCTCTTCCAAGTAGCTTTTGATGTCTATAAAGTCAAAAAGTCCTTTTTTTGGGTCAAAATCTATTAAAACATCAACATCACTCTTTGGAGAACCTTCATTTCTCGCAACGGATCCAAAAAGCGCTAGCGCACGAACTCCTAACCGCAAAAGGTCCTTTTTGTGCTGGTTGATGATTTTCTTAGCTTGATTATATAACATTTTTTCCTATGAGAATGTTGTGTTCCAATAGAACTTCTCATCTTTATAATATAAAATTTCCGCTATTAGAACAAGGAGAACGGCAGCATGTAGCTGACGGTGAAGAAATTCACATTTTCAGGGAATGACCTAGCATAGACTCGGCGGGTGTAAGCAAAAGAAAGTTGGCCCCAGATCTCAAAGACGTAGGTATATTTGACGCCGGTATCAATATTCCGATGCCGGATGTCAGCATATCCATTGAAATGGTGGGTATGGACATGTGCTTGATTGCCAAATCCAATGTAGGTCTCTGCAAAAATTCCCAGACGATGAGTGCAGTGGATATTTCCCTCAAACATGGCAAAAGCTCTGATCCATGGATAGCCTCGATTGGCAATACCAACGGCGCCAAATCCATAGAGCCTCATGTGCCAATCAAACCCGTGATCCCATTCTTTGCCAATGGAGGTACTCACTTCAAAGTTTGTATGGAAGTGGTAAGGACAGCTGATGTCTTTTAAGCTCCGGCTGGCCACACCCCGAGCGCTAATGCCGGTTGTTAATGAGACTGGATCGCCTACCACATCATCGAGCCAGAGATACCGTACCTGCATGGCTCCGCTTCTAAGCGCCATCGACACAGCGGTCGTATCGGCGAATTCGACATCGGCATCCATATCCCAATTGGGAGAAGGAGAGACTTCCAGACCAAAAGTTAATAAATGTTCATTGAATGGCTTCTTTAATTGAGGATCGCCGTTTTGCACCGAGTTAAAACGGCCATAGGTATAACTCGGTGTGAAGCTAAATTCCCACATGTTACAAAACCACGGCTGGATCTCCAAACCAAACAGAGAAAAAGGCATGAGAAATAGGAGCCTACGCATGAACCTATCCATTAGTGATAAAATTTTGATTTTTGATGTATTTTTTCGCAGATTTTAAAGCCGCTTCGTAGGACATACTTGGGGAAGTAGACCAAGAAGCGGCTTTAGAAGATGCGTAAAAAGACGCAAAAAGCGAACTTTTAGCATTAAGGGATAGGTTCATTGAGCATGCTCACGGGCTGCCAGCCATCTTTCAGCATCAAGAGCTGCCATACAACCACTGCCGGCAGCTGTGACAGCTTGACGATAGACGTGGTCTTGGACATCGCCGGCGGCAAAAACCCCTTCTATATTGGTATAAGAGGTTCCCTTGACGACCTTGATGTAGCCATTGGGTTCAACTTCGAGCTGCCCTTTCAAGAACCCCGTGTTCGGCTCATGCCCGATCGCAAAAAAGACCCCTGCGGCGTCATGCCGGGTCTCTTTTCCGCTTCCGACATCTTTTAAAGTGAGAGTGCGGACGACAGAATCACCCTCGACTTTGGTCAGGACATGGTTCCATACGATCTCGATTTTGGGATGTTTTTTTGCCCGCTCGGCCATGATTTTAGAGGCTCTAAGCTCATCGCGCCGGTGGACGATATAGACTTTGCTGCCGAACTTCGTAAGGAAGATTGCCTCTTCAACGGCGGTATCTCCCCCTCCAAACACAAATAAGGGCTTGTCTCGGAAAATCGGGGCCGCGCCATCACAAACAGCACAGGCCGTTACCCCTTTTTGCCAGAATTCGTTGTCGCCGGTTCCGGGCACTTGAAGCCTTTTAGCGGTGGCTCCTGTGGCGATAATGAGGGCCTCTGCCTCATAAACACCCGAAGGGGCCTCCACTTTGAAGGGGCGCTGTTTTAAGTCAACGCTGGTGACATCTTCTGCTATAAAGGTAGTCCCAAACTTTTCAGCTTGCTTGCGGAAGAGATCCATGAGCTCAGGGCCCATGATCCCTTCAGGGAAGCCTGGATAGTTCTCCACGTCGGTGGTTGTCATCAATTGGCCCCCAGGGGGGCCTGCATAGAACCCTTCAAAGATGAGGGGCTCTAAGTTTGCGCGGGCCGCATAAATGGCCGCTGTATAGGAGGCTGGACCTGATCCGACAATGATTATCTTGCGTTTTTGCATAAACTTAAGTTATACCGAAAATGTCTAAAAATTTGGCTTTGGACTGTGCCAGCATCCTCACCTTTGCAACTGCGTCCATCGGCCATGTTCACGAACATGGCCTGCTTCCGCAACGGCTGCGCCTGCAGCAAATCTGAGGCGCTGGCTGTGTCCAAAGCCAAATTTTGAGGCACTTTCGGTATATTTGTAGCAATTTATGTGGAATAAAATCTACAGAACATTAAAATTTTCGCCATGCGCAGTATAAAGCTCGATAAGTTAAAAAAGTCCATCAGCGGCGGGATGATCATCAACGATATCAGCCTGGTAATCCCCGCCGGAAAGTTTTTTGCCCTACTAGGCCCTAGCGGCTGCGGCAAAACAACCCTACTCCGTCTCATTGCCGGTCTGGAAAAAGCCGATGCCGGGAAGATCTTCCTGGGAGACGAAGACATCACCGACGTTCCGATCCATGAACGTCCGATCAACATTGTTTTTCAAAACTATGCTCTTTTCCCCCATCTCGACGTCTTTGACAATATTGCCTATAGCCTGCGGCTGAAAAAACTGCCCAAGATCGTCATTGAGCAAAAAGTTTTTAAAATCCTCGAGGCCTTCCACCTTGAGAACCACATCTACAAGTCTCCCAGCCAGCTTTCGGGCGGACAGCAGCAGCGGGTTGCCCTTGCCCGTGCGATCGTCAACGAGCCAGATGTTCTCCTATTAGATGAACCGCTGGCGGCTCTTGACTTCAAGCTCCGCGAAAGGATGCTCATTGAACTGATCGAGCTCCAAGATAAATTAAAAACGACGTTTGTCTACGTGACCCACGACCAGTTCGAGGCGCTCACGGTAGCCGACCAGATGGCGATCATGAATACAAAAGGTGAGATCGAACAGATCGGGACTCCAAAAGAGATCTACGAATTCCCCCATTCTTCTTTTGTCGCCAAGTTCGTCGGAACCACCAATATCTTAAGTGGAACACTCCGCAATATTGACACTGAGCCCGCCTTTGAGATCCCAGATCTCGGCCATTTCAAAGTCGATATCGCACAAAAGAAACCGTGGATGACTGAAGGATGCGATAGCCTGATTAGCATCCGGCCCGAAAAAATCTTCATCTCGAAAAAAGAAGTCAAAAACTTCTCCAACCATGTCAAAGGCACTGTACAGTCGATTGTCTACCATGGACGGTCGACACAGTATAATATTCTTTTAAAGAACCATATGAAGCTCCAGGTGTTTGAACAAAATGAAGAACATTTTCCTCAACAGGTGATCGACTATGACAACGAAGTCAATCTCTACTGGCAAAAAGAAAACGTGGTCATTTTGGAAAAATGATGAAAATGAGATTTTTGCGACCTCCCGTTTCCGACCGTCCCTTTGCAATTGGGATCCCAGCACTGATCTGGCAAGTGCTGTTCTTCTATATTCCCCTTTTGATCATTGTCCTGACAAGCTTCCTCAAGATCACTTCGACAGGGATTGTCGGAGTCACCTTTGATAAAATCGCTCACTTCCTCAATCCCCTTTATTTACGTGTGATCGTATCTTCTCTTGTTCTTGCGATCATTAACGTCATCCTCTGCTTCTTAATTGCCTATCCACTTGCCTATTTCATCGCTTTTAAAGGAAGAAAAATTAAAAATTTTCTGCTGTTTCTGTTGTTGATTCCGTTTTGGACGAACTTTCTACTCCATGTTTATGCGTGGTTCTACGTTTTAGAAAGACACGGCTTCCTCAACAACATTCTGCTGCAAATTGGATTGATCAAAGAACCTCTGATTCTCTTAAATACCAATTTTTCCATCATCATCATGATGGTCTACTATTATCTGCCCTTCATGGTGCTGCCGATTTACAATTCTCTAGAGCGATTCAACACCAGCTTGATCGAGGCTTCCTTTGACCTAGGAGCGACTTGGCTGCAGACCTTCCGGCGGATCATCCTCCCATTAACCATGCGTGGAGTGAGAGCTGGCTTTTTCTTGGTCTACATCCCGTCTTTTGGCGAGTTTGCGATCCCCTCTCTTATGGGCGGAGACAAAGTCATGTTCGTCGGCAACGTAGTATCCGAGTACATTCTTGGGGAAGGCACCGGCTCTTTAGGAGCAGCTTTCATGGTCGTCAGCTGCGTTATCCTGCTCATTACTGCAGTCTTTTTCTACTGGCTCCTAGGACGATTCACTGAACCTGTGAGGGATCGTGGCTGAAAAAGGAAAGTTTTACACACACCAAAGAAGATCGATCTTCGGAAAAACCGGCCACCTTCTACTCATTGCTTCGACCTATCTTTTCTTATGGGTTCCGATCGTCGTCCTGCTCGTCTTTTCTTTTAACCAAGAGAGCTTCCCCGCTCCATGGAAAGGATTTACCTTGCAGTGGTATGTCGAGCTAATTGACTCGGTCTATCTCTGGAAATCGTTTCTGAACTCCCTCATCGTGGCCCTCTCTGCGACCTTCATTTCAGTCCTAATGGGGATTTTTCTGATATTCTTTGCTGCGCAAGGCGGACGCGTTGGCAGATACCTCAACCTCTTTTATGGCAGCATCATTATCCCTGAGACTGTTCTTGCTGTCAGCTTACTCGGATTTTTCGGCCTCATTTCCATTTCTCTTGGCTTAACGACATTGATTATCGGCCATACCGTTTTAGGCCTCGGATTTGTCATCCCGATGGTCTATGCCCGGTTCCAAGACCTCGATTATCGCCTCACAGAAGCTTCCCTCGTGCTGGGAGCCACTCCCCTGCAAACCTTTTTTAAAGTGACGCTCCCCCTACTCAGACCCTCACTGATCACCAGCGCCCTCCTTGTTTTCATCATTTCGTTCGATGACTTTATCTTGACCTACTTCACCGCCGGCAGCTCCGTCCAAACGCTTTCTATCTATATCTTATCGATGATCCGCTCCGGCATCTCCCCTGTTGTGAACGCTCTTTCTGCACTCTTGCTATTCATGAGCAGCCTCATGGCTCTTGTCTATTTCCAGCTCAGCAGCAGGAGTAAAATCTTCTAATGAAAATAAGACAATATTTTAATCGCTCGCTTGTGGTCTTTTTCTGGGTTGCTTTGATCTTTGGCATCCTTTATTGGCCGAAAAATTTATTTTTCCACGAGAAAAAGAGCATCAATGTTTTTGCCTGGGGAGATATTTTAGAGGATTCTGTTGTTGCGGACTTTGAAAAAGCCTCCGGCATCAAGGTCAACCTGAGCTATTATGCCTCTAACGAAGAGATGATCATCAAGCTCAAAGCCACCGGCGGAGAAGGCTACGACATGGTCGTCCCTTCTGATTATTCGGTGGAAATCTTAAGAAAAGAAAATCTCCTGAAAAAACTCGATAAAACCAAACTAAACTTCCTGGACAACCTCAATCCCAACCTTACCAATCTCTTCTTCGATCCGGGCAATCTCTATTCCGTTCCTTTCGAGTGGGAGCTCTACGTCCTTGGAATCGATAAAGATTTTTTCCAAAATAAACCCCTTAACCCTAGCTGGAAAATGATCTTCGATCCAAACACAATCGACTACAAGATCAGCATGATCAACGACCCCATCCAAGCTGTAACGCTCGCCTCGTTCTATCTCTATGGATCAATTCCAACAATCACCGATGCCCAGCTCAAAGAAATCACTCAGCTCCTGCTCACCCAAAAACAGTACGTCAATGCGTATGCCGACTTCCGCGCCGACTATTTTCTAGCCACCAAAAATAGCGCTGTCGCAGTTGCCACCAGCTCATACATCTGGAGAACCATGAAAAAGTTCCCCTTCGTCGGTTATGTCACCCCCAAAGAAGGCACCTTTATCACCATTGAGAATTTCTGCATCCCAGTAACCAGCACCAAACAAGACCTGACCTACCAGCTCATGAACTACCTCTACACCCGCCAGTCCATGAAAACTCACTACGATACCTTTGGCATTTTCCCTTCCACCCTCGATGTGATGGATGACCTCGATCTCACTCCCGACGCCCGCGAGCTCATCACTATGTCCTCTCCCGAACTCCGCCCCCTCCTCTTTACCCGGCTTCTGACCTCCCAGGAAAAGATCCGCGACGCCTGGGTCCAAATCAAGACTGAGTAGCTAATACTCAGCGAAATCATGTCCATCAAAACCCTATTCCGCTAAGTATAACAATAATTCAAAAGGTCGAAAAGTTAACTAGATGTCATAGGCTTTTTTATCCCAGCCAAACTCAGAATACTTAATTTTTTTCATGTGATTATGAAGACCTTCTGCCATGAATGGAATGATATTTTTAGGAAGTCGTTTCAAGGAAAAAAATTTGAGCGTGCCGCATTTTTCAGGCTCAGCATTGACAATCTTTCCACTGAATTTTCTACAGACAAAAAATATATTGGACTGCGTTTGAACTTTATCCGTCCACAAATGATAGATCATAGAGGAAAGCTCTAAATCAGACTCTCTGATTTCAATGCCTAGCTCCTCTTTCGCTTCCCGGATCATTCCAGCTAAAACAGACTCTCCCACTTCTACCTTGCCAGCAGGAAGCCCGTACATGCCATCAGCAAATCCTGTACGCGTTCTTAATCCCAATAAAACTCTATTTTTTTGCATCAAAATAAGATGCACAACGACAAAAGAGCAGGCAGGAAGCAAATTCATTTTACCTCCAACTGCTCTTTGCTTTGAGCAGATTTCCAAACCACATAGCTTGCTAAGGCTCCAATTGCCAGTAAATAGAGACCAGCTGACCAGACCCAGCCCGTCATCTGATAAAGCGATAAAGAAATCGCTGAAGCAGGTGCTCCAATGAGCTGTGACCCAAGAGCGCTTCCTAAACACATGATCGTATACCGGTGCTCAGGTGCCACGCGCTCGAGGGCCCAGGCGTAATATGGAGCTGCAAAGACAACCCCCAAGATCACTAAGATCAAACGGATCGCAATCACCATCCCTAAAGAAGCTCCACCGACTAAATAGAATAGCGGAAGAGCTAAAGCCGCAGACCCAAAGGCTCCGATGAACATTACCCTCTCTTTTCCGAATTTTTGAGCAAGATAGCCAAAAACCGGCAGTAAGGCCATATCGACAATCAGAAGTAGCGTATTAACCTGCATCACTGCTGTTTTGCTGATGTTTGTCACTAGCGGAACAAATCCATTCATGAGAATGCAAGGCATCGCATACGCCACAAAGGAAAAGCCTGAAGCGACAATGATCGTTAAAAGTGAGCTGCGATGTTGCGAGAGCACTTGAAGTAGTGGAAGCCGTTTGACAGGTGCAGCATCTTCCCGTTGATTTTTTAGACGTAAGAAAATGCCAAAAATCGCCGCGAGGCCGCCTATCCAAAAGAGAATCCGCCATCCCTCTTCCATAAATCCATGCAGGCTAAACCAAGCAACCAAGCCAGAAGCGATGACATAACCTACGATTGAAGAGGCTCCGTAGAGCCCGCTGAGGAGGCTTCTTTTTTCCTGAGCGGTGTTTTCTAAAAGATAAAGAGCAGCTCCTGTTGACTCTCCTGCAACAAAGAAACTCTGCAGCATCCGAGCAAGAGCAAGACAGACAGGCGCCCACACACCAATCGTTTTGTAAACAGGTAAAAAACCTATCCCCAAAGTGAAGATAGCAATACCAATTAACGAACAACAAAGCGCAAATTTGCGGCCATACCGATCGCCGATGCGACCAAAAAAGATCGAACCTAGTGGTTTTGTCACGAAGCCAAGCGGAAGCATCGCATAGGTTAAAATCAGAGCTGTAACGGGATCTTCAGGACCAAAGAATAACGGCGCTATAAAAGGCGCTATCAGGCCAAAAAGGGCCTTATCATAATTGCCGAGAACATTGCCGATCATGCCGGCAAAGCGGTTAAACATATCCACACTCCTTACGCTAGTATTACCTAGATCGAGTTATAAGAGTTTATCGCTAACGCGAACTTTCAGCCCCGCAAGGGGCACCTCTGGTGATGTGAAAAATGATAAATGAATAAATAGAAAAAGACCAATCAAAAATACATGGACTTATAACAATCTATAAATCAACAAGTTATGGAAATAAACTCAAAAATGTGATTTTGATGATACGAAATTTAGGCTAAAAAACACATCATAAGAATCACAATTGTGATTTTGATGATGTAATTTTAACCCTTATTTTTATATCATAAGAATCACAATTGTGATTTTGATGAGGTGATTTATGGCAAAATTCATAGGAAGGGAAGAAGAGATGCGCAAGCTAGATCTTCTTCTTAAAAAAAAATCCTCGAGTTTGGTAGTGATGCATGGAAGACGGCGGATTGGAAAAAGCCGCCTAGCAGAAGAGTTTGGTTCCAAGCATCGTTTTATTTCTCTCTCTGGGTTGCCTATCACACGTAAAACGACTGCTCAAGATCAAAGAAATGAATTCGTAAGGCAATTATCCACCAAATATCGTGTACCTAAAATACAATCAGACGATTGGGGAAATTTGTTTTGGATGTTAGCAAGCATAACTCAATCTGGCAGGGTTATCATCTTGCTTGATGAGATATCCTGGATGGCTCATAAGGATGACACATTTCTTGGAAAACTGAAAATAAACTGGGACGAACAATTTTCAAAAAACCCAGAGCTCATCTTGATCCTTTGTGGCTCTGTATCGAGCTGGATCGAAGAAAATATTTTATCCAGTACAGGTTTTCTAGGACGTATTTCTTTGGATATCGTTTTGCGCGAGCTTTCCTTAAGCGAATGCCGCAAATTTTGGCCAAAAAGAATTGCTCCTTACGAAATTCTCAAAGTTCTTTCAATCACTGGAGGCGTACCAAAATATCTCGAAGAGATCGTGCCAGAACTCTCTGCGGAAAACAATATTCGAAACCTCTGTTTTACGCCGGATGGGCTTCTATTTCGCGAGTTCAACCAAATTTTTTCTGATCTTTTTAAAAAACGTGCAAAACATCATCAAGAAATCCTACAAACACTTGCTAATGGAGCTCAAGATTTGGATTCTATCTGCAAGAAGCTCTCTATCGAAAAAAGCGGCTCCTTATCCAAAGATTTGCATCACCTACAACAAGCAGGATTTATTCAGGTCGATTCGACTTGGAATTTGAAAGAGAAAATAACTTCACGACTCAAGCTCTTTCGTCTTTCGGACAACTACATCCGTTTCTACCTCAAGTATATTTTTCCCAAAAGGCAGCAAATTGAAGACAAAACAATGCAGCTTCAAACCGTTGAGTCGCTTCCAGGATGGTTTGGAACTTTAGGTCTTCAGTTTGAAAATCTCATCCTAGCCAATAAATTAATCTTATTTTCAAAACTTGGGATCCCACCTGATTCAATCGTTCATAGTGGGCCATTTTTCCAAAGAAAAACAAAAATACTAGAAGGATGCCAAATTGATCTTCTGATTCAAACAAAAACTAGAGTTCTCTATCTTTGCGAGATAAAGTTTTCAGAAAATCCCATTGGAGCTTTTGTTATCAAAGAAGTTAAAGAAAAAATCCGCAGGCTCACTGTCCCACGTCTCTATTCTATTCGCCCTGTTTTGATTCATGTCAATGGAGTCACCGATGTAGTGAAAGATTCGGAACTTTTTGACCATATCATCGATTTCCAAACACTTCTTTAAAAAGAAAAAGACCATCCAAAAGGATGGTCTTTTTTGAGAAAGAGGGGCTTAAAATTAAGCGCCTTTTTTCTTTTGAATAAAGGCAACGACGTCACCGACGGTTTTGAGCTTTTCTGCTTCTTCTTCAGTGATTTCAAAGCCGAAGCGCTCTTCGAACGTCATAATTAGCTCTGTGAGGTCGAGAGAATCGGCATTGAGATCCTCGATGAATGATTTTTCAAGCGTAACATCAGCTGCGTCAACACCCAGTTGCTCCACAACGATGTCTATAACGTCTTTTTCTAGAGATGACATAAGCATACGTTTCCTTTTTTGTTTTCAGAGGCAATTGTAAAACTCATGTGCCCCATAAAATCGCCCTTTTGTCGCCATTTCTCGCTGCACCTCCTCGCCTGCCCATTCGGGCATGGTCTCGTCGGCGCAGCCCCAGATACCTTCTGGGCCAGCATGCTGGCCCTGAAAACTGGCGTCAAAATCATCGATTTTCTGAGGCACAGTAGTTTTGCAACTGCCTCTCAATCCTTTACATGACCATTCCGCCGTCAACTGTCAGCACTTGTCCAGTGATATAATTGGACCAGTCACTGGCTAAAAAGACGGCTGTATTTGCAATCTCCTCGGCATCGCCAAGTCGACCCATGGGCACTTGTTTTAAAATTCCTTCTTTCTGCGCATCGGTTAAAACATCGGTCATCGGTGTTTTAATAAAACCAGGAGCGATGCAATTGACGCAGATACCGCGGCTTGCAACCTCTTTGGCTAGAGACTGGGTAAACCCAATCATCCCTGCTTTCGATGCAGCATAATTCGTCTGTCCTGCATTCCCATTGAGACCGACAACGGAAGTGATATTGATAATCTTTCCGCCTCTAGCCTTCAACATGGGCCTGACAAGAGCTTGGCAAGTATTATAAACGGATTTAAGATTCACGGCAATGACTCGGTCCCAATCTTCTTCGGTCATCTTCATTAAAAGGCCATCGCGCGTGATCCCGGCGTTATTGACAAGAACATCAATTTTCCCAAATTCAGCGAGAACTTCTTGAAGGGCCTGATCGACCGCTTTTTTATCAGAAACATCAGCGAGTTTTACAAAAAATTTTTGGTTGGGATAAGTTTTTTTGAGGTGTTCGAGGATTTCAGCAGCTCTTTCTGCATTTGTCCCGAAGATCGCTACATGGGCACCTTCTCGAGCAAATGCCATGACGATTTCTCGTCCGATCCCTGCAGTCCCGCCTGTGATGACTGCTGCTTTATCTTGGAGATGGTATTGCATTTAAATTCTCTAGGTCTGTTGTTTTTTCGATGTTCAAGGTTTGACCTTTGACGCCGATTTTTTTATTCATGCCGCTAAGGGTTTTACCAGGCCCAATCTCAATATAAAGGTCGACATCGTCTAAAAGACGGATCCCCTTCTCCCACTGAGTTGGACTTGCGACTTGGAGCACAAGATGGTCGCGGATTTGAGAAATTGAGTCAACAAAATCTCCAGGCACATTCATGACAAATTGAACTGTGCTCTCATTTAAAGGAGTAGAGAGGAGTAATGATTTGAGCTTGTCTTGAGCAGAGCGCATTAACGGTGTGTGGAAAGCTCCCGACACTTCTAAAGGAAGGACTCTTTTTGCGCCTTGAGCTTTTAACATCTCTTCTGCCTCTGGCATTGCAGACGTTAATCCTGCAATCACAACTTGTCCAGGACAGTTCAAATTGGCGATCCAAACATTTTCAGGAAGACTCTTTGCAACTACTTGAGGATCGAGCCCTAAAACAACACGCATGGTGCTCGGCACTTCTTGGCAAGCTTCCTGCATATATTTTCCACGAGCGGCAACAATTTGCAATGCGTCGACAAAAGAGATACGGCCTGAAGCATATAAAGCGGTATACTCCCCTAAGCTCAAACCTGCGCAAATAGAGGGCTGAAGCTGAGGATAGAGCTGCTGGATCACACGCAAAATAGCAACGCTGACAATAAAGATGGCGGGCTGGCTGTTTTTAGTGAGGGTGAGCTCTGTCTCAGGACCTTCTAGAATTAAACGTGTGAAATCGAAAGAGAGAATTTTAGAAGCCTCTTCAAATGTCTCCCGCACGATCGGGTAAGCGTCGTAAAAATCTTTGGCCATACCGACATATTGAGCTCCCTGTCCAGGGAAAATAAACGCGATTTTATTCATGCGTCAGCAGCGATGCTCCCCATGTGAGTCCAGCTCCGAATGCAGTTAAAAGGATGTTATCTCCTTTTTTTGCATTGTTTTGCCGGAGCATTTCATCTAAAGCAATACCGATAGAGGAAGCTGAAGTATTGCCATATTTATGAATCGTAACGAAGACTTTTTCCATTGGAATTTCGAATCTTTTTGCTAACGCTTCGATGATCCGCATGTTGGCTTGGTGAGGAATCAGCCAGGAAATCTCATTTTCTTTAACTCCTGCTCGATCGATCACTTCTTTAGAAGCCGATTCCATCCTGCGGACAGCATGTTTAAACACTTCTTTTCCTTCCATTTGGAGGTAGTGGAGACCGCAATCGACAGTCTCGCGCGTCGCAGGCTGGCGGGATCCTCCGGCAGGTAGAATGAGCAGTTTGGCTAATTCCCCATCAGAACCCAAAGAAATTTCACGGATAGCCAGTCCATGCCCTTCAGAAGAAATCACAGCAGCGGAAGCTCCGTCTCCGAAGAGAACGCAGGTATTACGGTCTTGGTAGTTGACGATGCTAGAGAGCTTTTCTGCAGCCACAACCAGAATATTTTTGTAGATACCCGACTCGATGAAAGCCTTGGCCATGCCCAAAACATAAAGATACCCGGTACAGGCGGCTTGAACATCGACGGCTGCAGCCTTAGTTGCACCGAGCTGGTTCTGGATTAAGCAAGCAGTACTTGGGAAAACATAGTCAGGGGTCAGGGTTGCAAATAAGATAAGGTCTAAACTGTCAGCAGGAATTTTAGAGGCTTCTAGGGCCTTTTTGGCAGCCTCTAGGCCCATATCTGAGGTGAATTCATCAGGGCGGGCAATACGGCGCTCTTTCATCCCTGTCCGGCTGACGATCCACTCGTCGTTCGTCTCGACCATCTTCTCGAGGTCTTGGTTAGTCAGCACGCGCTCAGGGACATAGCTCCCAGTACCAATAATTTTAGCAGTCGGTCGATTAAAATTTTGCATGTTGAATCATTATACCCCAAAATCGAAAAAAAGGGAACTTCAATCAATTTCAAGTAAATTTTTTAATTGAATTCGCGACTTTAGCAGAACTAGTACATTAAAATGCGCCTAATAAACACCTGCTACGAAATGAGGATGCGGATTGATAGTTCGCATCTCGCCATTCGTGATCTTTTTGGCAAGAGGATCTGTTTTTTTCATCGGGTTTTGGAAAAAACTTTCAGCTTTGTTTTTGTTGTCGTATGACTAATGAGATTGCTAATCACTTCATAGCTCGTAAGGGGTCGCGCGCTCCAGTTTTGGGTAATGTGGCAGAATAACCAATGCTCTATCTTAAATAAGTTCATCTCCGCAGATTTTCAATAAACACCAGATTACGCGACTCATTAAGCAAGATGGTGTGGAATCAGGGTATCCCAGATCTTTCGTCATCAAGTTGCACATGCCCCTAATTTTACTATCTACAATAAGGCTAACTCGATCTTCATCAAGAGGAGTCGATTGGGGGAAATCAGAAGCGTTTAATCTCTCTAGGATAGCCCAAGTTATAACCTGTAAATAAGCTTGATACTCATTAGAAGTAAGATTATTAGTGAGGCTAGCCCCCATTTTATTAAAAATGCACTCAAGAGCGTCTGGATTGAGTCGCCCCACAATTGTTTGTGTTAAATCTAGTTGTGTTACCATATCAACCTTTTTTGTTAAAACTTGGGTTGTATTTTATCATAAAAAATTCTTAAAGTCAAATGTAACTCAACCTGTGGTTGACTAGTTATAAAGAACTCTAAAAAAATAATTGATGGGATTTTAAGAAATTACATTGAAACTGGCTCAAATTCAAGACACCTTCTTTGGCACTGATTGATTACCAATGCGTTTGTGGCTGCATTTTAGCGAGTTTTCTCTCAATTCATTTTTTTGTCACGCATAGAGATGCAAAGAAGTCTATGCTTTTAACCTACCTAGCATTAGTCACTTATAACGTCTTTATTATCAACCAACTTCAAACAGATGGTTTTGAATTAATTTATATAAATTATTTATTATAAAATTAATAAAATAGATATAATAATTAAATAAAAACGAGACAAAATGAGTAGTTTTTTTGGTAATATTTACGAAAATGTTGCTTCAAATTATGTAGCAACAGCATTATCTAATGGACTTTCTTCAATAACCTCAGCTGTCGTTGATAATTTTGGCACTGTCGCTTTCTTTGGAATTGGGATCATTAGTGGGTTAGGAAGAATTTCAGGGCAGGCGGTTTCAAAGTTCACCGGAAAGCTTACTGGTACATATGTTCAGTTAAACAGTTTCGTACCTTTTTTTGTTAGGAAAAAGCTTCAGATATTTGGAGAACAAAGGCTAGGTAACACTAACGAGAAGTGGGCTCAGCTAGTTTCAAGAGTTCTGCCAATCCACAAAGAATCTATCAGATTAACGATTATTGCTCCTATCGTTGAAGAGTTTGTATTTCGATTGCCACTGCTAGTGTGTTCCAGGGCGATCGATTACTTTGTTCCAGGATTAGCGCTGGTAAAGCCTATTTTAGCTGTCCTTTCTTCAATTGGATTTGTGTATGTTCATGGTGATAATCCTGGCCCGGGTCGAGCAGCTGATTTATTTACAGGTGGGTTAGTTTTGTCCTATCTTGCTATTCATCCAGAATGGGGGCTTAGCCCGGCAATCATTTCCCATATGTTCCACAATATCCCCTATGCTTTAAGACAAATAGGTCAAACCCAACTCCCATCCCCAGTTTGAAGAAAAATTCTAGCCTTAAACATGTTATTAACCCGAGAGGTCAAAAGGTGACAACCTGCTTGCTGCGGCATTGCCATATTGATCCTCCATCGTTGTCCATAGTTTTACTATGGACGCCTCCTTCGGACCGCTCTGCTTCAATCTGGCTTTGCCTCGCAGCGCATTTTGTCATCTTTTGACCTCTCGGGTTAATAGGTGCTATTTTTGCCTTCACAGTACTAGAATAGTTTATTCATGTGTCTATTAAATGGAGAGTGAAAAAACCTCTTATTTTTTCCCGAAACAATCGTCTGATTCTTCTATTCTTTAAAGCGCCCTGAAATAGCCCACAGGACGCTCCTTGTATCTGATCCAAAAAGTATTATTCTTTATCTATAAGAATTTTTTTAGCGGGAATCGCTGGTTCAGTGAGGATGTGAACCAGAACTGATGTCTTTTGAAGGGTGTAATTAAAAGTGTTAGTTAGCAAAAAGAGGCTGCGGACACCAATTTGCTGCGTTGCCCTGCTTCGACAACCCGCTGCGGGCGCCTAGCAACTTGGCATCCTCGCTCACTTTTTGCTTGAACTAACACTTTCAATTACACCCCTTTTGAAAGAAAAATTGCAAGAAAGTCAAAAATTATGCGATAACATATCGATATGAAGAAAAAGATGGTTAGTTTTCTGCTCATCGCCCTCCTAAGCTTTTCTTCCACTGTGCAGGGACGCGATGACCTCCAAGACGTTGCAAATAATACAGATAAGCTCTGGCGTACCGGCTCAGGCGCCCACGACGGCTCCTATACGGCAATTAGTACTTCTATGATCGCATGGGGAATCGGCCTGGCCATTGGGATTGGCATCTTATGTGCCGTCCTACGCCCAAGCACTAACAGCAGCGGTAGCAGTGCACACTGTCACTAACTATATAAAATTTATTTTAGCCACTTCCTGTGTTCTTCTGGGAAGGTGTTACAGCACCCCTGAAAACACAGCTCTAGAACCCCCTAAAACTGAGATCGTTACGCCTAAGGAGGCTTACCACTGCTATTTCATCCCACCTAAAGGCTGGGACCTGGCCGACCAGTCAAAACTGTCCCCTAGGGTGAAAATCTGTTTTATCGGGAAAAGCTCAAACAATCTTTTACCATCTGTCAACCTAGCAACTGAAGAGGTCAACATCTCTTTGAAGGCCTATATTGATATCGTCAAGAGCGACTGTGAAAGAGATCCCAATTGCGTCTGGCGTGATTTAGGCAAATATAACACTCCTCTTGGTGAAGGAAGGCTGACAGAACGCGAGATGAAGACCAAGTGGGGAGTTTCCAGACAAGTCCAGCTGATCGTGATTAAAGATCAGAGAGCCTATATTCTGACAGCTGGGGCGCTCAAAGAAGAATTCTCTCGCCATTACCAAGCTTTTGAGAACGTCCTCAAGTCGCTAACAATCACGAGCGACCTAACAGCCATATCACCTGAGAAAAAAGAGCTCTTGCAAAAGCTGATTGGGAATTTGCAGACCGAATTTACTGCAGCACAAAATACTGGGCTCTCTGCAACGCAGGCTTTAGAGTCGAAAAACTTTCAAAAGGATTCTTGGAAACCTTTTCAACAAAAGATCATTAACGACTTTACTGAAATGGGTGCCTACTGGCAAATTCTTTTGCTTAGAGACGTACAACATCAACTCCTCAAGAGGTCGACATGAAAAAATTCATTTCCTTACTGACGTGTGCAGCATTCCTATTTTCCTCTGTAAGAGCAGATGAAGCACCACCTGTTGACAATCAAGCGACTTACACGGATCCGACCACTACTCCCCCACCACCAGAAGATGCGCTTGCGGTAACTCCAGAAATACCCGATGATACGACGGATGCGCCTACAGACGATGGAAAAAAACATGTCGGACAGGCTGCACATGACGGATCAAAAGCAGCAGGCAGTGGCGCTGGAAAATATGTGCTTGCCGCCTGTGCAATTGCAGTTGGAGTCGCTGCACTCATCCTGGTTTCAACTCATTCTGGTCATAAAAAATGAAGAGAGTAGCTTTTCTTCTCCTGTTTCTTTTTGCCTGTGAATCCAACAAATCGTGGGAGGTTTCTCACATTCAGACCGGCAAAAAAGACTATAATTCCGCGCGCCTCTCTTATCCTGTCCATGACACCGTGAATGGAATTGGCATTGAGATGATCTGCGCTCAAGGCCTCATTAATACCTATCTTGAAGTCCATGCTCAGCACGTTCCTGCTTATCAAGGCAATGACAAGGAAGCTCTTGTCATTTTAAAAATCGAAGGAAAAACCTTTCAAGGGATTGGCCATCGTCATGAAGGTGGACAACGTGTTTCACTACCACCCTCACTTCAACAGCTTTTAACCGAGTCCCTTCAGCTGAACCAACCTGTCACAGTGATGCTGGAAGGTTTTTTCACAACTTTAGAACCTAAAGAATTTTCAGAGCAGTTCCGCGAGCTGCAATCTGAACCCATTAAAAACCCTTTTCAACTCCCCTTTAAAACATTATGAGCAAATTAGAAAAACTTAAGAAGTTTACCACTGTTGTCTCCGACACCGGAGAGTTCGAAGAGATCAAAAAGTACCATCCGACAGATGCCACAACCAATCCCTCTTTGATCTTAGCTGCAGCTAGCAAACCAGACTATCAGTTCCTTATTGAAGAAGCCCTTGTCTATGGGCAAAAACATGGTAAATCTAAACCAGAGCAGCTGACCTTGGCGATGGACAAAGTGTTCGTGAACTTTGGTTTAGAAATTCTCAAGATTGTCCCCGGCCGTGTCTCGACAGAGGTCGATGCCCGCCTTTCGTTTGATGTTGAAGGATCTGTAGCTAAAGCCCGCCAGTTGATCGCTCTTTATGAAGCCGTTGGCATCGATAGAAAAAGAATCTTGATCAAACTCGCTTCCACCTGGGAAGGAATTAAAGCTGCCGAAATCCTTGAAAAAGAAAAGATCCATTGCAATATGACGCTTCTTTTTAGCTTAGAGCAAGCGATCGGCTGCGCTGAGGCGCATGCAACGCTGATCTCCCCTTTTGTCGGACGCATCCTCGACTGGTACAAGAAAAATGAAGGCGTTGATTCATATCCTCCTGAAAAAGATCCTGGAGTCATCTCTGTGACTCAAATCTACACGTATTATAAAAAGATGGGATACAAGACCCAAATCATGGGAGCATCTTTCCGCAATACCGATGAGATTTTAGAGCTTGCCGGCTGCGATCTTTTAACGATTGCTCCTAAGCTTTTAGAAGAACTCCAAAAAGCTGAAGGCGATGTCCCCCGCAAACTCTCTCCAGAAGTTGCTAAAAAAGCCGACGTCCAAAAACTGAGAGTCGACGAAAAAACCTTCCGCTGGATGCTTTGCTGCGATGCCATGGCCTCTGACAAGCTCTACGAGGGCATCCGCAACTTCAGCAAGGACATTGTGAAATTGCAGCAGCTCCTCTCGTCTAGAATGTGAGTTCTTTTGAAAAAAAATAGATTTCATTTTGTGATTACAGGCCACAAAATGATTGCTCTGGCTAAGCTCTGCATAGAATCGATTCAAGCACAACTCGGATCGTTCCAGTTTTCAACGCTTTACATCGATGATTGTTCTGGCTACACACCTACAGAAACTAAATTGCTAGAAAAGTGGTTAAGTCTTGCAAACGGTAGAGGCAGTTGCAAAACTACTGTGCCCCAGAAAATCGATGATTTTGACGCCAATTCTCAGGGCCAGCAAACTGGCTCAGAAGGTGCCCGGGGCCGCGCAGACGAGACCATGCCCGAATGGGCAGGCGAGGAGGCGCGGCGAGAACTGGCGTTAAAAGGGCGATTTTCTGGGGCGCACGAGTTTTGCAATTGCCTCGGTAAATTAGTTTGTTTGACAGAAAGGCATTATCAAATTGGCGCACTTTCAAAAGCGATTCCCCTGATTGCCTGCCCTGACGATATTGTCTGCCTAGTTGATGGAGATGATTATCTTTTGCCTCATGCTCTGCAAACTGTTGATCAGGCCTATCAAGATCCTAATGTGGCAACGACCTATGGAAACGTCCTTATCGACTTCCGTCCGTATCAAGACACGCAAGAAAACTACTTCTACGACAAAAAAACTGTGAATACAACATACCATCCAGACGTATGGAAAAACCGATCGTTTCGTGAAGATGGATTTCGATGTTTTCATCTGCGGACTTTTCGAAGATGGCTTTGGGACTATATTGACCCTAAAGGATTCAGGCGTCCCAATGGAGACTTCATCCGGGCCTCTGGCGATAGTGCTTATATGTTTCCGATTCTTGAGCTTTTAGCCGATCCTAAACATGTCGCATTTATCGATACTCCCCTCTATGTCTATCGCCTGCATGAAGGTAATGTTCATAATCACGATAAAAAAAGCCAAAGCGACGATTTGGATCTCCTGAGATTTAAAATGGGAAAATACTCCCCTCTTGACCGCGATATTCTAAGACAGCACCTTGCGAGATCGCAATGTGTGGAATAAGCGGGTTTGTAGGATCTCTCTATTCTAAGCTACAGCTACAAAAATTTATAAATGATGCCTCTAGTAGCCTCCAACATCGAGGTCCCGATCAAAGATCTTCCTTTGTGGAAAAAAATGTCGCTCTTGGAATTAGCCGGCTAGCGATTCGAGATCCCGTTCATGGGAAACAACCGATGTCTTCAGGAGACTATACGCTTGTTTTCAATGGAGAACTCTATAATAGCTGTTTTCTCAAAAAAAGGCTTGCCGGTTATACGTTTAGAACAGACTGTGATACTGAGGTTTTGTTAAACGCTTTAATCGAATTTGGGGATGAGGTCATCCCTCAGCTAGAGGGCATGTTTGCTTTTGCCCTTTGGAACGAAAATGATCAAAGTTTGACGCTTGCACGTGACCGGTGGGGTGAAAAGCCTCTTTACTATGCTTATGCTGACCAAAGCCTCACTTTTGCGTCGGAGATAAAGGCTCTACATTTTTTCCCACATCTTAAATGGATTGTTTCAGAAGAAGATGTTGTGGTATTTTTAAAAAACAGCTACTTGCCCGGTCCTAGAACAGGCTGGCAAGGCATCCACAAGCTTGCACCGGGCACTGTTTTAACTTTCAAGAATGGAGAGCTCAAAACCCACAAATTCTTCGTTCCAACCTTGCAAGAATCCGTTAATCGGTCTCCTAGGGAGTGTTTTCAAAAGTTTTTTGGTCAATTTTGGCGTCAAAGCCGCTCAAATCGACGATCGCAAGTTGATTCGTATTGCATTAATACGGATCAACTTGCGAAGCCTGCGGTCGTCGATTTCAGCGAGCTTTCACGCGCAAAATTGCCGCAAAACCTTTTGAAAACACTCCCTAGTCAGCTCTTTGATCTCTTGAAAGCAAGCGTTGATCATTGCTTGATCTCAGATAAACCCGTGGGCGGTTTTTTGAGCGGCGGCATCGATTCCACAACGATGGCATACTTTCTTTCTAGAGCAAATCCAAAAGCTCCCATTTTTTCACTTCATTGGGATGATGAGAATTATTCCGAAAGCCGGTTCACAACAGAAGCTGCAAAAGCTCTGAACCTAAACCTCACTTCAGTCAAATGCACTCCTGCTTTTTTCATGGATCATTTTGATTTTATCGTCGATTTATTCGATGAACCTTTTGGCGACGAGTCAATGGTCCCGACCTTTTGCCTTGCAAAATTCGCTAAGCAGCAGGTCGATGTCGTGATCACAGGTGATGGAGCAGATGAACTTTTTCTTGGTTATGAGAGGTACTTTTTCGATGGATCTTTTCAAACTTATTTAGAAACGTTTGCTGCAACGCCTTTTCACATTATGGAAATGATCTGTCAGCCAGAGTTCATCCACGAGAGGTCATTGTCACCAATGGATATGCTTGCTGCAAAAACGGATCCTTCAAAAAGAGTGCGCTCTTGGGTCGATATGCATACCTACCTCCCAGATGATATTCTGATGAAAGTCGACCGCTCTACGATGGCAGTAGGCTTGGAGGCAAGATGTCCATTTCTGACTCCTCCTGTAACAGATTTTGCTCTCGGATGTTCTTCAGATGTCTTGATCAGTAACCGTGGAAAAGAAATACTCAGAGAGGCCATGAAAAACCATCTCCCCTCCCTGATATTAGAACGGAAAAAAATGGGTTTTGGCGTTCCTCTAAATGAGTGGCTGCGCACATCTCTAAAAGATTGGATGGTCTCAAGGCTTCTTGAAGGAGAACTCTTGCGTTCGGGGTGGTTGTCTGAAAAAGGACTAAGACAACTGCTACTGTTACATGATACTCGGCAGGGCAATTTCGCAAGACCTATCCTTAATCTTCTTGTCCTTGAAAGGTGGATAAAGAGGCAGTTGCAAAACTTTCCGCCCCAGCAAAATCGCCCTTTTGAGCCATTTTTGTCTCCCCACCACCAAGTTCTACTCTCTTGAGTATGTACTTGGCGGTGGGGTGCAGGCCGCATAGCAGCCTAGACAAACTGACTCAAAATCATCGATTTTCTGAGGAGGAAAATTTTGCAACTACCTCTAAACATTGGAATTTAATTCCTGCTTTCAGCAAAAATTCTATGTTATGAAAATTTTAATTACCGGCTCGAGTGGTCTTATTGGATCTGCTCTGAAGAATGCTCTCGAGGCGTTGCAAATTGAAGTCATTGGACATGACGTTAAAATAGAACCTGACCATCCTGACTATGGCAATATTCTCGATCCACATTCCCTCTCCTCTAAAGTCAATCAAGTCGACGGCATTATTCATTTAGGTGCTGTTTCACGCGTTATTGACGGCCAGAAAAATCCAGATCTCTGCTGGAAAACAAATGTCGAAGGCACACAAAATGTTGTTCAAGCCGCTCTATACTCAGAAAAACGGCCCTGGATGATTTATGCAAGCAGCCGTGAAGTCTATGGGGAGCAAAACGCCTTGCCTGTGAAGGAAACAGCCGATCTTCGCCCCATGAACATCTATGGAAAGTCCAAGTTAGAAGGAGAACAAGCAATCACCTTTGCCCAGCAAGAGGGTTTAGTCGCATGCATTGTCCGTTTTTCGAATGTCTTTGGTAGCATTTATGATCATGCCGATCGAGTCGTTCCTGCCTTTTGTAGAGCTGCAGCTGAGGGATTGCCCCTACGTGTTGAAGGAAGAGACAATCTCTTTGACTTTACTTACCTCGACGATGTGATCCAGGGATTGGTTTCGCTCGTCAGACTTTTATCCTGCAATAACGAATCTTTAGCCCCCATCCATCTGACAACCGGGATCGGTGTCACTTTATATGAAATTGCCCGCTTTGCACAAAAAGCAAGCTCTCATCCTATTTCAATTATCGATAGTCCCTCCCGCTCTTTTGATGTTTCCCGTTTTTACGGTGATACAACCCGAGCAGAGACCGTTTTAAATTGGAAAGCCTGCGTCACTGTCGAAGAAGGGATGCGCCGGCTGATCAACCAATTCCGTCTCTATTTTGAAGCTCAAAAAACCTGCAATACGGTGACACTCTGATATTTTATGACGTTGTTATCTTAAGACATGGGCATCGACAAAAAATTCCCGCTGGCACTTTTGGACACGATCTTACGCTAACCGAAAAAGGCAAAAAAGCTTCTTTGCTATTAGGAAAAAAACTTGGCCAAGTTCGATGGGGCGAGGTTTACTCAAGCCCTCTTATTCGGTGTCAGGAAACCGCTGAACATTTCCTAAAAGGTGCCGAGCAAAAGCTGCCCATCAACCCTTCCCATCTACTAGGTGACCCAGGCCCTTTCGTATTTGACAAGAAAAAGGCTGGCGCCGTTTTTTTAAAAACGACTCCATTCGAAATCATGCAAAAATTGCTGAATAAAGAAGCTGTTGCAGGCATGAGGACACTTGAAGAAGGCGGCAGGCTGTTTGTCAATTTCCTTAAAACCCTCACTCTCTTACCCTGTTTAATGATATCACACGATATTATCATCGCTCTTCTCTATGCCTATTTTTCTAAGTCGAGCATCCCCGAGTTTCCCGATTATTTAGGCGGATTTTGCTTAAACCTTGATGGGAATAGGTTGTGATGAAAATTTTGAAGGTTATTCACGGTTATCCCTATCGTTACAATGCAGGATCAGAAGTCTACTCTCAGATGTTATGCCATGAGCTTTGCCGGCAAGGTCATGAAGTCGTTGTTTTCACGCGTCAAGAAGACGCCTACAAACAAGAATACTCCATCGAATGGGAGACTGATCCGTTATGCCCTACGATCAGAGTCTGTCTTATTAATATGGCCCATGCAAAAGACGGCTACCGTCATGAAAGAGTCGATGATGCGTTTAGAAATCTGATTGAACATTACAAACCTGATATCATCCATATTGGCCATCTTAACCATTTATCAACCTCTTTGATCTCTGAAGCTCAGAAAAATGAGATTCCTGTTATTTTTACTCTGCACGATTTTTGGCTGATGTGTCCTCGTGGGCAGTTCTTGCAAGCCACCAACTCGAAAACAGAAAACCTTTATCCGTCCTGCGACTTTCAAGACAATGAAAAATGTGCTCGCGCTTGTTACTCTCGCTATTTTAGCAAGCCAGATGATCAAGAAGATATCGGATTTTGGACAAACTGGGTTAGAAAGAGGATGGATCATGTCAGCCAGATGTGCGGCCTTGTTGATCTCTACATTGCTCCTTCTAGATACCTGATGGATCGATTTGTTAACGACTTTTCGATTGACCCTTCTAAAATGGTCTACCTAGACTACGGGTTCCATAGAGAAAGACTTCAAGGGAGAAGCAGAAAAAAAGAGGCTGATTTCATTTTTGGGTATATTGGAACCCATAAACAAGCCAAAGGGATTTTTCATCTTATCCAAGCTTTTAGTCAAAGTCCAAAAAATACCCAGCTGAAAATTTGGGGATCCCCACTTCAGCCTTTTACTCAATCTCTCAAATCCTACGCTGCTTCATTGGGACTTCAAATTGAAGCGCGGATTCATTGGATGGGCGGCTATAGAAATGATGATGTCGTATCCGGTGTTTTTAATCATGTAGATGCCATCGTCGTTCCTTCGATCTGGGGAGAAAATTCACCTCTTGTCATCCACGAAGCCCTGGAAGCCGGTGTGCCTGTCATCACTGCAGACTATGGAGGTATGAGGGAATATATCCACCATGAAGTCAATGGCCTTCTTTTTAAGTTTCGGGATCCTGTAGATCTGGCATTTCAAATGAACAGACTTGTCTCAGATCCCGATTTGGCAGCAAAAATAGCCTCCGGTGGGTATCTCCAATCTGAAGATAGACGCATCCCTTGCATCAAGGCACATACGATTGAAATGATCTCTCTTTACCAAAAAATTATCGAACAAAAGCAGGTAGGTTCATATGTCTAAAAAAGAAGGTCCTTGGAGAATTACATTTGATACCAATCCCGATGATTGCAATCTCAAATGCATCATGTGCGAGGAACATTCGATTTACAGCTGCTGTCAGACAAAAAGAAAAGAAGAGGGGCGCCCTCGGAGAAGAATGGATATCGGGCTTATCCGTAAAATTCTAGAGGAATCGAAAGACTCCCCTCTGCGCGAGATCATTCCTTCTACGATGGGAGAGCCCCTTCTTTACCGTCAATTTGATCAGATCATAGAGCTTTGTCATCAGTTCAATGTAAAACTCAACCTCACGACCAATGGCACTTTTCCAAAATACGGCGCAGTTGAATGGGCTAAGCGGATTGTACCTATCGGCTCTGATGTGAAAATCTCATGGAACGGAGCAACAAAGCAAACGTCTGAGCTGATAATGATCGGGTCAAACTTCGAAAAGAGAGTGCAAAATGTCAAAGATTTCATTCGTATTCGAGATGAAATCTTTGCAAGCGGTGGAAATTTTTGCCGGATGACATTTCAACTCACCTTCATTGAGCTAGGCCTTGAGGAACTACCTGATGTGATTCGCCTTGCTGCCAGCTTGGGTGTCAATCGCGTTAAAGGTCACCATCTCTGGGTTTTTACCAATGAAATGCAAAACCAAAATTTAAGACGCAACACCGACTCCATCCAGCGATGGAATGAGATTGTTGTAAAAGCTCTCGATGCTGCAGAGCAATACCGGCTTCCGAATGGAGAAAAAGTCACATTGGAAAATATTTATCCCCTCAATGAGTCAGCAATGGAAGAGCTGATCTCCGATGGCGTCTGTCCCTTCCTAGGAGAAGAAGCTTGGGTCTCCTCAGAGGGTCGTTTTAACCCTTGCTGCGCTCCCAATGAAGAACGGCTCAAGCTTGGAGAATTTGGCAGTCTTTTCGACACCTCCATTGAAAACATCTGGCAAGGAACAGCTTACCAAAACTTAAGAAAAAACTATTTGAAACATACCGTATGCAAGGGATGCAATATGCGAAAAAAGGCTACCAATGCTGAAAACAGACTGGCGCTCATTTAAGGTCTCTACAGATCAAACTCACCATTTGGCTAGCGGACAGCCTGCTTATGAGGCTAGATTTTTGACCGTTTTGAAGTTCCATGAGCCAGGCTTAGCACCTGTCCAAGATTTATCCGGAAGTTATCATATCGATGAAAATGGCAAAGCAGCCTATGAAAACCGATTTATAAGAACATTTGGATTTTATGATGGCCTGGCAGCAGTTCAGTCTACAGACGGCTGGCATCATATTTTACCTGATGGAACTGAGCACTACATAGAAAGGTATGCTTGGTGTGGAAATTTCCAGCAAAATCACTCTCCCGTGCGGGATTTCGAAGGCCGGTTTTTTCATCTTACTCTAGAAGGGAAAAGAGCCTATCTTGCGACCTACAAATATGCAGGGGATTTTCACGATGGATATGCAGTCGTCCAAGGTGACGATGGCCTCCACACCCATATCAATTTTCAGGGGTCTTTACTGCACAAAAAAAAGTTTCTTGATCTGGATGTCTTTCACAAGGGATTTGCTCGAGCAAAAGATGCTAGAGGCTGGTTTCATATTGATATTCGGGGCAATGCGTTATATACGGATCGATATCAAAACGTTGAGCCTTTTTACAACGGCATTGCCCGTGTTGAAACCAACAACGGTGCGCTTCTCCTGATTGATGAATCTGGAGAGATAGTTACAATTCTCAGGGAAGCTTTAGAAGATGAATTTCACCATGTTTCAGCAGAACTTGTCTCTTATTGGAGGTTTTATACCCTTGATGCTGCATGCCAACTTAAAATCTTCGACCATCTCCCCTGCACTACAGAGCTCGTGAGCAAGAAAACTGAAATACCCCACGATTCCATTGAGAAGCTCCTAAGAGCGCTTTGTGAAATGGAATTTGTTTACAAATCAGATCAATGGATGCTATCTGAGAAAGGGTCATTTTTAACCTCCTGGCACCCATTCTCTCTACTCTCTGCACAACAGCTTTGGAAAGAAGAACACCTGATCTCCTGGCAAAAACTCATTTATAGCTTAAAGACAGAATCCTCTTCCTTCGATCATCTTTTTGGAAAGTCATGGTTTGATTATCTAAAAAACAATGAAGAAAAAACCGGGCTCTATCATCAAGCAATATCGACATATGCTAGACGAGACTACAAATCAGCTAGTGTCTTGGTAGATTTAAGCAATCATCGATCTATTGTCGATATTGGTGGTTCCTCTGGCATTCTGATGATGGAACTCCTGAAAGCCAATCCTCATCTACAGGGAATCATTCTTGACCTTCCGAGCGTGATTTCTCTCATTCAAATACCTCCTGATCTGGAAGGCCGGCTGCAGCTACTTTCTGCTAATTTTTTCAGCGACTGGCCTTTATTCACAGTAGACTGTGCTATTTTATCTCGCGTGCTTCACGATTGGTCTGATTCCAGCTGCGTTGAAATCTTAAAGAAGGTTAAAAACGTCCTTTCCGACACTCCTAGCAGGCGCCTTTATATCATCGAAAATCTCTTAGATTCCAAAACTTTCTCAGGTTCGTTACTAGATCTCAACATGCTTGTCATGACGGAAGGAAGAGAAAGAACTTTAGACTGTTTTGAAAAAATACTCAACCAAGCCGGATTCGTTCTTGAAAATACATGCCCTCTCAATGAAGTCTCAACCATTTTAATCGCCAAAAAGACATGATGATTTCATTAGCAATTCATGCAAGTGCTAAAAAAAGCGCTCGAATTTTTTGACAAAAAAATGTTAACCTGTTTACAGGGTGTGCGATGAATCTTAGTAAATTTCTTGATCCTAAGAATGATTTCGCGTTCAAACAAGTCTTTGGGACTGAAAAGAACAAAGACATCCTGATCCATTTTCTCAATGACATGATCCCTTTTCCCGGAGGATCAAAAATTGAAAAGGTGAGTTTTTTAAAGCCCTCCCAGGATCCCGATGCCGCTGCCAGAAAACAAAGTATTGTCGATGTCCTCTGTGTCGATGAAAAAGGATGTCAATACATTGTCGAAATGCAAGTTGCCAATACACAAGGTTTTGAAAAAAGAGCGCAATATTACGCCGCAAAAGCCTACGTAAATCAGATGGGCGAGGGTGATGCCTACCACAATCTCAAGGAGATTATCTTCCTTGCCATTACCGACTTCATTATGTTCCCAGATACTTCCGAATACAAATCGGATCATCTGATCCTTGAGAAAAATTCACTAGAGAACCATCTCAAAGATTTTTACTTCTGCTTTCTTGAGCTCCCAAAATTTAAGAAAACCATACATGAGCTCAACACTCCCATCGAGAAATGGACCTATTTTTTTAAGCATGCTCCTACGACCTCTTTAGAAGAACTCAGAGAGGTCATCGGCGATTATCCCATCATCGAAAAAGCGTACACCGCCTTAAACCAATTCTTTTGGTCTAAAGATGAATTGTTTGCCTATGATCAAGAGTTAAAAAGGAAGCGCGATGAACAAGCTGTTTACGCGCAGAAGGTACTTGAAGGAGAGCTCAAAGGTTTTGTCAAGGGGAAGGCTGAAGGATTTACCGAAGGCGAGGCAGTGGGAGAAGCTAGAGGAGCCCAAAATGCAATCACACGCATAGCTGCGAATCTTCTTGTCCAAGGTGTTGATGTAGCAACCATCCAAGCTGTCACAAAACTCTCTTTTGAAGAGATCGAATCTTTACAGCCCACTTTGAAAAGATAGAGGTATACGGCACCCGCTTAGGATGTGTGAATTTGTGCTGGCTGCGACCCAGTTGCAATTTGGGCCCAATCGATCCCTTCGGGCCAGTTCGCTTGCGCTCACCTGCTCCGCTACTTGCAAACGGGGGGCCTTCTCGTGTTTCCGCAGCCTCGTCACCCTTCCCACGAGGGGAAGGGCCTCCTCGTTCGGCCACTGACACTTCGATCTGGCTTTGTCTCGCTCAAGTCCAAATTCACACAATCTAAGCGGGCACCGTATAGCTAGACATAACTTACTCTGTCTTAAGTCATTAAAACGATTGATTTTTATCTTGTTGTGTTAATTTAAAATTATGATTGATTATTATAAATAATTATTATATAATTATATCCGAATAATAAATAGTAAGAATTAAAAAGGAAAAATGTATGACATCGATTAATAACTTGGCCTCTACTCCAGAATCAACCCAGTTGCACCAAAAAGAACCAGCAATTCCTGGTTTTCCTAATGAAATATCAAGGTATATTCTGTTTCTTACTAACGATAGTCAAAAAACCACAGTAGTAAGTCATGATTGGAATGTTCTTACCTTCCCAGTTGCCAAAGAATCTAATAAGTATGACCTAGAACGTACCATCCTACTCATCACCAAGGCGCTTGATCCCGTTTTATGTCACGATCCAGTTAAACTTGCAGAGTGCATAGCAGATCTTAAAGAAATTCAAGATGCTCATCAATCTCTCACTAATTCTGTTACCACTTGTGGACAAATTAAGCGATTATTTTTAATCAGCAAAGGCTTGGTTATAGGTATGTTAAGAAATTTGACTAGAGAAGAGAAAGATCTATTAGAAACAGCAATAGCGAAAGATCTCCCAGATTCCATGAAGGACATTTTTGAGATTTCAGGTCTTGCTCTTTGGCGCGTATATGCTAGATTGTACTCCTCGCATGAGAACCCAGTCAACTCAGACACATTTTTTACGCTATTACAAAGTTGCAATCCTTTATCAATAAAAGATCGAGGAGAGGCATTATTTTTTGCTATTCAAGCAAACAATATGGAATTTGCCCAAATGCTACTTGCTAATGGGCCAATTTCAGAAGAGGCTGGAAAAAAGGCAGTTGTATGTTTATATAACTGGTACATACCAAATTGCGTTGAACTCATACTAGCTATACTTGCTAATGGGCTAACTCTATTAGGTCGAGGGGTGGCACTCTGTATAGCAGCTAGAAACAACAATTCAGAGCTTGCCAAATTGATACTAGCTGATGGTCCAATAGGTGAAATCGAACGAGGATTGGCAGTTAAAGAGGCTCATCATATAAACAATCTAGAGCTCATCAAATTGTTTCTGGCTAATGGGCCAATACCAGAAGACTCTCGAGAATATGTAGTTGAACGCAGTGCTTATGACCCAACACGTCTAGAAACCCATCAATTGCTAGCCACCCCTTTCGAAAGAATTCAAGCAGAGTTCAATCGTTTGTTTGTTATCAGGTCTCCCCGCTAAAAGATTTTCCAAATGGAAAAAACTTAAAGTAACAGACTTCTGAACAAACAATCTAGCTGGACCAAGAAGGTGCAGCTATGGCTTCCCTAGAGAAACCGTACAGTCCATTCTATTTTTCAGGACGCTGAATAAGTGAGACTGCAAAAGCAGTCTCACTATGTTTAGAAGCCTTTAGATTTTTTCTTTTCTTCTTTTTCTTTTCTTTTTTCTTTGAGCGACTTCAGAGGCTTTTTCTTCTCTTCTTTACGAGCATCTTTACCTTTTGCCATAAAACACTCCTATGTGAATGGTAAAAATTTAATCTAAAGACTATTTTTTTGTCTAGACGTTTACAGGAGCACAGGAACTGTTAAAACGGAAAGGTACGCTTTGATACGGGCCTCAGCGGACTGCTTTTGATCGTCGCTTAGACTGTCAAAGAGCTGAGAGGGACTGTTGACATATCTCTCAGGCACAAGATTGCGGATAGACGCGGCAAGGCCAGACCAATACCTGGGATGGGGGTTGGCTAAGGTTTTGTAGTGATAGCCACGGAAAGGTCCTAAGACTGTAAGGAAAAAATTATAGAGTAAGTTTTTGAGCCACTGCCAGGGGATTGACTCGATAGTGCGGAAAATAAACCCGATGACCGGGGTGTCTTTTTCAGCAGCGGCAACGGAGATGCGATAAGGGTGCAACACTTCAAAGCAAAGGGTAGCTAAAGCCACAAGGCTGGGGCCCATTTGGTCGAAGTGATTTTTGCCGGCTTCTGTGACTTCTGCGACAGTAGGAAGCGGGACTGAGCCTTTTTGAAGAACAGTGCGCATTGTGGAAAGGGATGCATTAATAAGCTGTTGGATTAACACCATGTTGTGTTTGTTCATGAGTTTGTCGACAACTGGCTGTAAAAAAGACTCAAAAGCAGCAGTATCGAGATTTTTTCTTACATGCAGTAGCTGGGATTTGAGCTCATCCTTGATTTGGCGGCTATTATTTGACGTATAAAGATCGGTGATTAACTTTTCTAGGAGTGTATAAAAATCATGCCCTAAGATCTCATCTAGATAAGACTGTATGTCAATCGACGGAAGTGGTTTTCCTTGACCATAAGCTTCTCTGCAGCGGGTAATTTCTTCGGAGACCATGCGGATGACGGCATCTCCCTGGCTGTTGGTCAGTGGATAGAAAAGTCGTTTTTGCTGATGCAGAACATTACCTGGTTTTTGATGGCCTTGCAAAGAGATAACGCGGTATTTTCCATTATCAAGCTTCATGATAAAGTCGAAGAAGGCCTGTCCCTCTTTAGAAGCAAAGACATTCACTTGGAGAATGAAGGGAAATGGCAATTCGCTTTGAGCCTCTGGAAATAATTTTATGAGCTCAGGTAATTCAAGCTCGACAGAAGGCATATACTCAGTCCATCGCATTGGGTCGATGTTATGAATATGCCCTTCAGAATCTTTGCTGAGGAGAAGTTGAGAATTGATGTTGACAATCCCAGTGGATGAGACATCAAGATCAGGAATAAGTGGCGATTCAAACTGTTTGAAAACTTCATCTAATGTCAGCGTGATGCCTGGAGTTTTCCCTCCAAGAGCTTTATTTCTAAAGAACAGGCTGGCGTCTAAATGTTTCAAATGGATGGTATGCCAACCGATGCCTTCCAAGAGCTCCATTTTTACACAAACTTCCTTCTCAGGAAGGATGCAGATGTTTTCTGGATATTGCCCGAATTTTTCATAAAGGGAAGATTTCATTAGCTTTTCGGTAATCTCGGGATACTTAACAAAGATATCGACCCAGTGAGGGGCATCTTTGTTTCGATGGCAGCTTTGAGAAGGAGCAAGTAATGCAAATCTAAAAAAGTCTGCAGCTAGCTTTTCGTGCGTGGGCTCTAAGAGTTTTTTTGCAAACGACGGATATTTAGTGCAAAGATGGCGGATTTGTTTGTCAGTAAATTCTGCAGGGATTCCTGAGGGGAATAATCTTGCAGAAAGATTCCTAAAAAATGTCATGTGTGGATCAAATTCTACAGGAACTTCATTGAGAGCCTGAGTTCGGTATTTGAGAGCAAATTCAAGCTGATTTAGCTGAGGCTGTTCAAGAGCAGATATTTTAGTCGCTTGCTGTGCAACAACAATCCATTCTGCGCAGGTTCTTTTGGTATTTGAACTGTCTGCAATCAGCGTGTCAGCGCTTGTCTGGCTATCGACTTGGCGTAGCACATCTTGCAGGCTTTGAACAACAGATACACTCATGCGGATCAGTATACAAGAGAGTAAAAATTAATTTTAAGTCAAATTTTTCCAACACTTGAGATAAAAGGCAAGCTCTTTTTCTAAGGAATCTCGGATATTTTGCGCGATTCTAAATCCGTGTTGTTCTCCCTCATAAACAACGAGCTCGGTCATGATGCCGCGCTTTTTTAAAGCGTCGTACATTTTTTCAGCTTGGTTTAAGGGGACAACAAGATCTTCCGAGCCTTGGAAAAAGATCACAGGGCGTTTGAGTTTATCTACATTGTAAAGAGGAGACCGCTCTTCATAGAGTTTTTTTTGAGCAGGATACGGACCGATTAAAGAATCGAGATACCGTGCTTCGAATTTATGAGTCTCTTCTGCTAGAGCTGTTAAATCGCTGACGCCGTAGTAACTAGCTCCAACTGTAAAAGTTTTGCCAAAAGTCAAAGCAGCTAGCGTCGTATAACCACCGGCACTTCCGCCTCTAATTGCTAATTTCTTGGAATCTGCTTTCTTTTGGAGAACAAGGTATTTTGCCCCAGCCTCGCAGTCTTCGATATCAACAATGCCCCAGTTTTTATTCAAACTGTCTTGATAAGCGCGTCCGTATCCTGTGCTTCCGCCATAATCGACATCGAGCACGGCTATTCCTCTGCTTGTCCAATATTGGATCTTGAGATCAAATGTCGAAGAGGTGGCTGACGTCGGCCCTCCATGCGTCATGACAACTAAGGGAGGGTAAGTTCCCTCTGGAGCTTTAAAATCTTTATTCTTGGGTGGATAGTAAAAAGCGTGGGCTTTTCTGCCTTTTGCACTGGGGTAAGTTAAAACTTGAGCTTCAGATATATAGCTCTTATCGAGGTGTGGATGGACGTTGTGAGCAAGTAGAGTTGTTTTCTTTTTTGCAAAGTCGTATTTGTATATCGCTTTGTCTTCTAAAGATGATCCTGCAATAAATACTGCAAATTTTTGGTTAGCACGGATTTGGGAAAAATAAGTCCAAGGCAAATCCAGAGGCTTAAAGTCGAGTTCTAACGACCACACTCCGTCTTTAACTGAAGCGGCGATAATATGTTCACCTGAAAATGCATATGTAGACATGCCAAAGACCCACTGAGGCAGTCCAAACTCGGCCTGGCGGGAACAAAGTGGCACGGGCTTGCCATCCCACCGGTAGAGGTTTCTCCAGCCTGTCGAATCTGAAACAAAGTGAAGGACATTGGATGGCGACCAGCTAGGCTGGAAAATCGATTCGGTAGGGCTGCCTGCGATTTTTTGGATATTGGAAAGTCGGCCTTCTTTAAAATCGGCCAGCATCAGCTCTGCGCCATTCCAGGGCATTTGAGGATGGTTCCAGGTGAGAAAAGCAAGTTTTGTTCCATCGTTGTTAAAAGAGGGCGAAGCATAGAAGTCGTTTCCGCTAGCGATCTTTTGCCACTTTTTTGTCGTTAGGTCAAGACAGATCAGGAAGTTGTCGTGCTCATTTTCACCAACGGCAATCAAATAGTTGCCATAGATATGTAGATCGGCAAAACGGATATGCGGCTCTGTAAGCGGCTCGGTGCCCATGTAAATACGCTGATCTTTGTCATTCACAAAATAAAATTTTCCTTCATGGACAGTGTAAGGAGCTCCTCCATATTCATGGACGCGCGATCTGGTACTGAATCCATCCGGGGTCATGTCTCGTTTTTCTCCATCGGGAGAGAGTTGAACAACGACGGAACGCCCCTTTTCATTGGGGCGAAGCTCATCCCAATATATCGTATCTCCATCAAGCACAATCGTACCAAATCTCTTTTGGCCAAGAGTCAGCCACTCAGAAGTGATAGGAGAAGTCCATGTTCCGTAGGGTGCTGTCATAGCGAATCTTTAGTCGTGCACATTTCATCGATAACTCCAGCTATCGACTCATTGAAACGGTTAGCAGGCATTTTTTGGTAAGCTTGCTGAACCCTGTACCGAAGCTCGGTATCGTATAAGTACTCTCGGACGAGCATTTCGGTTTGCTCTAATTTTTTAATGTCTTTGCCCACTCCGTAGTTTTTAATCAGATCGATATTGGCTTGCTCCCAGTCAATCACAGGATTTGTGCAGTCCATCAAAATCGGAAGCTGCATAGCGAGTGATTCTGTCGTCGAAAGAGTCCCAGGTTTGGTGATAATCAGATCGGCTATTGTCATCAGTTCAGGGATTTGATCGGTAAATTCCATGACGGTGAGAGAATTAGACACATTGATTTTGATCTTCCGCATGGCATCGGCCATTTCTTTGTTTCTGCCGGCACACGCGATCAAATGAACGCCCATCTGGATCCGGCCAAGTGTCTTGGCATATTGATAAGTCGCATCGCCTCCAGCCCCGCCAATCATAATCAAAATCACCGGCTTATGTGCAGGGATTTGGTACTTTTCACGAAGAAGCTTAGCATCTTTTTTCACTAAAAAATCAGGACGAACTGGAAGGCCGATCACTTCAATGAGGTGATCTGCGATATTTTTTTCATGAAGTATCTCTTGACTGCAAGATAGATGAGTTCCGACAACGACTTTGAAATTGGGATGGCAGACACCTTGGAGCCCATGCACAAAAGTCTGAAGGTCATTATCGGTTGTGATCATCAAGAAAGGAACTGTGGCCTTGCGTGCAGCCTCGCTAGCATAAAAGTTAATAAAAGGGATCACAGAAACCACAAGATCGGGCTCTGCAGCTTCGATGTGATTGCCAATTAAGCCTTCGATCTTTTTTTTGTATCTGCGGAAAACTTTTGGGGCTACATAGCGAGAAACAAAATTGACCGAGCGGGTCCAGCCTTTCTGTAGAAATAGGTTATAAAGACCTTCTCCAGATTGGACGCCAAACATCTCCAGCTCGTCAATGGGGTAGATAACAGTGAACTCATATCTATCGTGAAGAATCGTCTTTAAAGCTCCTACAGCAGCATTATGGCCGTTGCCGCCATTGCTGCATAAGACGAGGATCTTCTTCTTACAGATTTCTTCTGCCTGCAGCGAAGCAAAAGCCAGCAGCCAGATCATGCTACAAAATTTAAGCCATGAAACCATTCTTGCTTTTCCCCACACCAATTCTCTCACAATAATCAGAAGAGGGAAATCGTGCCAACTATTTTATAGGGTTCTGCAATTTTCATACAGGCTGGTTTTATTAAGGCTGAGTTTGAGCTATTGTATTTTCTTCAAACCTAACCGTTCTATTCCCCACTAAGAACTGAACTGCTCCCCAAAA
>JABDFE010000008.1 GCA_013286675.1 Chlamydiota bacterium
AATTCCAACCATTTTTAATACCTCAAATACGACGACACAACCAGGCACTCATGGAACGGCCGGCTCTGGAGGAGGTGCAGATGGCACGGATGGATCAGCTTTAGGAAATAGTATTTTCCTGCGCTCAGGTTCTTCTCTTACCCTCATGGCGCAAAACACTAACGATCTTTTGACGCTCGGCGATCAAGTCGCATTTACTGATGATACGACTTTAGGAGGAGGAGGAACATCTGTTTTTGTCACAGGAAATGGAACTGTTGTTTACAACGGCACAACCGATTATCAAGGGACCATCACCATCAACAATGCGAATTTCAAAGTGAATGGACTGATCGAAGAAGCCTCAATTTCCGTCTGCAGAAATATTAGCCTTAGCTCGCAAAGAGGGACGCTCAGTGGGAGTGGGACTTTAACCGGAGACGTCTTTGTCAATTCCGGGAGGATCTCTCCAGATACCACACTCACCCTGGGCAGTTTGACCCTGAATTCAGCCGATCAAGTAGAAGGCACCCTCGGAAGCCTTGTCCATATCACAATCGATTCCAGCGACACATCTTCAATCTCCGTGGCTGGACCCGCTTCGTTAGCAGGGATTTTGGAGATCGACCTAGAAAATGCGACTCCTGGAACATACACGATTCTCACCTCATCTAACATTACAGGTACCTTTGATTCTGTTGAGTTTACTGGAAGAGCTCCGAATTATTCGCTCTCTTATCTACCGATGTTTGTGCAGTTTGATTTTTTAGGTTTTCCTTCTTCTTTGCTCGCACTTTCTACACAAGGCCTCCGAGGCAACAACTTAAGAGTCGCCAACTACCTCAATCGTTTAGCCCCCAATGCCAATGTATTGGGATTGACAGATCAATTTGATCTTTTAAATGGCCTTTCTCCTTCGCAGTACCGACAAGCCCTTCAAGCTATTAGCCCATCTAGAAATTCAATTGCAACATTTGCTGCACAAAATGTGATGTTCATGTTTTCCGAATCGCTTAACTCGCATTTTACCAAAAGACACCTTGCTCGTCATCACAAGACAAATCAGTATGTAAAGGAAACGGCCCTTGTAGTGGACAATGACACTAAAGAGCTTTTAGCTTACATAAGACCCCCTCGTAAAACAATTTATACCCCACCCGAAAATACCAATTCTGAAATTTGGGGGGAGAGTTTTGGCCAATTCAGCCATCAAAACTCTCAAAATCAAACCCCCGCTTTTAATTTCAACAGCGGCGGCTTTTTTGCGGCCTATGATTACGGTAATACCGATCAGGGATACATTGGCGCGCTTGCGGGGTACGCTTATTCATCGATCAACGAGCATCATTCGATGGGAAGCAGCCACCTAAATGCAGGATATCTCAGTGTCTATGGAACGAGATTTTTTTCCGACTTCTTCATCGATGCTGCCGTTTGGGGCAACTATATGCACGTCGATCAAAAGCGTACCATCTCTTTTCCTGGATTTAGGAAGTCTGCAAAAAGTTCTTTCAACGCACAGCAACTCGATCTCCATTTTGGCACGGGATACGATTTCAATATGAATACTGTAACTATCGAGCCGTTCGGTTTTCTAGATTGGGTCATGGAATGGGATCCGAGCTATTCAGAGAAAGGAGCTGCTCCGTACAACATGAGAATCTCTTCTAAAAATTCATGGATGTTACGACTCGAAACTGGCCTCAATGGATATAAAACAACCACGTACAGCTGGGGAATTTTTATCGCACAGGCAAAGTTGAGTTACGTCTACAAAAGGCCTCACAACGTAGGGCATCTCAATGCAGCGATTGTCAACGCTCCGGCATCGTTTTTTGTCGAGGCCTTTACCTCTGAGCAAAGTCTTATTTCTCCTGCCATCGAACTTTTTTGGCAAACAAATTGGAACGGTTTCGCATCCATCAGCTATAACGGAGAATTTGGCAGCGGTTACACTTCTAATCAATTCTACGCAAAATTTGGGTATGCTTTTTAGAGAGCACTCACTGAACGCAAAAAAGCTTGGATGACAGCTGATAAACGGTCGGGCTGATCATACGGAACTCCATGACCTGCTTCCTTGATTTGTACGACCTCTAAGCGTTGATTAAGACCAGCGAGTTCTGCGGCCATTTCTGGAGAGACGACTGAGCCAACATCACCGATGACAAGCAGGCTTGGAACATCAAGAGTATTGATCAGCTGCACGTAATCGGGATTTGGCGGTGTCAAAACTTCAAAAGCACGCATACTTGTTTGAAATCTTGCCTGCACGAGTAGTTCGATGATCTCACGGGAGCGGTGGCTGTGCCTGCCCAGCATATCAGCTAAAAGATCCTGCCTTGGCCGGCTGAGAATTCGGCGATGCTGATCTGCGACATCACTTTCATAAACTTCACGCTGACGCTCAGGTGTCAAAAAAGGTGGATCAACCAAGATAAGCCCTCGCAGTCGCTTAGGAATCTGACCGGCAACAACAGCCGCCGTCATGCCTCCCATCGAATGGCCAACCACCACTGGTCTGGCCAGTCCGAGCGCGTCGATAAAGCTCATGACATCGACAGCGAGATTGTCATACCGGTAGCCCTTGTCCGGAACACCCGAATTCCCATGCCCTCGAGCATCCGGCATAATAACGTCGTAATCTTTCTCCAGCGCCCGCGCTAATGGAATCCAGCACGCACCACTTGTCATTAGCCCATGCAGCAGAACAACTGGGGGTTTGTCTCCACCGGTTCGGAGGTAGTGCACGTCAATCCCATTTGCTTTACAGATCCCCGTTGTCCAGCTAGCCATTTTTTTCTAATTTAATTCCCTTTTCTCCTATTTTCCAATATAAAGATTGTAAATGTTAGAAAAACACGCGCTTTCAGACCACCGCATCATTAGCTGTCTAAATACCTATTATGGCATTGAAGTCGCTACCCTTACATTTCTCCCCTTAGGCGCAGATATGAATGCTTCTGTGTATAAAGCTGAGGCTCTTGATCAAAGGTCTTATTTCATCAAGCTTAAGCAGGGGCATCATCATGATATCAGTGTTGAAATCGTAGAGCTATTACAGAGCGCTGGGATTGAGCAGATTATTCCTCCTGTTGAGACAATTCATGGCAAGACAACTCAGCGTATGGATGACTTTACTATCATTGTATATCCATTTGTTGATGGACAAGATGGATTCCATCGCCAACTAACGGATGATCAATGGATAAAGCTTGGCAAAGCGATGAAGCAGGTTCATGAAATAGAAGTCCCAAAACACATACAAATTCGAAAAGAAACCTACTCCTCAAAATGGCGCGAAATTGTTCGATCGATCTACGTTCATCTTGAAGCCGAGCTCATCGGAGATGAGATCGCCTTAAAATTACAAACCTTTATGAGGAAAAATATGCCGGCTATTCGACGACTGGTCGATCGTGCAGAGCAGCTAGCAGAAAAACTCGAGAATAAACCACATCCATTCGTGCTGTGCCATTCTGATATTCATGCTGGCAATGTGCTGATAGCTGGTAATGAAATCTACATTGTGGATTGGGATGAACCGATCATGGCGCCAAAAGAGCGCGATCTGATGTTTATCGGAGGAGGTGTTGGAAATGTTTGGAATAAGCCACACGAGGAAACCTTGTTTTATCAGGGTTACGGAAAAACGGAGATTGATTCAACAATCTTGGCCTATTATCGACACGAAAGGATCGTCGAAGACATTGCCATTTACAGTCAGGAATTGCTTCTATCAACAAGAAGAATCGAAAATAGGCCAGAGATATACAACCATTTCATAGGAATGTTCGAACCTCAAGGCGTGGTAGAGATAGCTTTCAAAACCGAGGGCTAAGAGATTCTTCGAGCCTTTTTCATTGGATTTTACAAAAAGCGCCTAGAATTTCTAGGGCTTTTTGAAGATTTTCTTTTTTAATCAAAATATAGTCGGTATCAAAAGTAGAAATAGCAAAAATACTAATTTTTGCTTTGGCCAGAGGTTCTGCCAGAGAAGAAAGAATGCCGGTCAAACCAAAATCGAGCGGACCTTCCACTTTCAAGCACCTCCACCCTTTTTCAACTTTAACATCTGAAGGAATCTTGTCTTCTGAGCAAACAACCGATAGTTCATCAGCGGTTTTGGTGATCGAAAAGAAATCTTCCCCTTCCGTTGCCCAATGCGGAATACTGGAAGAAGCATTGAGACGAACGACAGCTAGTGAAATTGGCATAACAGAAAGAGTCAGCATATAAATATCTCCGGTGCGAACCTCTGAATTATAGTGAGAATTAGATTAAATGTGTTCGTTAAGAACTTCATGGATGATCCGCCAGCATTTCTTTGATTCAGAGTTATTGGGATTGGTAAATCCAGCTGCTACGATCAAGTTTTTCCACAAGACCCAGCCAAGCGCACGAGCCCACGTTTCTTGATCTAAAGAAAGCCTCTCTTGAAAAACCCCTCTACTTTTTCCATGAAACAAGGTCCAATAGATTGCAAGATCGCAGGCTGGATCACCAACTGCCAATTGACCAAAATCGATGACAGCACAAAGCTTGCCTGCTTTGACTAAAAGATTGCCTGCACTGATATCACCATGCACCCATACAGGCGGCTTCTTCCAAGAAGTGGAAAGAGCCTTTTCCCAAATCTCAGTAGCTGCTTTAGCATCAATTTTACCCTTCAAAGAGGCAATAGCGCCTCGTGTTTCGGTATCATAAACTGATAGCGACCCTCCTCGATAAAAGCTATGCAATCCAGGTGCTGGTCCTCCTGTAGAATCAATCCGGTGCAATGCAGTGAGAAAGTTAGCAAGATCGGCTGCGAATTCAGCTAGACCGTCTATGGGAGCAGACGCTGCACTTTCCCCTTCAAGCCAGCGGTAAATCGACCACTTCCAGGGATAGCCATATTCTGGTTTTCCCATTGCTAAAGGCACGGGAATTGGAAGCGGGAGCGGAGCTAATTTTGGTAACCATAAATGTTCTTTTTCCACTTGCAGCTCATATTCGGCAGCGCTTGGTAAGCGAACCGACATATCGTTACCCAAATGAAAAGTTCGATTATCCCATCCGCTCATTGCAACAGGATCAATAGATAGCTCTTTCCACTTAGGAAATTGGGAGGCGATCAAGCGACGCACAAGTAAAGCATCTATGACGACAGTTTCTTGCATTCAGCTACCTTCGCTTGATTTTGTAGGAGTAATTTCTGGAAGATGGTGATCATGCACTTCATTTCCTCTGGTGTAAGGCTATGAAAAAATTCCGCATCTTTGGTTTCAACTGCGGGTAAAGCCCTCTTTAGGGTATCAGAACCTTTCGTTGTTAAAATGGGATTTTTTGCTCTTTCATCGGAGGATTTTATACGCGTAATTAGCTTTTTTTGTTCAAGCCCTCGTATAATCTGCGAAACAGTATTGGGATCAAGCCCTGCCATTTTACCGATGGTCGCTTGAGTAACAAAGGCTCCTTTTCGCGTTAACCACCCAAGCGTAGCAAGAATGACGAATTGCGGATGGGTAAGATCTATTGATTTAAGCATCATTTCGATCGACCCCCTCCATGTTGTGCTGATGTGCCATAAAAGGAATCCAGGACTACGGTCCGGCGTGTCATGAGCTGTGATTTCTTTGAAATTGAAACGTTTCTTCATTGTAAAACCCCCATGGCCTCAGCAATCACTCGAAAGTCCGTTTGTGAGATTTCAAAACAACCTCTTCTAAAAGGGAATCCCCATTTCTGTTTGTCCTTTATGAAAGACAACTCATCTAGAAGTATTTGGATAGGAATCTCTCTTGATTTAACAAAAGAAACATCTCGTCTCCATGGAACAAAGTCTTTGCTCATAGCAAAAAGATACGGATCACCGCTTTTAATTTCTCCTATTGCCGTGAAGGATTGACAAGGCTCTTTTTCGCCAAATTTGATGGTGGGAGAATAGTATACAATCCAATCCCCCTTTTTCATTCGATTTAATGGACCTGCTTTTCCATGACATACTTGAGCAAATCCTCCTAATACACCTCTTTGTACATGCTCTTTGGATGCAACTCCTATCCAGTATTTAATCATGGTTTTTCGCCGTGAAGTTTATATACTCTAATTCTATGTCCATCAGGATCAAGGATGACAAATGTACGACCAAAATCCATATCGGTAGGCTTTTGGGCCACGGTTACATGCTTTCTCCCCCATTCCTCATACAGAACATCCACATTCTCTACTGGGAAGCCTATTTCAAAAGCTCCAGCAGGAGACTCTACTCGAGGTTCTGCCGTGTATTTAGACCAAAGTCCTAACATCACACCATTAGTCAAAGCGAACATGACAAATGTGGGGGATTCTTCTATGGGCTTTGTGTTCAAAATTTTTTGATAAAAAAGACAGCTTGCCTGCGGATTGGTCACGAAAAGTATCGTTAAGCCTAAAGATGGCATGGACATCAAATTTCTCCTTGAATGATTTCATTCGAAATAATACGTATACGTATTAAATAAGACAAGGACAAAGAACGCTCAGGCAGCTCCTGAGCTTTTTTTTAATTCTCTCTTTTTAGATAATCCATCTACATCAGGAGCATTTTATGAAAAATTTGTTCATTTTTGCTACATTGGCAATTTTCTCTCTTCACGGAGAAGAAGCTACCGTCCACTCACATGACGATCTCAAACTCCATGCCATGTTCGGAAATTCCTATCGGGGCTTAGCCACAAAAGAGACAGGGGCTAAAGAATTCGAAGTGTGGAGAGCCAGCCTTGCTGTGGGCAGTAAGTCGCCCAAACACGTCCATGAAACAGAAGAAGTTTTCATCGTCCTTAAAGGCCACATTCTTGCCATTGTCGGAGACAAAGAGTACCACTGTATCGCACCATCTACCCTCATTTGTCCGGCAAATGTTCCTCACCAACTGATCAATGTTGGAGATGTACCCTCCGATCAAATTCTCATTTTGGGAATCGATTCAAAAATCTCTGATTTGGAAGGAAAAGCCCTCCACCTTCCTTGGCGATAATTTAGCCAGCAAAAGCTGGACTGCTTAAGTTGGAATGTACTTTAGTTGCTATGTTATCCAGGGGGCAACACAGACGGATAAGATGCGGGTGGTGATAAAAGGCGTTGGTTTGAGGGCCAAGTTCAAACAGGGAAGGTTCTTCGGTATGAAGAAAAACTTTCTTGTTATTACCCAATGCAAACCCTAGCTCAAGATGTGTCCCCTTCCCTCCAGGAAGAAGGACAACTACAAAATCAGCTTCTGCAATGCCACCGAGCTCAAAAATAGCAACTTCTCGTAACCGTTCAAAGCTGACGGATTTGACGCTGCCATGCAAAGTCCAATCGTAACAGAGTGCATGGCCAAATTTCTCTAAAGCATCTCTGACTAAATTATGGGCTGCTGCTCTTGCAAGTGATGTTGCGATATAGTATTTCATCTTAGTCAGCTAGTAATTCGCCAGCTAATTCTTTAGCTAGCTTACCATCTACGGTATTATTGATTTTCATGATGGCTTTCATGACAAGCCCTAGATCCTTTTTCGTCTTGGCTCCAGACTCAGCAATGGCCTGAATCACAATTTTCCTTGTTTCTTCAGGAGAAAGCGCTTTGGGTAAAAACTCTTGAATGATCGCAAGTTCCTTTATTAATTGCTCAGCGGTTTCAGTCCGGTTAGCGCCTTTAGCCTGTTCTAAAGCTTCTTGCAGATTGCCGAAATACGTTTTGAACAGTTTGATGACATCTGCATCGGGAAGATTCCCCCGTGCATCAACAGCCAAGATTTTGGATTTAAGCATCCGCAAGGTTTCAAGCCGGATCTGATCTCGGCTTCTCATGGCTTCCTTGATCCCCTCATTAATTTTTTCGATCATCGACATAATATATCCTCATTTCACACCACGATAGATGAGTTTTAAATTTTTCCCAATCGAAAGTTAGGCAAACCATGATCTAAGAAGATCTGCGATAGCTTGTGGCGCCTCCATTGGGCTCATGTGGCCTGACTTCTCGACAATGGCAAGCTTGGCATTGGGGATCTGATGAGCGAGTTCTTCATGTTCCTCTTGAGAAAAGTTTTTATCCTGAGTTGCATGGATCACTAAAACGGGACATTGGATGGTGGGTAGAATCGATTGGGATTCATGTCTTGCTAACATTGCCTTCTCTTGATGGATAAAAGCTTCTTTACCTACTTCTAGGAACATCTTTTCTACATCTTTTTTAACAAGAGGAATAAAGACAAGCTTCTCGACAAATTCCTTTACTACCTCTTAAAACTGCCCTTTTTCAGCTTTTAGGATCATCTGCTGACGAGCAAGCCTTTTTTCTTCTGAATCGTTCCGTGCGGTTGTGTTCAACAGACAAAGCCGGCTAACTCGAGAAGGTGCAGTGCGCATGATTTCTAAACAAAGCCAGCCTCCCATAGAGTGGCCTGCAAGAGCAAACTCTGGAGGAGCTTGTTCTAAAATCGCTTGAATCATTTTTTTGGGGGTGTCTTGTGAAGGAGAAAGCACTTGAATGGAAGCAATGTCACTTAAATGACGCGTTTGATGCTGCCAAAGGGATTCATTTGATAAAAGGCCTGAAATCAGGACTAAGGGAGGTTTCATGTTCTTTGAATCTTCCAGCTATAGCAAGGCTCGCTGACCTTCTCTTTAATGCGCCAGCCTTTAGACGTGCGAATGAGCTTGTCGTTGTACCACAGTCCCCAAAACGCTACCTCAAGAACGTCCCCTTGGCGCGGGAGCTCTAACGGATTGTGGCAAAGAGACCGCGAATCTGCTGTGTCTCCATTAATCCGTATTTTGTAATTCGAAATCATGTGCTGACGAGGCAAATCCCCTAAATTTTCCACTAGGAATTTTTTGATCGTTTTTAAGTTGCCAGTAGGTCCACCAGCTTTTGAATAGTCGATGCGGGCATCCTCAGTAAAAATCAGATCGAGCGCATTAACATCCTTACTGTCAATAGCAGAGCAATAATCGACTAACAGATCCATGATTTCAAAACGGTCAGAAATTTCTTGCAAGGTCATCGCCATATCAAATCCTCGATAAAAAGAGATTAGGGGAAATGCTCAAAATTTCCCATTGAAAAGCTCTCAAACACTTATTGACGCTTTGTCACCATTAAGCCTAAGCGTTTGCTCTTAACCCATATCCATGTTAAAGATATGACCATTGGCATTAACCGAAAACCAAAGAAATTATCGACTGACTGGTGAAGCAATGACAGCAGAATTTCAGCATCAATCCTTAGCTGGAGGAAAATGGTTCACACTTTCACTCGCTGAACAGCTAGGCAATATTGGAAGTGAAGTCAACCGCGCGATCCGAGCTCGCAACGATAAAAATCGGTATGACAACGCCGTCATACGTGCCCTAGAACTTTTCGATCTGACCCTGAGTGATACTCGATGGAGAACGCGCCTTAAAGAGATCGCACGAGCTCGAGAGATTTTCTGCGATGCTGCTTGGGGAACTTCTGAATACAGGACATCGCTCGAAGATCTCAATATTTACTTCTTTCAATTCGCCCTTGCAGCTCGATCTCATTGCTAATTGAGCAAAACTTATTATCGAAGTTCTTCTAGGCCGGGAATTTCCCGGCCTAATGATGAGCTTAAGGTTTTTGTGCGAGGATATAATGGCACGTTGTGACAAGGCCCTTACGATCAGCCTCGACAAACGCTTCGCCATCTAGGGTTAGACGGTCGAATAGCTTCTGGAAGTGGCGTGGCAGGATCTTACACTTGACGCACCCTTTGATGAGGCGAGTAGCCCATTTGAAGAGCGTGTCGGCTTTTTCAATGAGCGGTGCTTGAAGGCCGTTGATGCTGGCGTTTTCATTGATGAGGATTTTAAAGCCTGCTTTTTCCATTGCACGGGTAAAATCTTCGATGAGTGGAGTCCCAATCGCACCGATGAGCGGTTTAATACGGCGCATGAGGTCGGCATGCTCAGGGTTTTTAGGATCGTATTTATCGAGTTGGAACCAATCGAGACATGCGACTCGTCCTCCGGGTTTTAGAACACGGTAGATGTCGGCAAAAAGCTTTTCGAGATCTTTAGAATAGCTGAAGACCTGAACTTGATAGACGGCGTTTAAAGTCCCATCTTTAAAAGGAAGCGGAAGCTTGTTAAGATCTCCCTGAATGAAATTTGTCTGTTTGGTGAGATTTTTACCGGTGGCGAAGCGTTTGGCGGCATCTAATTGATTCATATCGATGTTCATGCCTGTCACATGCGCTCTTGTCTCAGTGGCAATGTGGCTGGCAATCCGTCCTCTTCCGCAGCCGATATCTAAAATATTTCCGCCCTCTTTGACGTTGAGGTCTCTCGCCATTTTCTTCTCAAAGAGCGTTTGATTAGCGATGATTCCTTTAGACATATCCATGATGGGAGGGATATACATCTTCTCAACTTGTCCAATAGCGCACAGGTGGTTGAGAACGCTGTAGTAGTCAACGAGCTTTTTCTGCACCTGATTGTAATAATCAGGACCCATGTCACGGATCAGCTCTTCTTCATTGGCCCAATCATGGTTGTAGATGTTGTAGGAATTTAAGAAAGCATCGACTTTTTCTTGAGGTAGCGTATAGAGCGTTTTGAATGATTTTAGAATGGTTGAGAGTCTGTAGGCATAGAAACTTAACTTGGTTTGCATAGCTTGCACTGGCATAAATCTCCTATTTAAGTTCTTTTTTTAAATTTTTTGAGAATTTATATCAACAACATCCAGCAGGCCATGGCGATCATGGCGATATCTTCTGTGAGAGTCACGGTGGAAAGAGGGACATCCAAAACAGTTCCCATGCAGGCACATCGGATATCTAGTCCCCGTCTTAATGCCCCAATAACCCCGACTGCACCTACCCCCATGACAATGATGGTCAAGATATAGGTTAGAGTGGGAGCGGTAGATGAAAGATAGGCTAGCCCAAGGGCAAGTTCAATGAGCGGATAAATATAGGCATAGACTCGGAACTTTTTCGCGACCAAGTCATACATTTGGAAGCCTTCGGCAAATGACGATGGATGGAATAATTTTAGCATCGCAAACTGGCAGAGAAAAAGCCCCATAAAATAGTGCATCCAGTCAATAAGACCGTTCTGGGTCAGAGCTGCTGCTCCTGCTGCTGCGACTAAGATTAAGGCAATTAAAGGCCAGTAACGTCCGATTTTGTCCATAACTTATGGTCACAAAAAATGAGACTATTTTAAAACAAAAAAATCACATTTCAAAAACTTTTCTTGAAATAATTCCCCATCCCTCTTAGAAGGAAGAAAAGGAGTGATTATGGAATTATCCATCTTTTTAGCTAAGTTACTAGGTGTTTATATGTTGATTGTCGCGCTGGAATTAATAACACGCCGACATGAGTTTGAAAAATCAATCGTAGATTTCGCTGCTTGTAAGGGCTTGATCGTTTTTTCAGGTTCGGTTTCTCTAATCTTGGGCCTTGCCATTGTTATCGGGCACCCAATTTATGAAGTAAGCTTCCGCGGCCTTATTACTCTAATAGGATATCTCTTGATCCTCAGAGGAGTCTGGAGAATGGCATTCACTTCAAGTGTCCAGAAGAAGATGGCTGCTTGCTTCCATAAAGGCTATAAAGAGTGGTTAATTATCTTGATCATCCTAGGGATTTACCTGACTATCTCAGGATTTCATCTAGATATGATGTATCAATAATTGATCTATGACCCGTCCTAGTCGATTTAGGACGGGTTTTCTTCTTTAATTCCAGTTAAAAGGAACTTTCTATGAAAAAAACCGACGTCATTATCTATTTTCGAGATATGCCAAAAAACCGGAAATACTGGGGAAGGTTTTTCATCATAGGGGTTCTGATGATTATTCTAGGCTTTTTCGCGATCGGTTATGCGGGATGGGCAACAGAGTTTACTGTGATCTTACTGGGGGTTTTGCTTGCTGTTGCAGGTGTTTTGCAAGTGATCAGCAGCTCATTATCTAAACAATGGACAGGGTTTTCTCATTCGCTACTCATGGGACTTTTCTATACCTTTGCTGGGATTTTTTGCATCCTCAAACCCGTCCAAGGCGCAGAAGGCCTGACTTTGCTGATCGCCGCTCTGCTATTAATCGGAGGTTCGTTTCGATTGGTAAATGCCCTCTATCACCGGTTCGACTATTGGGGACTAGTCGTCTTCAGCGGACTGATCTCCATTGGCTTAGGAATCTTAATTTTTGCTGAGTGGCCTAGCTCAAGCTTCTGGGTAATCGGCGTTTTTATCGGTGTCGATTTGCTTCTAGTCGGCTGGTCTTGGGTCTTGCTTTCGCTGGCTGCTAGAAAATCGTAAGCATTTACTTTCCAAAGAATAGATGGCGCATTTTAGCCGGCCCGATCTTGAATGTCAGTTCTTGGAATGTCACGAAGATAAAGAGCAGCATCAGATAATAGGCCTGGATGGAAATGAAGAGATTCCAATTCAACTGATCGATGAATAAATTCAAGTCTTCTCTGAACCCGCCATCAGTCTTGAAAAGAAACGGAACCAAACGAATTGCAAGCCTAACGATTAGAAGAAGCACCCAGTAAATCGCTGTTTTCCAAACAATGTTGTAGGCCAGCGGTCTTTTTCTAAAAAGATGGGTCAAAGGTAAATGATCGACAACGAGTACAATCTTTGCAATCAATGCAGCAGCGATTGCGACTTCTAAAAAACCAAAAGGCGTAATTCCGCTTCTCCTAAAAAGAAAGCTTTCTGTCCAATTAATCAGTGTGAAAGAGACGAGAAAAAAGAGAAAAATGGGTAGCACATGAAAAAACTCTCTCTTAATCACAAGCAATAGACGCATCAATTTTTTTGTCATAAATTGATTTTCATCCCATCATATCCTATTAGAATCTCAACGTTGTACTTTTTTCCAAGGGCAAGAAGCTTTGCTTTACTTGCCTTAGGGTAGGAAAAAAACCAGCTTCCAAAATGGACAAAGAGGATTTTTTTAGTAAACGGCCGGAAAAGACGGATCAAATTCGGAATTCCATTGTGGCCGAAAAGTTTTTTTGTCTTAGCATCTTTTCTAATCATCCCTCCTTCTCGAAGAAAACTGCCGTCGGTGATGATTAAATCGACTCGGTCGAAAAGATGGTGGTATTTCTTATCGATCCAGACGAGATCTCCCGTGTATAAAATCGATTTTCGTCCTTTTTTTATCAAGTAGGCCTGGGATTTGACGTGCTTGCTATGATGTGTGGGAATCGGAGTAATCGAATACGGACCCAATTTTCTTTTCTTGCCAAGAATTTGAGTTCCTCTTGCCTTTTCAGGAGCAAATAGCACTGCCTTGGTAGCAGGATTCTCCTGCTGGCCCCGGCGGATAAAATAGGCATGGTCCGGATGCAAATGGGTGATCAATATCCATTTGGGATGGTATTTAAGATACGATTTCTCACCTAGATCTATCAGCAATGTCTTGTCGATCAATAAACCGCTTTGTTTAACGTGGCGAGGAAGAGATTTGTCGATCTCCCCTTTTGTCCCTAAAATTTTAATCTTCACAATAAAAGCTTTCCCAGCCGCCTCCGAGGGCCTTATATAGAACAACGAGATCAAGAAGCTTGGCTGTATCGCTTTTAAGTACATCCTGCTGAGATTCATTGAGCTGACGTTCCGAATCAAGCACATTTAAAAGACTGATCAGTCCTTTGGAATTTCTCTGCTGGCTTAAAACGACGATATCTTGATATCTGTCGGTTGCTTCTCTTCTTTCCTTGCTGGTTTTGAGATCTTGGGTGAAAGCGACAATGGCAGACTCAGCCTCTTCGAGAGCGTGTAAAACAGCCTGCTGATAACTGAAGGCAGTTGCTTCTGTCTCCGCTCGTTTGAGTTTTAAGTTCCCCCACAGACGGCCGCCTTGAAAGACCGGCATGGTGATGCCGCCACCAATTGACCAGGTTCTGCTTCCCCAATTGAAAAGATTTTTTAGCATAAGAGATTGAAATCCTCCATCTCCTAACAATGTGACGGTCGGGAAAAAATTAGCCACAGCAACACCAACATTGGCCGTTGCCACCGCTAGACTCCGCTCAACACGACGGATATCAGGTCTTCTGCGTAAAAGATCGGAACGGAGCCCGACAGCTATCGTGTCCGGAGCTGTAGGAAGAGGCTGCGGTGCTTTGAGCTCTTCTACGAGTGTTTCTGGAACAGCCCCTATCAATACAGAGAGTGTATAGATGTTCCGATAGATCTCTGCTTCGATATCGGGAAGTAATGCTTTTTCAGAGGCTAGAGTCGCTCTGATATTCTCATCATCGAGACGGCTGACATAGCCAGCATCTAACTGTTTATGCACGAGGACGGCTTTCTTTTCTAAAATGACGATATTTTCTTCGATCAGCTTCGACTTTTGCTGAGAACTTCTCAGTTCCATGTAATTGCGTGCGATTTCTGCCATGACAGAAAGAAGTACATCGCTTCGTTGTTCAAGGCTTACCCCGATCAAGGCACTGGCAGCTTCGACACTTCGGCGTGTCTTTCCAAAAAGATCGATCTCCCATGTCGCATCAAAAAGCGCATCATAGAGCGATTGATTTTGGGGAAATTGAGGATTGAACGGCAATCCTGTCGAAGGAGAAATCGTGCCTGGGAGATTTCCCACACTGGGCTGGCTGGCAAATAGAGGGCCATTCTGACTATAGTGGGTCTTCGTAGCATTGACATCCGCGCCGATCTGCGGGAAGAAAGAAGATGCGGCGATCTGACGGTATGCCCTGGCCACTAAAATGTTCGAATTGGCAATCAGTACATCGTTGTTGTATTCGGCTGCCATCTCAATATATTTTGTCAACAATGGATCTTCAAAAACATCCCACCATTTGATCAAAGGCGCATCTGAAGAAGCAACGGGGCTTTCCGAAGTCCATGTGTCTGCGACGTCATCTTCCGGGGGATGGTAATTCGGACCGACTGCACAGCCAGCTAAAAAAATGATAAGTCCTATGTATTTTTTCACTGTAACCTCCTACGAAAACATAGATCGGCCCCGACGGTAGTAACGAAGCCGATAATGAGCAAAGGCCAAATATTGGAAAAAACAATCCTACCCGGCATTGCTTTGAGAAAAAGACCCTTTGAAATAATCAGAAAAAACTTCAGCGGGATGCCATTCGTAAACGGCTGCAGCCATGTCGGCATATTTTCTACCGGAGTCGCAAAGCCCGATAGAAGCACAGAGGGCATCATAAAGATAAATGTCCCTAGCATCGCCTGCTGTTGCGTCGTTGAAAGGGAAGAGATAAAAAGGCCGATGCCGCTGATCGAAGTCACAAAAATAATCAGGCTGCCCATATACAGCAGCAGAGAACCGGTGAAAGGAACTCCCAAGACCAATGTCCCGATCGTAAACATGAACATCCCTTCGAGAAAACCAATGATAATACCGGGGACAAGCTTTCCTACGAGAATTTCCCAAGGAACAAGCGGAGAAACAAGAAGCTGATCAAACGTTCCTAGCTCTCTTTCTCTTGCCACCGACTGCGTCGTCACGACAAGACAGGTGAGCATTGACAAAACACCCACTAAACAGGGGATGTTATACCAGAAATACTGCGTGTTGGGATTGAACCAAAAACGCGGGACAAGTTCAACATTCTGGATGGCAAGCTCAGCTTGTGCCGTGTAATCGTTGTTGAATCGGTTGATGATCTGGTTAGTATAGCCTGCGACAATCTGCGCCGTGTTCGTTTTTCTTCCATCGAAGATCAGCTGAACTACTGCAGGTTTCTTTGCATCGATGTTGCGGGAAAATTGCTGGTCGATCGAGACCACCATGACGCCTTTTTGCAGATCGATGAAGGGACCGATCTCTTCGACTCCCTTCAAAAAGATGATCTTGTTATTAAAAATCTTGGTCCCGAAAAATCTCTCGACTAAATAAAATCCCTGCTCGCCCGCATCACGGTTGAGAATACCGATCGGCACATCTTTGACATCGAGTGTTGCTGCAAAGGTAAAGATCACCAGCTGGAAGATCGGCGGAAGCAAGATCGAAATGCGAACCTTGGGGTCCCGCAGTACCATCAGCAGTTCTTTCCAGATGAGCGCTAAAATCTTCTTCAATCTAACCTCTTGGCTGTTTTAGAAGCGGTGATGAGGAAAAAGATCAGCCCAATGCCAACAATTGGGATCATATCTAAAAAAAGCAAAGGCCAGACATTGCCGACTAAGAAAAGACTCTGCAGGCTTTGTACGAAATACTTGGCAGGAACGATATACGTCAAGACCTGGATCCAATGCGGCATACTGTGGATCTCAAAGAGAAAGCCCGATAAAATATAGGCGGGTAAAAAAGCCGTAACGAGAGTGATCTGAGAAGCAAAAATCTGATTCTTCGTGATCGTCGAGATCATCAATCCAAGGCCTAACGAGCAGAATAAAAACAGCGCGGAGACCATGAGTAGCACAAGAAAAGATCCCCGAAGTGGCAGATCATAAAAAACAATCGAGAGAAAGACGCAGATGATCATCGAGATCATCCCTAAACAAAAATACGGGATTACCTTAGCCCAGACAAGTTCCCAAATACTCACCGTCGTTGACATCAATGCTTCCATCGTTCCTCTCTCCCACTCTCTTGCGACAACGAGAGCTGTTAAAAGAGAACCAATCAGTGTCATGATAATCGCCAGTGATCCAGAAAGAAGGAAAAATCTGCTCTCTAACTGCTCGTTGTACCAAAACCTTGGGTCTGAAGAGATCAGTTGCGTCTGGGTTTGTTTTCCTTGTGATATCGCCTCTTGCGCCAGCCAATTGCCAAAAACCCCTTGCGCATAATTTTGGACAAAGAGTGCTGTGTTGGTCTCGCTGGCATCTGCAATCACCTGGATAGGTGCTGTTTTATCTGGACGGTTGCGATACTGGGTAAAGTACGAAGGCACGATGAACATCCCCCGGATAGCTCCGCTCGTCAGATCGTCGTGCAGATCTCTACGATCTCGAACGATTTTAACTTCAAAATATCTCGAATCCGTCAGCGATTTGGCAAAGCTCTGGCTATCCGGAGCCGTATCTTCCATCACGAGTCCTACTCTCAAATGGTCTAAATCAAGTGATACTCCAGAGCCGTAGAGAAAAATCAGCAAGAGCGGCAAAAAGACAGTGATCAAAAGACTGCTCGGATCGCGGATGATCTGGAAGAATTCTTTGACCATGAGCGCGCGCATCCTGCGCGCTCTTCCCTTCTTTGCTTCTTCTATCCACTCTTCTCTACTTGTCATGATTTTCTATCATTTGTATGAATGCATCTTCTAGTGTTGGGTTAGGGTTTTGATCCGATTTGATTTTGTTTTTCAGAGCACCTGGCGTATCCATCTGGATGATCTCTCCCCCATAAATCAACGCAATCTGGTCGCAATATTCCGCTTCGCTCATAAAGTGGGTCGTGATCATGATCGTCACTCCTTTACCCACAAGACCATTGATGTGGTTCCAGAACTCTCGCCTAGTGATCGGATCGACTCCGGAGGTCGGTTCATCCAAAAAAAGAACTTCAGGATGGTGCATGTTAGCGCACGCTAAACTCAGGCGCTGTTTGAAACCCAGCGGCAGCGTTTCAGAAGAATGATCCAAAAATGGCTGTAAGTTAAACACTTCGATCATCTCATCAATCGCAGCTTTTTTCTCAGAGGTCGTCAGATTATAGATCCCAGCAAAAAATTCGAGGTTTTGCCTGACACTCAAGTTTCCATAGAGTGAAAACTTTTGCGCCATGTAGCCAAGCCTTGCCCGCGCCTTTGCTGGAGCCCTCAAAAGATCAAGACCATTGACAAACGCCTCTCCAGAGGTGGGTTTTAAAAGACCGCACAACATTTTAAATGTCGTTGTTTTCCCTGCGCCGTTAGGACCTAAAAGCCCAAAGATCTCTCCCTTTTTCACCGTTAAAGAAATCCCATCCACTGCGATAAATGGCCCAAACTGCTTTCTTAAGTGTTCTGCGATGATCGCTGGCTTGTCGTCATTTATAACAACCGGAGCAAGATCGGCTAGCTCCGACTCCCCTCCAGGGCCTCCACCTAAAATATCGATAAAAGCATCTTCGAACCGCGGCTGCACGCTTTCTAATTTCGCGCCTTTCACCTCGATTCCTTTTTCTCGAACGACAATCCTTAAATCCCGCCCTTGGATCACCCCATCCATCACATTTTTGTCTTTCAACAGCTCAAATAGCAGTTTACGACGGTCTCCTTCAATGTTGGTGACCTCAAAAACCCTTCCTTCAACCCGCTCCGTCAGTTTTTTAGGATCTCCGCTGTAAAGAAGTTTTCCTTCGCTCAGCAGTAGAACCATATCGCACTTTTCTGCCTCATCTAAATACGCTGTGCTCCACAAGACGGAGATCCCTTCGCCTAGCAAAACATTGACCATTTTCCACAGCTCTTGCCTAGAAATCGGATCGACGCCGACACTCGGTTCATCGAGCAGAAGAAACGCCGGCGTTTTGATCAGTGCACAAGCCAGCCCTAGTTTCTGTTTCATTCCCCCGGAGAGATTCTTTGCTAGAAACCCTGTAAAGTCTTTAAGACCTGTAAACCCGAGCAATTTTTCACACGTTGCCTCTTTTTCCTTTCCAAGCACGTTTCTTAAGTTGGCGTAGAGATCGAGATTTTGCTGAACCGTGAGATCTTCATATAGCCCGAACTTTTGCGGCATGTAGCCCGTCAAGTAGTGGATAAATTCCGCATCTTTAATCGTATCGTATCCTTCAACCGTGATGCTCCCCGCTGTAGGCTTTAAAAGCCCTGCCATCAAACGGATCAGCGTTGTTTTCCCAGCCCCGTCAGGACCGACAAGGCCGATGATTTTTCCCTTTGAAATGGAGACGTTAATGTTGTCTAACGCAGGAGGCTCCTCAGGAGAGAACAGCTTGGTGAGATCCTGAATCTCGACGAGTGCTTCACTCATTTGATCTTCAATTTTACAGTTACTGGCATCCCTTGCACGAGCTGATTGTCAGGATTATCTGCATAGACACGGATGCGGTAGACTAGATCTGTTCTTAGCTGCGTCGATTCCACTGTTTTAGGAGTAAATTCAGCGACCGGAGAGATAAAACCCACCGTCCCAGAATATTTCCTTCCCGTATCAGTGTAAACTTCTGCCACCATGCCGTAGTAGACTTTTCCAAGTTCTGGCTCGCTCACAAACGCCCGGATCCAAACCGGCGAGCTCACAGAGAGCGTATAAACGGGATCAGCAGGATTGACCACCGTTCCTGGTTCACGGATCCGCGTTAATATAATCCCATTTGTCGGTGCGTAAGCTTTGGTGTAACTTAAGTTGTCTTTAGCAACTTCGATGCTAGCCTCGGCAGATTCTAAATCTGCAATGAGCTGATCACGTTTGGCTCCCGCATTATCGAGATCTTCTTGAGAAACCGCTCCAATGCCAATCAGTTCCAAACGGCGCTTAAGCAAGATATTCGCGTTATCTAAATTGGCTTTGACCGATTCTGCGTTTGCTAAAGCTTCTTTGAGCTGGCTGTCATAGGGCGTATCGTCCATTGTACACATCAAAGTCCCCTCAGGAACCTTGTCGCCTTCTTCAAAGATCAATTGTTTGACTTGTCCGCTGACCCTAAAACCGATATCCACCTGACGGACATCGACATTTCCATAAAGAGTAATGTGGCTGACATCTTTTTTTTCTTCGTAAGCACGATCGATTAGAACAATAATAATGACTGTCAAAGCTAGAATAACAATTGCAATCAGAATGTTTTTTTTCATAGCACTTTAATTTCCATGTATCTCCCCATGAAAATAAAGGCAACGAATTTCTCTTATTGAAATAGAAAATCACTTAGAGCTATGTTCTTTCAAAATGAAAATTCTACTCTTTCTCTTGCTTACCACTACCCTCTCTGCCAGTGTCTATTTGGAAAAGCCGGCTGACTTCAATCCCAAAGCTGAAATTGTCGGATGCTGCTACCTGCACTACCAAGACAAAATCCTCCTGCTCCATCGGCAAGACTTTAAGGCTGAAGGAAACCGTTGGGGAATCCCCGGCGGCAAATTAAATAAAGGCGAACCTCTCATTGAAGCAATCATCCGAGAGGTGCTTGAAGAGACAGGTTATCATTTAGAAAGAGAAAAAATACATCATATCGGAAAGCTCTACATCAAAGTGCCTAACTTTGATTTCGAGTATCACATGATCCAATACCAAGTTCCCATTGAACATCCCGGCGATGTCAAAATCAACTTCAAGGAACACAAAGGGTTCACCTTGGTGACTCCAAAAGATGCTCTGAAAATGGACCTGATAACGGATGAAGATCTCTGCATCGAAATCTGCTTCGGCCTAGATAGATTAAGAAAGTAATATCTTAAACGTCGATACTTGGACAATATCCAAGTTTCGACATCCAAAAAATATGATGCGATTTTGTAATTATTTGATTGTTGAGAAATTGTTAACGCTCGAAAGATATCCTTCTAACCAAGGCGGAGTGTCTTTGTGAGCTAAGATTTCATCCATCGTAAGCCAATAATGCTCCGGAACTTCATGAAGAGCTGGATTGACTTCCGTCTTAGATTTTTCAAGTTTGCAATGGAAAATGACATCTAGGACATGTTCTTGGTGAGAATCCCTGAAATAGGAACTCGTCACAAACCGGATCGGATCGATGAGTTCTAGTCCGACTTCTTCAAAGACTTCCCGCTTGATAGCTTCGACTAGAATATTTCCACTGCCGTCTTTGTATTCGACTTTTCCGCCTGGAAAAGCCAAAAAACCTGCCGCATGCACTCCAGCAGGCCGTTTGATGATTAAAAACTTGTTGTTGTGCTCGATGGCACATTCAACAACAACTAGAAATCTTTCCACTATTCAAATTCCTTCTTTTTCTTTTCCAGAAGTTCGTAGAGCTCATAGAGCTGTGTCTCGAGCTCTTCGATCTGCTTTTGACGAATACCCTGAGCTTTTACGACTTCAGGAGAGGTTGCTCCAAAGCTTTTCTTCTGCTCCTCTTCCAAAGCTATGATCTTTTGTTCACAATCCTGAATCTGCTTCTCAATCGGCTTGATTAGAGCTGCTCGTTTAGCGACTTCTTCTGCTCTTTCTTTCCGAACATTTGGCTGCGGCGCTTTCGGAGCTGGTTTCTTTTTTTCATCCCAGCCGATTTTTTCTAAGAACTCATCGTAATTGCCCAAGAACACCGTCTGCTGAGCCTCTTCACAAAGCACAATCTTATCTAAAACTAGCCTGCGTAAAATCAGTTCGCTATGGGTGACAATGACGACAGATCCGCCAAAGTCTTCTAAGGCATCGATCAGCGCTTCAATCGACTCAATGTCAAGATGGTGTGTTGGTTCATCCAAAAGAAGAAGATTACACGGCTTAGCAACGATTTTTCCAAGTAGCACACGGCTTCTTTCTCCTCCAGAGAGAACTGAGATTTTTTTAGCTGATAGCGTCCCGCTGAACATCATCGCTCCGGCAATCCCTTTGATCTCGGTGTAGTTTAGGTAGGGATTGGCAAGCGCTAATTCCTCTTCGATCATGTGCTTACCGTCAAGTCTATCGACGTGCGTCTGTCCGAAATAACCAATCCGCGTGTTGTCAGAAAATTCAATCTCACCCTTCCGAGGAGTTAAATCGCCTCCGAGCAAACGCAGCAGGGTCGATTTTCCCCTTCCGTTTTTTCCGATGATCGCAATTCTTTCTCCTTTTTCGATCTCCAATGAAAAATCTTCAATCAGAGGCTCATCTGTATAAGAAAAATGCAGATGCTTAGCATCGACCATTTTCTTTCCAGGAAAAGGAGCTTCTTGAAATGCAAATGAAAGCTCTGACATTGCATTAAGCTTTTCCAAAACCGGCTCTCTTTCAATCATTTTTTGTTTTGATTGAGCAAGAGCTGCTTTAGAAGCCGAGGCTCCAAAACGGTCGACGAAGCTCTGCAAGTGAGCTTTTTTCTTTTCTGATTTAATCCGGCTTTTTTCATGCAGCTCTTCTTCCATCAAAATCTGCTGGAAGAAATCAATGGTGCTACCCTTGATCTTTCTCAATTTTTCCCGATGAATGCCCATCGTATGGGTCGTGACATTGTCCATAAATTCGCGATCATGCGAGATCAGAATAAACTCCCCTTGCCATTTGCTCAAGAAAGTCTGAAGCCATCTGATCGAGAGAATATCAAGATAGTTTGTCGGTTCATCCAAGAGTAGACAGTTAGGCTCTGACACCAACACTTTGGTTAAGTTCAAGCGGAGCTGATATCCTCCAGAAAAATCCCCTGGCGCTTTCTCTAAATCTTCTTCCGTAAATCCGAGGCCAAAGAGAATCCTTTCCGCTTTATAAATGTCTTCTTCAGGCAGTCCCAGAGCCGCCTCTTGAATCAGTGCCTTCTGAGTAAACTTAATATGCTGCTGCAGATAGCCAATGCGATAGTTTTTCGGGATGCTGATCGTCCCCTCATCTGCTTCCATCTCTCCATCGATCAAACGAAAGAGCGTTGATTTGCCTGAACCATTTCTTCCGACCAGGCCGCATCGTTCTCCCTTCTGGAGAGTAAAACAAGCATCCTCAAACAACGGATGACCAGAAAATGCTAGACCGACATGATCGAACTGAATCATAGAAATTGCCCTTGATTAAGGGGGACATTTTATCAATACTCCTACTATAAGTCAGCAGGATTAACTTTAAAATCTAGATGGAATATGCTACATAGAGGTTATGACAAAAGGCATTAGACTCTCAGATCTACCTTGCACTAAAGGAAAGTATTTATATCGAGGCACCCTTTTCACCCTAAATAAACCGATCAAATCGACCGCTAAGGGCAAAAAACTCATGGTCTTAGCCAGCAAAATCGTTGGTGGAGAGAAAAGAGTTAAACTGATCCATTTTGGCGCACTTGGCTATGGGCATAACTACAGTGAAAAAGCTAAAAAGAGCTATCTAGCCCGTAGTGCAAAAATCCGGGATAAAAATGGAAAATTGACCAAAAACGATCCTTGGAGCGCCAACCACTGGGCTCGCAAGATCTTATGGCCCGTGAGCAAACCTGCTCACGGACCACGCTACACTTAGAGAATTTCAGCCGCAATGGCAGCGAGCTCAGACCGCTCAGTTCTCTCTAAGAACATCTGACCGTAGCCAGCATAATCGCGCATCTTCCCAACCACATACGTCAAAGCGTTGGAATCTTTATCAAGATACGGATTATCAATCTGCGTCGGGTCTCCCGTAAGCACAACCTTCGTTCCTTTACCCGCACGAGAAATGATCGTTTTCACCTCGTGAGGAGTTAAGTTTTGAGCTTCATCGATGATGATGTACATCTTCGGAAGAGATCGACCGCGGATATAAGTCACCGCTTCCATCTCGAGCTTTTTACTATCGATGATCCATTGTTGAGCATCCGCGCCGTTGCCTACACCGCTCGTCGACTGGCATAAGAATTCCAAGTTATCATAAATCGGCTGCATCCAATGATAGAGCTTTTCTTCTTTGGTTCCTGGCAAATATCCGATGTCTTTCCCCAGAGGAATAATCGGACGGCTAACTAGGATCTTCGTATAGACATTTTCATCAAAGACTTTACGCAGTCCCGCAGCAAGAGCCATCAAAGTCTTTCCTGTTCCAGCAGGACCTATAAGAGTGACAAGAGAAATATCGTCGCGAAGCAGCAGATCCAAAGCGCATTTTTGCTCGACGTTCAGCGGCTGGATGCCCCAAATGTCTTTGGTAAACTTCATCAAGGGTTCAAGCTTTTTACTCACAGAATTGAATTTACAAACTGCAGAAGACTGCTCAACAGATGTCATGATACAGTATTCATTCGGAGAGAAATCTTGGATATCTAGAGAAACTGAATTGTCTTTGAAGAACATATCGATATCCCGTTTAGGAACCTCGATTTTTCGGTATCCCTTATAGATGTTTTCATAGGAAAATTTAAGATTTTCATAATCTTCGGCTTCCAATCCGATCGCTTCAGCTTTTACACGTGTAACGAAATCCTTAGAAACCAAGACGACCTCTTCGCCTTGCTCTTTTAAGAGAAATGAGATCAAGAGAATTTTATTCGTTAGACGATCGAGTGGAAGAGGGAATGTTTTTTTCTCTGGTGAGCGGAGCTCCACATGCACTTTCACCCGGATGTTATTGTCGATCACGACCCCATCGGTCAAATTACCCGTTTTGAGGTTCTTTAAAGAATCGATATACCGCATGACATGGCGAGCATTTTTACCAATCTCTTCAGAAGACCGCTTCATGGAGTCGAGTTCTTCTAATACAACTAAAGGGATGACAACATCGCTATCCTTGAATTTCTTCATTGAGTCTGGGTCATGAATCAATACGTTAGTGTCGATCACAAAGGTTTTGCGAGCCACTGTCCCTCCTTTTACTACGAACTTTTCTGCTGAAACTGCTGTTTGAGATCCGATAAGACACCTCCGCTATTATCTCGACTTTGCAGCTTTTTGGGCCCGAAGGCCTCGAAATATTTGTTCTCGGGGAAGTTATTTAAACCAGGAAGGGGTTAAAAAACACCCCTTCCTGGTTTAAATAATCTTCAAGTTCGACCATAGGTCGAAAGGCCGAGATCAAATAGACGAGGCAGGCGGGCCCAAAAAGCTGCAAAGTCGAGATTTTGTACTATCAGTAAAAAAATCAGGTCCAGGCACCGCCCCAACAAGAGAGCTATTTTCATCTAGCCCACCTCTGACCGCGATGCCCCGGCCTGATTCTTCCTCTTTTTCGGGTAGTGATAAACATGTAATGCTAAGCACTGCTCGTGGAGGTAGGCGATCTGCTACGTTGCCCTCCATCGCCGACCCCATAAAGGGGTCGTCTGTTTCGGGTACCCGCTTGCAGCGGCGCCTTGTATCTCACCTACCTGCACTTCGCATTACATTAGCATTACATGTTTATCACTACCCTTTTTCGCAGCATAGCTTAAGCGTCGCATGCTGACAATAATTTTTTATAATCTATTGATTATCAAACAACTAAGGTATAATTTCAGCACTCTAGCATAGATTCTGCTAAAATTGTTGACCCAGAAATCCCCCTCTTTTATAATGAGCTACGTAACCCCATGAGGTTGATATGCAAATCACCGATAAAATCTTAAGCCTCCCTCCTTATATCTCCACATCTTGGAAAAACATCGTTTCCATCCATGTTGAGACTCGCCCTTACGGCCATGTTCTCCTAATCGAGCTGGTCACTGGGAGCAAGGTTGAAGTCCCTAATTTAGACGCCAAGCTCATGGAGAAAATCTTCAGTATGCATGCGCTTGTCCTAGAAAAAGAAGGAAACCCCATTGCGACACAAACTTTTGCAATCCCTCTTCCTTTTCCTATCGAAGGATTAACCCCTACACTTCAACATAATCCTGAGCAGGCTAACACTCCTCCTCTACCTCCAGAGATCCTCGAGAAAATCCAATCTCTCAAGGGCATCCTCCCAGAAGATCTAACCTCAATGCAAAAAGCCGAACCCCATTGCAACTGCCCTTACTGCCAGATCACCCGCGCTATCACAGGTACCCTATTAGAATCCGCACCTCTTCAAATTGAAGAAGAGGTCACAGCTGCAGATCTCACCTTTCGCGACTGGGACATCAAGCAAGAAAACGATCAAATCTACTCTGTCACCAACCCCCTCGATAAAAAAGAACACTACAATGTCTTTTTAGGCGAACCTGTCGGCTGCACCTGCGGATCAAAAAACTGCGAACACATCCAGGCCGTCTTACGGAGCTAACTCTCCTTTAAGATAGAGCCATTTTCCCAGCACCTTTTCGAAGGTGCTTTTTTCCGTGAAAGAAAAATCTTTTCCATCCATATAGAGATAGGCCGTGAACTTCACCACGCCTTTCGTTTCTCCTTCCTGAACATCTAAAATTTTAAGTCCCTTGAAGATCGTCGTATGACAAAATTCTTCAATTTCTTTTCTCCTAACATCTTCGGGTCTCTTTGCATCGGGATGATCGGGATGGGTTGTCTTCAAAATATAATCGACAATTCCCTTCGCATAGGCCGAGTAGCGCGATCTCATCAACGCTTCAGCGCTTTTTGCCAGCTCTCCTTCATGACAGAGCCGACAACACGCCCCGTAATTTTTTCCACTTCCACAAGGACACAATCCATCTTGACTTTTTTCCATTCCAAAAATTTTACTGAAAAAGCCGCATAAGTCGACACAAAAGAATTTGATACATCTTAATAATTCTTCGTTATATGATGTTGCCATTCTAATCCAAATGGATTAGCCAAAGAACACCTGAAACAAGGAGAAATATTTATGTCATTATACGCAATACCACAAGTCGCATGCAGAGTTGCATTAGGAGCGACACTACTCGTTACTAGCGCACGCACACTTGAGATCTTAGCAGAAGCCGTATACCGCGCTTTTAGCAAATGCTGCTCAAGTACTGAGGAAAAAAAACAAGCTACTATAGGCGAAAAAAAACAAGCTACTATAGGCGAAAAAAAGCAAGTTACTGATACAGCTAAAAGTGCGTTGTCTTATATTGATTGGACGACAGCTTACGCTAAAAAAGATTTGTCATCCCTCAGCATCTCAGCGGTAATGAACGTTGCTGTCGGAGCAGCAGCTCTGTTCGCAGCTAACAGATACAATCCTGCTCTCTTTACAAGCGCAAGCGGCTTCGTGCGCAATGTTGTTGGAATCTAATTCAAACCTGACAACATTTCTCAGAAACCTCGTTAACTTGTTGTCCCACTCAATTAAAAAATTGAGTGGGATTTTTTCTTCAAAACATCTGACCAAAAATTTATTCTGATCTTCACAAGAGCGATAGATTTTTTTTACTACATCTTAAATATCCGATTTATCTATACTGTGCTCTTCTAATCTTAAATGGGGATTAGGAAACACAAAACTTAGGAGTTTTTCTATGACAGCATTAGCAGGCACAAATTTGTCCTTTGGCAACGCCATCGACAGCTTAGTTTCAATAGGCTTCTCGTTCTACTTCGGCAGAATGGGATTACAAGGTCTTTCAAAAATCTCAGCTGTTGGTAATCGTGCAGTTAGCGATGCGCTGAGCTGGATGGGGTTCGATACTTCAAAAGCTAACACCCGTGCTGCTACAGCAGCTGCTTGGGTGCCAACAAACGTATCCAATTTCTTAAAAGATGACAGCGGCTATAACGCAAAGTTCAAAAAAGATACTACGCTTGTTGACGAAAATGGCAAACCAATCAAAGACTCTGATAACAAAGAAGTCAAGAAACTTGCTGGCGAATACAAAAATGACGCTATTCCTATGCTTGTTTCTGGAGTCGCTAAGTCTATCGTTGCATTGATCGTGCTCGATGCGAAAGAAACTCTCTGGAAACCAGCTCATCCGCTTCTCAATGGCGTATTGAGCTACATCAGCCCATTCCGAGCTGTTTTAGGACAATCTTGGGTTGCTGATGGAATCAATTACGTCGTTAGAGCTGTACGCACCTAACTCAAGTGATTTTTGATCTGATTCTACTCCCATTTAGGCTTACCTGGATGGGAGTTTTTTTTATTCATACGATTGGGGAGACTGCCGCAGGCTTTTCTTTTCACCATGGTGCTTCTTATTCGTCAGCATCTTATCTTTAGACCGGCGAGACCGGCGCCTTTTTTGACGGCGGATCTTTTCCATCTGGTGCTGTTTTTGACTTTTGACCTTGTTGATTTGAGACTCAAAACGGTCGCACAGCTCCCGGCGCGCGATATATCTATTCAGCTCACGTGAACGGTCCTGCTGGCATTTCACCTCGATCCCTGTCGGAATATGTTTCAGATAGACGCAGGAAGAGGTTTTATTCACCTTTTGTCCACCTCTACCCGATCCCAAAATGAACTTCTCAATCAGATCATCCTCATGGATACCCAGCGTTTCCATTCTGCGGCTAAGTTCTTCTATTTTTTCTTGACTGATCATATTTTCATCATACCATAGAAATAGTTGACTTGGAAATTAAGAATGACTACAGATGAAATTAATGGATAAAGAAATCATTATTGTTACAGGCAGTAGCGGAAGAATCGGCGCTAACATCTGCCGAAGATTTGGAAAAGAATACCATATCGTTGGTTTTGAGCTTTTAAAAGCTCTCTATGCCGCTGCGGATGAAGAACTCGTCCCTGTCGACCTCTCTTCCGATGAGAGCGTCCATCAAGCTTTTACCCATATCAGGACGACGTACGGCACCCGCATTGCCGCAGTTATCCACCTGGCAGCTTATTATAGTTTTGATCAGCAGCATTCCGATAAATATGAGCTCGTCACAGTCAAAGGAACTGAGAGACTTTTAAAAGCTCTGCAAGGTTTTGAAGTGGGGCAGTTCATCTTCTCCAGTACGATGCTCGTCCATGCTCCTTGCGCACCTGGCCATCCAATCAATGAAGAGTGGCCGATCGAGCCCAAATGGGACTATCCCCTTTCTAAAGTCCATACTGAAAAAGTGATCCATGAGCTCAGAGGCAATATGCCGACGGTGATCATGCGAATCGCTGGAGTCTATGACGATAAATGCCATTCGATTCCGATCAGTCATCAAATCCAACGGATCTACGAAAAACAGCTAGAAAGTCGATTTTTTCCAGGAGATATCCATCACGGTGCTTCTTTCTTACACATGGATGACCTCGTTGACGCCATTGAAATGGCCGTCCGCAAGAGAAAACAACTTCCTCCTGATCTGGTGGTTCTCATTGGCGAACCAAAAACACTCAGCTATGACGATCTGCAAAATGAGATCAGCCAGCTGCTTTTCAATAAGCCTTTCAAAACGTTTAGGATCCCCAAGATCATTGCTAAAATCGGTGCCTGGGTCCAATGCCATCTCCCCTTGATCACACCTCCCTTCATCAAACCGTGGATGATTGATCTAGCCGATGAGCACTATGAACTCGATATCTCAAAAGCAAAAAAGACCTTAGGTTGGGAGCCCAAAAACAACTTGAAAGCGTCTCTTGTCAAAATAATTGATGGACTCAAAAAAGATCCTGTACAATGGTACAAAGATAATCAACTAGGATCTCCTAAAAAATATGTTGAATTCTAACTATGACTTTAGTCCCCTACACAGATGGCCCTACCGCTTTAGAAGGATTCGCGGCCCATACCATTCCAGAAAAACGACCGGTTGTCATTTTATGCCATGCCTGGAATGGAAGAGATCCGTTTATTTGTGAAAAAGCTGAAATGATGGCCCGCTGGGGCTATGTGGGATTTGCTCTTGATATGTATGGCAAAGGCGTCATTGGAAAATCGAAAGAAGAAAATGCTGCCCTAAAAAAACCGTTCATTGAAGATCGGTCTCTTCTCCAAAGAAGACTCCTCAAAGGCTATGAAGCCGCCTGCTCTCTTCCACACGCCGATTCTGAAAAGATTGCTGTGGTGGGATTTGGGTTTGGTGGACTTTGCGCTTTAGATCTTGCCCGCAGTGGTGTGAAATTACGCGGCGCTGTCAGCGTCTATGGCCATTATGACGCTCCTCCTAAGAAAAAACCCGTCACAGCCAAAATTCTAGTGCTGCATGGCTATGACGATCCGATTGTCGAACCAGAAGAGATGAGGCACTTTGCGGATGAAATGACAAAAGAAAAAGTCGATTGGCAGGCCCATACCTTCAGTCATACCTTGCATGCTTTTATGAATCCTGAAGCTGGCCTAACTTATAATCCTCTTTCTGCTCAAAGAGCCTGGCATGAGATTCAAGGATTTTTGGAAGAAATCTTCCAACTCTAATAGTCGAATTCCGAGTCTTCTGTGTCGCAGAACCTTTTGTTCTGATGCAGCTTTTCAATCTCGTGCATTTCATGTGAAGAAAACTCAAAATCCATGATATTGAAATTCTCGATCAGATGTTTTTCGGATGATGCTTTTGGGATAACCGGGATCTCTTTTTGAAAAAACCACCGTAGAACGACTTGTCCTGGGGTCTTGCTATGGGCTGCACCAATTTTTTTCAGGACGGGATCTTTGAGTACCGCTCCTTTTCCAAGAGGCCGATAGGCAATCAATTGGATCCCTTCTGATTTGCAATACTGCCAAAGCTCTTTTTGATAGAGGTAGGGATGGAATTCAACTTGATTGGCTGCAGGCTTATGACCGTCATTGAGTAGATTTTCCAGATGGTGGATGGTGAAATTACTGACACCGGCTTTTTTGATTTTTCCTTTTTTGACGAGCAGCTCCATTGCTTTAAAGACCTCTGACATCGGCAGTGCCTTAAAAGGCCAGTGGATCAAGTAAAGATCGAGATAGTCTGTCCCAAGCTGCTTTAAAGCCAGATCACACGTTGCTTCCACAGATTGCGGGATCTTCTTTAGATCAATCATATCTAGCTCGAATTTTGAGGTAATAAAAAGCTGCTTTCTCTCAAAACCCTTGATGGCTTTTTTAATGGCTTCTTGGTTTTCATAATCGATGGAGGTATCGATATGCCGGTAGCCGATCTCAAGTGCACGCTTGACGATCTCTGTACACTTATGTCCTTGTAACTCATACGTACCAAGACCAATTAGTGGAAGTTTCATGGGACGTACCTTTTGTGAGCTATTTCCCAGTTGATATTTTTGAAAAACGCTTCGATATAGGCTGCACGGTCAAGAAGATAGTCGATCATGTAAGCGTGTTCAAAAACGTCCATGATGAGAATCGGCTTACCCCCGGTCAAATGACCGACATCATGTTCATTGATCCAGGTGTTGAAGAGCCGACCTGACTGCGGATCTAAATAAAGGACAGCCCAGCCGATGCCGCGCATCGCTCCGGTAGCAATAAAATCGGATTTCCACTGGTCGTAGCTTCCAAAATCAGCAACAAGCTTCATATAAAGCGGGCTGCTTGTATCTAAAGTGCCTTTGCCTCCGAGATTCTCGAAATAACACTCATGCAGCCGCATCCCATCGAATTCCCAACCGAAACGGCGCTTGATCTCAGCATAGAGTGGGCTGCGATTTTTGCCTTCTGATGTCAGCGTTGCTAAAATATCGGTTAAGAGGTTCGTGTTGGTGACATAGCCTTGATAGAGCTTGAAATGGGTCTGGAGCGCTTTGTCGCTAAATCCGGGCATGCCAAGAAGTGATGAATAGTCTTTTGCTTGATAGTAAGCTTTAGCCTCTTTTTGCGCAGGAGGCTGTGCAAAAAGTCCGATGAGCGTTGTGGATAAAAACAGAAAACAGACCACTTGTAGCCAATTTTGTTTCTTCATCTTTCTATTATTCTAAAAGCTCCACTTTTCCTGTATGAAAATTATAATAGGCAGCGACAACAGAGAGTTTCTTTTTGGAAATATAGTCGCTTAAGACCGGATGATTTCTTAATTGACCTGCCATCATTTTCGCGTTGGTCTTAATGGTATTTTGCAGTCGATTTTCTTTTTGCGTTTTTGTTGCATCTACAGCCGGCTGGATCAGGTGTGCGACGGCTTCGATATCTTTGGTATTGCCTGCAATAACAGCATCGATCGCACCGCAATTTTCATGGCCTAGCACCATGATAATCGAAGATTTCAGATAAATAACTGAGTAATCGATACTGTCTTGTTCAAGAGGCCCAATGACATTGCCAGCCACGCGAACAATAAAAAGCTCGCCGATCCCTTGGTCAAAAATAATCTCAGGAGCAACCCTCGAATCCGAGCAACCTACAATCACAGCGTAGGGAATTTGTTTGGAAAGGAGTTCATGGCGCCTCTCGCTTGCCCTGTTTAAGTGAAGAGATTGATCTTTGGAAAATCTTTGGTTGCCTTCTATGAGGTTCTGAAGCGCCTTCTCTGGCGTTATCCCAAATAGAGAGACTTGAATCAAAGCGCAGAAAACCGCGAAAAAATTTCTCATTGTTACCTCAAATTAACTCTCAGATAACATATTCCGCATTTTCATCCTCTTGAAAAAAACTCCCCAGTTTTTCCAGTTCTCATTTATGATTCTGTCTTCCATCATCCTAAAAAAGCAGGGTAGAGTTTGCTAAAAGCCATCAAAATAGTCGCCCGTGATTATTACTTGGCCCTCGACTATGCGTTTAGGACAAAGGATTTTGATCGCCTTAGACGTTTTTTGGCAGATGGTTGCAAGTTAAAGGCTTTGAGTGCATCTTTTACTGGGAAAGAAGCTATTCTTAAATTCATGAGCAGTACCATTTCTTTGGTCAATACGTTTGAAATTCGGCGGCAGTATTTCGATCACGACTCCTGCTGTACTGTCATGGATGTGATCACTCCTATCCCTGATCTTCATGTGAATACCGTTGAATGGATTGTTATCAAGGAGGGCCAAGTCGTTGAAATCAATGCTATCTTCGATGTTCAAGCATCGAATCGGTTCATGCACTTGATCCAAAATGGAGATCTTTTTACAGCAAAGAATTTGACATAGGAATGAAAAAGCCCTCTTCCCTGAATGGGAAGAGGGCAGTTCTTAAGACCTAACGTAGATGAGTCCGATGGTTGAGGAGCTATTGGGTGCTGCTCCTTTTTCATCTTTCCACTTATTGAGCATATCATGCTCAATATACCCTTCAATTGGTCGGAAGCGGACTTTATAAAATCCTGGCTCACTAGGAGCAATCAGGGTAAAGTTCGCGTGGGACTCTTGATCGATGAAAATTCCTCTACCGATATCGACAGCGGTCTCAGCCTGCTCTCGCCCTTTAAATCCAATGAGCAAGCAGTGGTATTTGACGCTTTTTAGCTGATCTTTATCCAGACTACACTTGAGATGACCTTCAATACGCTCACCAGGTTTAACAATGGTCGCCATGGGGTGATCATTGAAAGTAACATCCGATACCGTTGCGGGTCCAACTGTCGCTTGTTCATGAAATTTTTTTCGAACATAAGTTTGGAGATCTTCTACTTTCTCTCCAAACTTTTTGATGCCTTTTTTGACATTGGCTTTAGTATTTTCGGCTATTTCCTCAGTCTTATCTACTCCTTCTTTCAGAGTTTCAGCACTGGCATCGATACCACTTTTGATCTTATCGCTGGTACTTTTTGCAAATAACGAAGGGGAAGAACCCAAAGTTAGCAAAACCATTGTCAAAAAAACGAGACCTTGTTTCACGTTTATTGTGTTCATAAAAACCTCCAATTTCTTAGTTACATAAATTACTCGCCGTCATGCGGCCTCCTCTTAAATGCATGGTTCTTAAAACCATATGCTTGACAGTTTAAAACTCTGATCTTTTTTAAGCAAATTGCTTCCTAAACTTGAACGTTCATATGAGGATTCAATTTTTCTTCGACTGTTTTTAACGATTTTTGGGGACCTACGTTCAATCTTTAGTTATATGAGCAACAAATCTTCCCACCGTTTGTCCAATTAAAAATCCTAAATTTACTCCGACCAAAGCGGGATAAAGATGTGTAACATCCCGACCTCTTAAAGTAACGGCGGGGGCAATTTGGAAAAGCCCAAAACTGGTTCTGGTAATCGTATCTGCATTTTTTTTCACATACCCATAGGCAACAGAAAATGGAAGGACCGCGCTCGACAAAACTGAGGTAAAGTCTTTGATAAGAACTTGGAGAACCCGCGTCCCTAAAGACTTCTCTCCTTTTGAAAATCTACCAGCACACGTTTGCAAAAGAATCGAAACAACAAGCCCACCTGCGGCACATAAAACAACAAGCTGCCGATCTGAGACATCTTGTTGATATGCCTGATAAGTTGTAAACACAGTTCCTGCTGCAGTTAAAAGTGTAATCCCGCCAGACAACATTTGAAACCTCTAAATTAAAAAAAACAATTTAGCACTAGAGATTCAAAAAATCAATTGTGGTTTTTGCGACAGACCTGATCCTTACCCACAAATTCCGATTCTAGAGGGAGGCGAGGCAAAGCCAGATGGAAGCCCAGATGGAAATCTGGGCGGTCCGAATGGTGAAGCCCATAGCTGAAAGCAGCTATGGGTGAGACAGAGGATCCATATGGCAAAGCCGCAGCCCCCTATGGAAACAGAATTTGTGGGTAAGGGTCAGGCGATAGGCGTTTGCCGCTAAATGAGCTTGCCGGGTCGCTTCCGGCAGCCGATATCCTCTTAAACAACGTTGGACCAGTTCAACAGCTGTCTTTAGAGAAACTTTGTGTCCGGAAGAGACGATCAACGGATTTGACCGAACTTTAGTCCGGAGTAACATCCCAAGAGTTCGATTTTGCCAAACTAATGGGACTTGAGCGCCTACCTTAGGACTCAAAACAGCCGTAGGCTCTCCTACTAGAATCGATTTAGCCACTCCAATCGTGGGGATATCTAATAGAACTCCGATATGGCTGGCAATACCAAGTCCTCTTGGATGAGCGATTCCATGGCCATCGACGAATAAAATCGACGGTTTATTTTTCAATTTTTTAAAAGCTTCAACTAAAGCAGGAGCTTCTCGAAAACCCAGCAGGCCAGAAATGTAAGGAAAGCTTTGCTTACAAGCAATAGCAGCTTGCTCTTTGATTTCCAAAGAGTCAGAAAGAGCAATTGCTGAAGCATAGATCATCTGTTTTGGATCGTAGAGATTATTGCTCACATCCATTCCGCCAAATGTTGGAAAGCTTTGGAAGGAATCTTCCAAAACCACCTTCGCTGCCATGATGCGCTGGACTTCTTTTGCCTCGCTAGCGGAATTAGGAAAAAACCAAGAATGAGGAACATCCATGAATCTATCCCTTAAATGATGAAATTTTGATTTTTGATGTATTTTTTCGCAGATTTTAAAGCCGCTTCGCAGGACCTACTTAGGTAAGTAGGCCAAGAAGCGGCTTTAGAAGATGCGGGAAAAGACGCAAAAAGCGAACTTTTAGCATTAAGGGATAGATTCATCCATTAATTGTACTTTACAACCATCTTTATTTTGGATAATTAAAGGTTAGATAGGAGGGATTTATGAAATCCAAAAAAAAGATGATAGGACTCGTCGCCATGTTAGTAGGCGTTGTCCTCTTTATTTTTGCTAAATATGAACAACACCGTGTTAGCGGTGCAAAAGAGTCGTACGGGAGAGGAGCTAGCATGTTTTCCGGTAATGCTACCGGTGATGCTGTCGGCGGATATATGCAAGGACAGCTGAGCCAATATGATACATCGCTGAGACTCTGTGAGATTGGTGGAATTATCCTCATCGTTCTCGGTGCTGGTGTTCTCTATTTCGCACGTAAAAAGAAATAACTAGGAGCAAATCTGATGTTAACCTGGGCTGTTATTTTTCTCATTATTGCC
>JABDFE010000009.1:0-1639 GCA_013286675.1 Chlamydiota bacterium
GTCCAAAGGATGATCTTGACCAATCCCCACGAGAGATAAATGTCAGGGTGGTGGCCTTCTTGCTCAGCAAGTGCGCCCACTTTGTTGGTAAAGTCGAGGGCTTGCTGGAAGTTTTTAAAAGGATATTCCTTTTCAAGATGGTGCTCATCAACGACTTTCCAGCCTGGATTCAATTGGTTAACAAAAGATTTGAGCTCATTGCCTTTGAGAGGAGGGGTTGCCTTGGAGCAGGGAATACATTTTTTCTTTGAAAGGTCAATAAATTCACCATATTTGAAACGTTTAATAGGAATTCTATTTGACTGAAAGCAAAGTCTACAAGAAATTTATTTTTGAAGTTGTCCAGGGATAGAAAATTATGATATCATTAAGACAACTGTTACGAGCTGGATACCATGGAAAAAATTAATCCCAGAGTCGACATCGCCTTTAAAAAAATATTTGGCGTTGAGGAAAATAAGGATTTGTTGATCTCTCTTGTTAATTCCATTGTAGGAGAGGAAGATCAAGTCGAAGAGCTCACCCTCATGAACCCCTACAATCCCAAAAACTTCAAAGATGACAAAGTCTCCATCCTGGATATTAAGGCAAAGGGTGTATGCGGAAAAAGATTTAACATTGAAATCCAGATCAGCGATGAAGCCGACTATGATAAGAGGGCGCTCTATTATTGGGCAAAACTTTACACAGAGCAGCTCAAGGTCGGAGAGGACTACAGCTCTCTCTCCAAAGCCATTGGCATCCATATTCTTAATTTCACCTCCATCCCGGAAATGGATCGGTACCATAATGTCTTTCATGTCACAGATAAAGAGACCGGAGTTCTGTATTTCAAAGATTTGGAACTACATACCATCGAACTGAAGAAATTTTCTCAAAATAGCAGTGAAGAGCTGCCGGATATCCTCACCAAGATCAAAAACTCGTTGGATATGTGGGTCGCTTTTTTAACCCGTCACGATCTGCTCAACAAAGATCACCTTCCTCCGGCAATTAACACTCCCGTTTTAAAGAAAGCTCTTGATGTTTTAGACGTCATGAGCTTCGGCGATGAGGAAAGAGAAGCCTATGAAGGGCATCTCAAGTGGCTTAGGATAGAGGCCAATACTCTCAAGAAATACGAAGCCAAGGGCTTTGCAGAGGGAGAAATAATTGGGATAGAAAAAGGTTATAGCAATGCCTTGTTGTTAGTTGCAACTAAGATGTCTATGCAGGGCGCAAGTATTCAAGATATAGCTATAACTACAGGTCTTTCTCACGAAGAAATTGAAAAGCATGTTGAGAACACTCTCTGTATTCCAGGTGGAGCGCCAACACCTCCGCCGTCGTAATTGCTGAGATTCAGGTACGTTGACTTTATCCGAAATAGTTGCATAATGGATCGAATATGATCAAAAAATTGGCTTTGGCTTTGATGCTGATCTCCCTTCCGCTTTCTGCTGCCTACACCATTAAGAATGGCAAGGTAGTGAATGAAGCAGAAGTCGCGACTATGTCCGTGCAAGAGCACTATGGTCTACTTTTGGAGGCGGTTCAAGATGAAAACTGGGATATGGTTGTCCAACAAGCGACAATTATGGTACCGATCCATTTCCGGGATGGAGGTGAAATTAAGAATATGGATGCCAATGGCTTTGGA
>JABDFE010000009.1:1649-32848 GCA_013286675.1 Chlamydiota bacterium
GTTGTCCAACAAGCGACAATTATGATTCAAAATTTTCCTGACTCTCCTTTTTATCAAGAGTCTTTTTACTTTCTGGGGCTCGGGTTTTTCAACAAAGAAGAGTATGATATCGCCAACCAATATTTAACGACCTACCTCAAAAAACAGACAGCCTTGCAGCATTTTAGAGAGGCTATTGAATTGAAATTTCAGATTGCTGACAGGTTTGGCGGTGGATACAAAAAACACATCGGCGGCATTGCCCTTTTGCCGAGATGGATGCCCGCAAAAGAGGAAGCGATCGAAATTTACGATGAAGTGATCAACGCTCTTCCCAATGATGATCTAGCTGCCAAGGCGCTCTTTGGCAAGGGAAAGGTCGTCTTAGATGAAGAAGAGTATGCCTCTAGCATTGAGGTTTTCCAGTCGCTCATTCGCCGCTTTCCAAAACATGCGCTGGCTCCTGAGGCCTATGTTGAGATTGCCAAGATTTACCTGCGCGAATCTAAAGAAAGATATCCCGATGCCGACTTTTTAGATTTAGCTACCCTTAACTTGAAAAAATTCCGGCAAGACTTTCCCTCCGATGAGAGGATAGAAACTGCTGAAAATATCTTAGCTGATATGGAAGAGGTGTACGCGAAAAGCTTTTATGAGATCGCTCAATTTTATGAGCGGACAAAAAAACCGCACGCGTCAATCTTGTATTATGCTAAGATCATCAAAGCTTTTCCCAATACGAAAACAGCTGAGCTTTCTAAAAAACGGCTGCATGTTCTCCGTCCTCCTGAAGAGATCGTCGAAGTAGAACAGACCACAAATCAGAGCCAAGCCAATGCGATTACCCCTATTTCAGAACCTGAAATTCCCCTTATTAGCGTGCCTACGAGTGTTATGTAGCAAAAATTCTTGGAGTAATTTCGGCGTCAAAGCCCGTATAATCGACGATCGCAAGTTGATTCGTATTGAATTAATACGGATCAACTTGCGAAGCCTGTGGTCGTCGATTCTACGGAGCTTTCACGCTAGAAATTATCTCAAGAATTTTTGCTACATAGCACTTGCGTTTAGTTTTTCGGGCTGTGGTTATCATACCGTATCATCCGATGACAAGACGACGATTTCTGTCCCCTATGTCGAAGGGGATGCAGAGGGACAGTTCACAGCTGAGCTGATTCGGCAGCTTACAAACTCCGATCTATATATGTTTGTCAGAAAAGATGGGGATCTGTGTTTAAAAGTCAGTATCGTCGGCGATAAAAATGACGTTGTCGGATTTCAGTATGATTTGACAACCACAAAAGGAAAGATCGAGCGGAATCTGATGCCGTTAGAAAATCGGCGGACGCTCTCAGCGACGGTGACTTTAATCGATACCTCTACAGAAGAGGTGGTTTTAGGGCCCGTTAACATCAAAGCGTCGACTGATTACGATTACATCGATGTCAATTCGTTGAAAACAGTCTCTTTCATCAATGAACACGGCAAGCGAGAAAAAACGATTAGCTTTTCTCTAGGACAGCTAGATTCTATTGAAGGAGCTCAGGATGCAGCTCTTACGCCGATTTATTGCCTACTTGCGCAGAAGATTGCACATGCAATCAGCACTAAGATGCTTTCGGACGATTGATCGAAGAGATAATCGCTTCGGTGTCGATCACTTCTGTTAGAAAATGCTCTAGCACCTTCAAAATGAACTTCGGCGTATTGTAGACGCCAGACGTTGCAAAAACGATCTCCAGATGAGGTTTGGTATTTTGTAAGAGCGCGATGAAAGTCATCGTCTGAGAAGTCTCTTGGTGCATTTTAGGCAAAATCCAAACGACAAACTGTTCATTGAACAGAGTGACTTTATCAGGGGTTTCCAAAACATGGAAATAGTGCATCAACTCTTCGTGAGTCGTGGCTTGATCGAATTTTTCATGTTTGAGTAGGCCCAGTTCATAGAGCATATTCAGGTTAACGGCTATGACTCCGTCAGGTGCGTGTTTAGGCAAATTCTGCGAAAATTCAACGAATGCTTCTTCCAATTGCGATGGCGACATCATTGGCGTCCACTTCTCCTGATGAGATGATTTTGTTTTCTAAATACCCTTCCTTTGACGACTTATCAACTTATTTTTTTTAACATAATGTAAGATATTAATATTAAATTGGTTATGAATGACTTTTCCAATAAGGCCCATTTAGGGCATAACTATTCCTAGTATGCTCGCAAGAATTTTCGTTTTTCTAATCTGTCTATCGGTTATCAGCGCAAAACCGCTTAAAGTGGAGGTTTCTGCGCCCTATGCCATCCTGATGAATGCCGATACTGGCGCTATCCTCTACGCTAAAAATATCCACGAAAAGCAGCACCCTGCAAGCATTACAAAAATCGCCACTGCCCTTTATGTGTTGGAAAAGAGAGGCAGTGAGTTAAATACTCTCTTAGAAGTATCGCCAGGGGCTTTAAGAGCGGTTCCTGCCTACTTAAGGCAGGCTGCCGATTCTAAGCACCCTTCCTATGTTCTTGAGCCTGAAGGAACGTCGATGAGAGTAATCCCCGGAGAAAGACTTCCTCTCATCAGCTTTTTGCACGGATTGATGCTCTGTTCTGGCAATGATGCGGCAAATGTGCTGGCGGAAAATACCTGTGGGTCGATCGACAAATTTATCAGCGAGCTCAACCAATTTCTAAAGAGCGAGGGTATTTTAGAGACGCAGTTTACCAATCCTCATGGGCTGCATCACCATCAGCATTGGACGACAGCCTACGATATGGCCCTGATGACCAAATTAGCTCTAAAAAATGAAACCTTCCGAGAAATCGTTAGAGCGACTAAATATGATTGTCCCCAAAGCAACAAACAGCCGCCTCGAACGATTTCTCAGCACAATAAATTGGTAAAGCCTGGCCCCTATTTCTATCCCAAGGCAATAGGGGTGAAAACGGGATATGTGGCAAAAGCCGGCCATACGTTTGTAGGAGCAGCTTTGCACGAGGGGAGAACCCTGATTGCTGTGCTTCTCAATTGTGCAGAGAGCCAGCACCGGTTTAGAGATTCCATCAAGCTTTTTGAAACAGCGTTCAAAGAAAAGCTCCAAACCCGTGTTTTATTTGCAAAAGAAAGCGATCAGTTTACTCTGCAGGTTAAGGGAGCAAAAGGCCCTTTAGATGCTGTTCTCAAAGAAGATTTAGCATTAGAGTTTTACCCTGCAGAAGAGCCTGCATTTCAGGCAGAGATTAACTGGAGTAAATGCAAGCTTCCAATCAAGTCGCAAGAGATAGTCGGACATTTAAGGTTAGTTGCAGAGAATGGAAAAATATTAAAAGAGCTGCCTGTGTATGCAGCCCATGATGTCGATCAAAAATGGTGGGCAGTTGTCGCAGACTTTTGCAGCAAGAGCAAGCCTCTCTTATTGGCGCTTTTTCTGGGTGGGCAGGTCGCCTTCCTTCTTGTGTATCTCGTGAGAAAGAATCAAAAAGTCAGCTAGAGAAAGGTTTTCAGGCCGGACTTGAAGCCCTTTTCCGATTTTTTCCAATCCGGTATCAATGCTCGCTTGTTCATAGACGAGCTTTAGAGAAGAGCGGATCATTTTTCTTCGCTGTTGAAAAGCTTTTCGCGTCATCTCAAAAAAATCTGCCTCTGAAGAGACGGGCGGGTGGTCTTTTAATTTGAATTTCACAACAGCCGATTTGACTCGAGGCGGGGGATAGAAGCATGTCGGCTCGACTGTAAAGCCAAATTCCGGCTCTGAATAAAATTCGACAAACACGGTAATGGAGCTGTAATCTTTAGTGCTAGGCTTAGCAATAAAACGAGCTGAGACTTCTTTTTGCACCATGACGGTCATCGACTCGAAGAATTCTTTTTTGGGGAGAAACTCAGTTAGAATGGGTGTCGTGATTTGGTAAGGGAGGTTGGCGACGAGTTTGGTTTTAGGCTTTAATCGTTTTGAAAGATCGAGCTCTAAGATATCGCCCTCGATTACCGTTAGCCGTTTATCCTCTGTTTGCAGCCGGGTCAAGGCACTTGCAAACTTCCGATCTTTTTCAACAGCCAGCACATGAGCGCCTCTAGCCAGCAATTCTTCTGTGAGCACTCCGGGGCCAGGGCCGATCTCTAAAACGAAGTCGCCTGGTTCAACTCCTGCCAGGGTAACGATCTTTCGAATGATATTGCCATCGATCAGAAAGTTTTGAGACAGGCTTTTTTTAGGAGATGCATCGATCTCTTCGAGAAAGGCTCGCAATGTAGATGGTTTATAAAGTGCCAAAAACTTATCTCGCTACAAAAGGCTCAAAACGGGGAGGGATATCGAGGGATCTCTCGTCGAATCCGAACTTCTTGCGTAGCGTAGCAACATAGACTTTGTTTTCCTTCTCGGCAGCCGTGTTTAGCAAATCGTTTTTCAAATCGTTATAGATAGATGCAAAAGCAGGAGGTTTAGTCTTGGTATGCTCCTTCAGGTGAAAGATGCGGACAACGGTCGTTCCGTCGCGGCTAAGCTGGGGAGTCGGTGCGCTCCACTGAGCAGGGTACATCTGAGAGAGGACATCGCGATGGGCTTCCGAAATGGCTTTGTCTTCAAGAGCCAGTTCTTGAGAGACGCTGAAAGTTGCTGTAGATTCAGGAGGAAGCTCTGTTTTGAAAAGATCGGCGGCTAGGCTCAAGCTTGCTTGAGCCTTTTCTTTAAGGCCTGCGAGTTTAGCAGCTATCTCTTGACCAGCTGCTTCACTTTCTGCGCGGATTGTCAAGAATTGATATTTCCACTCTTCCTTAGGAGGGTTTTCTTGGAGAAATTCCTGATAGGCATTTTTGATTTCTTGAGAAGTGACCTTTTGAAGAACTTTTGATGTCACACGCACCCACTGAATTCTTTGCACAATCATGTCTTGATGGACCATTGCGCGGGCTTCATCGTAGGTAATCCCTAGTTCATCCAAAGATCCCATCACATTCGGTCCGAAACGCGTTTGGATTTCTTCGCGCACTTCCCCATCAGAAACTTGGATCTTGCGGGCCTCTGCATCTGTGACCATCAGCTCATGGTCGATCATTTGCTGCAACGTTGGAAACCATTGAGATGAATAAAATTGAAAGCGCGCCGTTTTAGAGTCCATGTACTGCGGGTAATAACGGCTTAAAAAGACATCCATCTGTTTCATCACATCGAGGACGGAGATGCTTTTCCCATTGACCTTAGTCAAAATTCGATTATTGACCACGATTTCCTGGACATGTTCCATCTGCGGTACAGGTTGCGCTGCAACAGTTCCTAGTAAAAGTGCTGAAATGAGGATGGTTTTAAGCATAGGTTTCTATCGTAACATAATGTTACTTTTTTTGAGTGCATATTTAATAAGGGTTCGCTATCTATGGAACCATGGGGGGATAAGATGTTAGGCAAAAAATTACTATTACTTTTGGTCGTGTTGCTTTACGGATGTTCAGGAGAGCCCTGTCAGACAAAAGAGTCGTGTCAAAAGGATTCAAATTGTGAGTGTTGGTGTTCGCAAAAATGCGGGTTTAGAAAGAAAGATGCCACCGATAACCCGATTTATATCAAAAATGATCCTGATGGAAAGTTTTGCTATTGCAAAAAGTGGGATTATAAAAACTATAAAGGGAATTGCAAATTACATAAGGGTGTTAAAGAGCCAAAAGACGCTAAATAATTTGTTAGATTCTTTTGATTGCGACAGCAAAAAATGCGTCCATCCCGTTCGCAATAGGCAGCGTTAGGAATGTTTCCACCACCTCCAGTCCAATAAGCCGACTGCTGCTCATTTTCCTCGGGGAAGATATAGATATGTATAGATTTTATTCAGTTGTTGGTAACCCTTTTATTGCATCTGTGAAGGCCTACACGACATTAGTCATATGGTATTGGTTTTGGCCACACATTTCTTTTATTGAAAGTATTACAACGTGTCGAATATTGTGAAGCATATGGGCAATGATTGCCACTCCAAGACCCCCTTCTGGACGAATGGCAAGATGGGAAAGAGCTAACCCACCTACAAAAAGGTCAGCTGCTAGACCTGGGTCAGGAGTATCTTCGTGAATATACACAAATCCAATTGAAGAAAGGACAGCTAGAGCAAGCTTTGCTACCTCTGCAGCCAGCACTGATTCTGGAAGTATTGGGTGAAAAAAAGTCGGGGTAAGAGCCTGCACTGAAAAGAGAAATTCCGGAGCAAGACTGTCGATCGCCCAGGAGCACATTAGCAGTGGCAATCGCATTACAAATTCTTCAACAATCGGAGCAACAATCATTAATCTGATAGATTCTTTTTTGATCGGCAGAACTCTTGAAAGTAGTTTAGCCCCGCATTTGTTAGCGTCAGCTAGCTTTCTACCTAACCTATTTCGAAGAGCCCTCCTAACAGATAAAGGGACGAAACTGTTTAACTGAACATATTTGCAAGTGAATAGTGAGACTATTTGCGCTGAAGTCCGCCCTAAGGTATCTAGGGCCCCACTTCCTACTAACAAGATGGTGACGCCATTATCAACGACATTTGAAACAATCGAAGAAGCTCCATTAGATAATGCTGTTGCTAAATAGCTTGAAGCAACCCTTTCGTAAATATTACTCAATAAACCGCTAATTTTCTATCCTATTTTATTAAATTAATAATAAGATTATATAATAAATATTATTAAATGTCGAAAAAAAATTGTTAAATACGCAACAGAAATAAAATAAGCAGGTTACATTGAAATTGGCTCAAAAAGAGTTCCTGGAGTGTTTATGGGAGGCGCACATGGCTCAGAACCTGTTTTTAAGCCAGTTTCAATGCAATCTATTAAAAACTAATCTATTATGCATTGTTTTTTTAGAGGTTTTTATAAACAACTGGATTTAAATAGATTGCGTTGATTGACTTTAAGATTTCTTTTATGATAAAATCAAAGCCAGAAATTCTAACAAAGAGGCTTGATATGACAACACAACTAGATTTAACACACGCAATTACAGCGCGACTTAATCCGGAAGCGGTTGGCCGTTTTTTTGATCAAATGGGGTCTAGTCTTACCAACAATCTTACCCCTAATGAGTATCAAGCTTATTTGCAGGTCATAACCTGGGCTATTCTAGAGAGACTAAACGCCTCTGATTTTCCTCAATTTGCCCCACTCGATGAAAATAGAGTTAAACCCATTGTGCATGAGAGCATTAGGGGTATGTGCAGCATTATTAAGCAAGACCTGGGATATCCTGATTCCACAATACCTGGCTTGATGAGTCGAGTAATCTGGTGGTCATTGAAAGTCTGTAGATATGAACTGCTCTAATTGACTTCTTCCAGGATTGAAATGCTAGTGCCTGCAATCAAGGCACCAAGCAGGCGAATCACCTGTGAGCGCAGTTATATTTTCAAAGAGATTCCCTAAGAAAAGAGGATAGTTTTAGACATAGACCGCCATTGTCCATATTGAAGATTTTCTGTTATGAGTTGTTTAAGTGAGTGTAAATTTTTTGAAGCAGTTCTTGCAGATCGATTTCTTCAGAGGAATCGATGGTGAAGTGGGCTCCTGATAAATCGTGTTGCTCTGTGAAGCGATTCGGAACGGCAAAGGTTAGAAGTCCAGCACTGACGGCTGCTTTTACACCTGGCCCGCTATCTTCAAAAGCCACACAGCAGGAAGGATGCAGTCCGAGTTGTTTTGCGGTGTGCAAATAGATGTAAGGTTTCGGCTTGTTGGTTCCTTCCGGGTCGGAGTATTCGTGCAGATCGTCCTTACCTGAAATAATGGTATCGAAGAGTTCGACAAGTTCAAACCGTTTCAAATTTTGGACAAGCTGTAGTTGGCTAGCTGCAGAGGCAACTCCCATTTTAATTCCGAGCTCGTGTTTTTGTGCGTCAAGCTGCCTGACGATTTTGAGAGTTCGTTCAATGGGGATGATTAAGTGAGAATGGAGATGGAAAGCTTTTCGCGCATCTTCCAAAATGGCATCTGCCGAATCGACATTGAGTTTTTCATGAAGCTTTTGAGAGATATGTGCTCTAGAGTGGCCTGCATAACTCGTGTATTCTTCCAACGTCATGTGGGCACCGCGCACTTTTAAGGCTTCCTGCCAACTTAAAAAGTAAGCCTCTTCGCTGTCGATCAACGTTCCATCGCAGTCAAAAATGATTCCAATCATGTTTTTCCTTTTTTTAAAGCGATGGCAAAAAATCCATCCATCCCATTCGCAATAGGAAGCGTTTGGAAGGTCTCTACAACTTCTAATCCGTAAGTTTTTTGAAAGTAGGCAGCTTGGGCTTTATTTTCTTGGGGTAGGATGCTGCAGGTCATATAGACGATGGTTCCTTGAGGATGAAGATAGGTGAGGGCTTCTTGGAAGATCTCTCTTTGTTCAAGAAGCAGGTTTTCCAAACGGCTGGCATCAAATTTCCACTTCAGGTCGGGATTGCGCCGGAAAGTCCCCGTCCCTGTACATGGAACATCAACCACAACCCAATCCATCCTGTTTTTCTGCACCGGAGAAAGAGTAAATTGAACATTTTGGACTCCAGCTCTGTTTAAACGTTTGCGGGCTTCTGCAAGGGGATGCGGCCGAATGTCATGCAGATAAATCTGACCTGTATTTTCTAAACGGTGAGCAAAGGCAAGCGTTTTTCCTCCAGCGCCAGCACAATAATCGAGAACATGCTGTTTGGGTTTGGCTTTGACGAGCTGTGCGGCCATTTGGCTGGCCTCGTCTTGGATTTCAAAAAGCCCTTCAAGGAATTCAGGTTGAGTAAAAAAATTGATTTTCTCAAGGAAATGAATCCCGTAAGGCGACTCAGGGCACGGCGCAACTTTATACTTTCCCGCCCATTTTGCTAATAGAGCTTCGCGGGATGTTTTTAACGGATTGACTCGGATTGTCAGCGGAGCTCGGACATTGCTTGTCAAACTCACGTCGTGAGTTTTTTCTTCACCATAAGTCATGACGAGTATGTCGTAAAGATCTTGCGGCATTCCATAGCGGATATGGATAGGAATTGATTCATCCTTGAGATAGGCAAGTGGATCCAAAGGAGAAGGTTCTACTTGCAGATGTTGATATAGATTTTTCCAGCGGACATAATGATAAAGCGTCTCGCTGATGAAAAGCCGGTCTTTTGATCCCAGGGCTTTGTGAAACCGAAAATAGCGGCTCAGGAGTGCATCTAAAGGAATCTTTTGCGATTCCAAGCTTTCCAAAACAGCTGAAAGATGGTATTGTCTAAATTTCATAAGGTAATATTATATCTTGGGACACAGGAGGAATAAAGATGAAAAAATTTTTCTTTATGCTAGGACGGATCTTTTTGAGCTTGATTTTCATCTGCTTGGTCACAAATCAAATTTTAAATTGGGATCAGACGCAACACGCGTTCGATAAAAGCGTTTCTGATTGGATTGTGCATCCTGGGTTTTCCAATCAGATTCAAAAAATTTTTAGCCTTTTACTCTCGTATTCCTCATTAATCATGATCTTGGCAGCTGTGTTTGCCGGTCTGGGGGGATTATTAGTCTTATTGGGGATTAAAGTTCGCTTAGGGGCAATTTTGCTGATCCTTTTCTTGATTCCCTCAACAGTGATTATGCACGCTTTTTGGATGTATCATGGATCGATGCGAGAAACACAAATGATGCTGTTCCTGACCAATATCAGCATTGTCGGCGGTCTGTTCATTTTAGCCTCATGTAGCGAGGCAAAAGAGTGAAATCAGTCGGCCTTTTTGTCCTCAGCTGGCTCATTGTCGCTCTCGGGCAGCCTGCGTGGAGTCCATGGCTTGCTCCCTTTGCTGCTTGTATCGGATACGCCTTATTTTGGAAGGTGGCAGCTCAGATTCCTTTTTCTAAAAAACGGTTTTGGATCGGGGTGGCTTGGTTTTTTGCCGTGCAGCTGATTCAACTCTCTTGGATGACAAGTACGGAGTTTCAAGGATTTTATATTCTTTTTGTCTACTTAGCAGTTGTCTTATGGCTGGGACTACAATTTGGCCTCGTGACACTTTTCGTCGATAAAATCCCGCTGGTGGCAACGGCTGCGCTATGGACGCTTCTCGAATGGACGCGGCTTTTTGTCCTCTGCGGTTTTTCATGGAACCCCGTGGGACTTTCCCTCACAGCGTTTTCTTTCTCGATGCAGGCAGCTTCGTTGTTTGGCATTTTAGGCCTCTCATTTTTAGTGGTCTTAACCAACCTCTCGTTTTGGAAAAAACGTTACAAAGTAGCGACTCTGCTTGCCATTTTCCCTTATGCCTTCGGAGCTCTTCATACATCGCTCCATGAGTCAAAGATCAATCAAAGTGGAACGATGACAGTCGGACTTGTCCAAACAGGCCTTCTGCCTTCCCAAAAAATCCCCATTGAAGGCCGTTTCAAAGAATTTATTCCTCCCTCAAAACAGTGGCAGAGGATTGTGAATCTTTTGAAATCGTGCGATCAGCCTCTCGATTTAGTTGTTCTTCCGGAGTTTTCAGTGCCGAATGCGGCTGGCTTTGATGCCTACCCCTCTTCTATCGTCCGCACTGTCTTTCAAGAGGCTGTTGGATCAGAGCGAACCCATACGCTAAGCATCGATGATACCATTAGGGTCTCCAATCAGTTTTGGGTTCAGGCAATTGGGAAAATTTTTAAGACCGATATCATTGCTGGGCTCGAAGCTGAAGAGGGAGGTCTCCATTTCACCTCTGCGTTCTACTGCCGGCATCAAGAATCCAAAGTCCAAAGATATGACAAACAAATTCTTGTTCCTTTAGCTGAATATATTCCCTTTGAATGGGTCAAGGCTCTGACGCGTGCTTATGGCATCACCGAGTTTTTTACTCATGGGAAAGAATCAAAAGTTTTTGCATCCAAGGTTCCGCTTTCGGCCTCGATTTGTTATGAAGAGACATTTTCTCATCTCATGCGACAAAATCGGCAAAAAGGGGCTTCGATGTTTGTCAATTTGACCAACGACAACTGGTACCCCAACTCAAAACTTCCGCAGCAACATTTTGACCACGCTCGTCTTCGCGCAGTTGAAAACGGGGTTCCGATGGTCCGTGCCTGCAATACGGGGGTGACCGCTGCTGTCGATAGTCTTGGAAGAATTATTGGACAGATCACCGAAGAAACCCGTGCTGATGTTTTAGTTGCAAAAGTTCCACTTTATCATTATTCAACATTTTATAGTTTCTGGGGAGATTGGGGGATTGTTTCTATTTCAGCGTTTTTTATTCTAATCTGTTTCTATTTCGGCGGATTTAATATATTGAGAGTTAGATGTTCTCAAAAATAATCCCAGCAAGAAGGATTGGCTGACTTTTATATTTTATCACTTTTTCCCTTATTTGTTTTTAATTCCTTGGATTTTTCTGTGATTTCCTCCGAATCAGAAATGGAATAATCCGAGGAATCATCCTCTGTATCACAGTCATAGTAAGCATAATTAAATGTTTTGTCTTTTATTTTAATAGGGCAATATTTGACTTTGATTTCCTCATTAGGATCCGTAAACGTTTGAAAGTCTTTAATGTCAGTTTGAACACAGCATTTTTTTTGTTTTTCAAAAATAAATTCCCTGATACATTTGGTTTGGTCCTGACTTAGTGGTTTCCCCGAGAAGGAATTTCTTGTGATATACCCCGGATATCTCGATAGGCCATCTTCAAGGAATTTTCTTTTTTTAATCAGTTTATATCCAGCAGGTGCAGACTTTGTTACGATGTGCGCCTTATAACCCTGTTGAAATATCCAATCAGGCACAAAATTAGATTTAGGTGCTTCTTTGTTTTTTCCTTGGAGAAGGGTAATATAGATTCTATCACCAGATTTTTGTATCGCACGACAAGATACAAAAAACGAATAAAGAAGGGCTTTAAAATTGCCCTCACGCTGAGCATTCAATGGTAAATTCCAATGTATGCGAGAAATAATTTTGCCTTTTAAGAACTCTTGTTCATGAAGCTTAGTGCCATCTACACCTAAGTGGATTTGAATTCCAAGTTCTTTCAATGCAGCAATTCGATTTAAAGTTTCTATTTCTCCCTGTGGTTCCATATCATCGAAACCTACTCTATCACAGTTACTTTTAAGCTCTTTTTCAGTGATGAGTTCAGTAGCAATAATTGCTTCAGCAAGATTTGGATGTTTTGTTAAATGTTTGGTTACCAAAGCTTCAGTGAATGAAAAATTCCCCTCTCCAACAAAAAGCCTTGTTCTATGATTTCCTGAACATTCTGGTATCATAACACCTCCAATAAACGGCTTGAATGGAATTATTTTTGTCTATTGTTAGATAAAAATACCATATTTTTTATTCTAAGACAATGATACCATCGACTCTCGAATAGTGTGGTAGAGGAAAACGCTCTTGTTTTGAAATGACAAGATGCGATAGATTTCTTGTTAACTCGACTTTTGTACATTTTTAGCTCGATTGCCTCGGTCCATTTGTTTTCTGAGGCGTTTATTTAAGTGGGAAGGGGTTTTTAAACCCCTTCCCACTTAAATAAATCGACTAGTTTGGCCAAAGGACAAACGTCAGGGAGCAAATGGGCAAGGCAGTCGAGCTAAAAATGTACAAAAGTCGAGTTAAATGGTCTTAAAACAAAAAACTCTAAAAAAAGAAGTTGTCTTTCATGGCAAAGGCCTATTCGTAGGCCAAGATGTCGTGGTGCGGCTTATTCCAGCTTCCCCTAACAGCGGGATTGTCTTTCGACGGACTGATTTGGCAAACTCTCCGACGATTGCTGCTAAGACAGAGCAAGTCAAAGATGCCACGCGGTGCACAAAGATTGTCGAAGGGGAAAACTCAGTTCAGACGATCGAGCACTTCATGGCAGCTGTCCAAGCCAGTGAAATCGACAATTTAATGGTCGACATCTCAGGCCCTGAAATGCCCATTTTCGATGGCAGCTCAAAAGCGTTCATGCAAATGATCGATGAAGCCGGGACTGCTGAGCAAGAAGCAAGCAAAGACATCTACGTTCTGGATCAGCCCATTTCTTGGACACAGGGCGATATGCATCTGGTTGCGCTGCCATCTGATGAATACCGGATCAGCTATACCCTTCATTACCCGCAATCTCCATATCTCCGTTCGCAATTTTATTCTTTCGTCGTCAAACCTGAAACTTTTCGGCAGGACATTGCACCCTGCAGAACGTTTACCCTTTATCAAGAGATCGCTCCCTTGATTGAAAAAGGGCTTCTTAAGAATGCCAACCTCGACTGCGGAGTTGTGATTGACGGAGAGAAAGTATTGAATCCTGAAGGCGTCCGTTTTCCCGATGAGATGGTGCGGCATAAGATTTTAGACATCATTGGAGATTTTGCTTTGCTTGGCTGTAGCTTCAACGCCCATTTGATTGCGATTAAAACCGGACATGCCGCCAATCACACCGTTGCTAAAGAGTTACGTAAATTTTTGAGGAAGAAATGAACCCTCCGAACATCATATTAGAAGCAAAACAGATTGCCCAAATTCTACCCCACCGGTATCCGTTTTTGCTTGTCGATAGGATTATCCATCTCGACTTAGAAGGAGAGGTGATCATTGGTCAGAAAAACGTCACGATGAACGAACATTTTTTTGTCGGTCACTTTCCTGAAGCTCCGATTATGCCGGGCGTTCTCATCTTAGAAGCCTTAGCGCAGACCGGTGGAATTTTAGTTCATCAGAAAACACAGACTGAAAAAATCGCTGTTTTGTTAACCGTCAAAGATGCAAAATTTCGCAAACCCGTTCTTCCGGGAGATGTATTACAGCTGCATGTGACAGGTCAACACATCAGCTCACGAGCTGGCAAAGTCTTAGCTAAGGCCTTGGTCAATGACCAAGTCGTTGTTGAAGCTGAGATTGGTTTTGCGCTTGTTGACCGGAAACAACTTTAAAAGGACTCGAGTATGGCAAAGAATAACATTCACCCAACCGCTATCATCGAGCCGGATGCAAAGATCGGTAGCAATGTCACAATCGAAGCGTATGTCGTCATCAAAGGGACTGTTACGATTGAAGACAATGTTACACTCAAATCACACGTCTATATCGATGGCTACACGACAATCGGCGCTGGCACTACCATTTGGCCAGGAGCTAGTATTGGGACAAAAACTCAAGATCTTAAATTCCGTGGTGAAAAAACCTTTGTTATTATCGGAAAAAATTGTGAGATCCGCGAATACGTCACCATCAACTCTTCCTGCCAAGAAAACTCTGTTGTTCGCGTTGGTGATCAGTGCTTAATTATGGCCTACTGCCACGTCGCTCACAATTGCGAAGTCGGCAACCGCGTGATCATGGCTAACGGCGTCAACTTAGCCGGACACGTCGTGATCGAAGATTGCGCAGTGATCGGCGGCATGGCTGCTATCCATCAATTTACCCGCATTGGTTGTTATGCCATGGTGGGTGGATTTAGCCGCGTGACCCATGATGTTCCTCCTTATACCATTGGCGGCGGCGTTCCTTATAAACTCGGCGGACTCAATCTCGTCGGCCTCAAACGGCATGGGTTCCCCATCACCGTTCGTAGAGATTTAACCCGCGCTTTCAAACTCATTTACCGTTCAAGACTGCGCCTCAAAGAAGCTCTCGAAAGAATCCAACGCGAGATCGAGCCTAGCCTCTACATCAAACATTGGCTTCAATTCTGCCGTGCCTCTCGCCGAGGTCTCATCGGTCTTCTCACTACCAATCGTCAAAAAGATGAATTGGAAGAACTCGAAGAATACGAAGAGATGTTTCAAGAAGAGATGACGTGAATATCGTTTTCTTTGGGACTTCCAACTTTGCATCGACTCTTTTGGATTGCCTCCTAAAGCATAAGCTCAATATTGTTGCGGTTGTCACACGCACAGATAAACCCCAAGGCCGCTCTCTCAAAGTCAGCTCTCCTCCTGTCAAAGAACTGATTCAGAAAAATTACCCAGATCTCCCCGTCCTGCAGCCTCTGAAAGCCTCGACTCCAGAATTTGCTGACCATTTGAAAAAATTCAATCCCGATCTCTTTATCGTTGCAGCTTATGGGGAGATTCTCAAAAGCTTTATTCTTGATATTCCTTTTATGGGAGCCATCAATGTTCATGGAAGTTTACTTCCTAAGTACCGTGGTGCTGCTCCGATCCAACGATGTCTCATGAATGGAGACCAGGAAACCGGAGTGACGATCATGAAAATGGTCTTAGAAATGGATGCAGGTGACATGCTCGAAAAAGCCAAAGTTTCGCTATCTCCTGGTACGACTTTCGGGGAACTGGAAGAAACACTCTCAAAAATAGCCTGCCCAGCACTTCTTAAAGTCATCGGACAAATCAAAGAAGGAACAGCGCATCCAGTTCCCCAAGATCCTTCACAAGTGACGTTTGCTCCAAAGATCTCTTCTGCAGAGACAGAGATCAAATGGAACCGTTCGGCAACCGACATCCATAATCAAATCCGCGGCATCTCTCCTCAGCCTGGAGCTTGGTGCTGGGTGGAAATTGGCGCTGATAAAAAACGTCTGAAAATCAAACGATCAGAAGTCACAGAAGGACAAGGCTACTTCGGAGAAAACATCGTTTTCTCAGGCAAAGAATGGATTGTTGCCTGTGGCAGCGGTGCATTAAAACTCTTAGAAGTGCAACTCGAAGGCAAAAAAAGTCTTCCGATCGGTGAATTCTTACGAGGTTTTCATGAGCCTTGTAAAATTTTAACTTAAGTTTCCTTTGCTAATATCATCTTCTTGACTTACAATTATTTTTCTAAAATTTCAAAAAGTCTTCAGAAAGGAGTGTTTTTATGACAAAAATGGTACAATATAGAAAATCTGGCTCACAGGTTCCTTACTACGCAATAGCTTACGAAACCTTCAAGAAGGTCGCCTATGCAGTTTCTGAATACATCGGAGCCTGGTTAAAGGAAACCGGAGGAGTAAAAACCTTACTTATTAAATTTCCTGACGCGATTGTTTCTATTTCTAAGCGTATAGACCCTGCAACTCTCTCTGGTAGAACGATTAATACCATTGCAGACTTTCTGACGCCTCTGCACGCATTAGGAGGTTGTGCTTCAACTTTACTGGGGTTTGCAGAAGTAGGATCTAAATTTCCAGCCATGTTTAATCCATTTAAAACACAGGTTCAATATACTGCTAGAGGTGCAAACAACGACACTTATAGGGCACAGTTCTCTCTTCCGCCTTTGGAAAGAGCGATCGATAAAGCTCTGAGTGTTGCTGATTGGGCGTTCAGTTTGTCTGGATGCGCTAGTTATATTTGGAAATTGAATCATACGGCTGATGAGACATTTCCCCTTGCATCATCTCTTGCAACTTGGTCTGGACGTTGCATGTCACTTGGAGGGTTATTTTTAGAGGGTCGATTTCTATATGAAACTCTGTGGGTGGGCAAGCCTCAAACATATAAAGCAGTTCCAGAAAAACATAAACCAGATCTAAAAGAATATCATCCGATCGAAAAAAATGTCAAAGTCGCATGGGAGGAGGTTGCCGGCTCTATGCTGAAGATCTCCCTTTCTGTTGTTTGCCTAAGTTTCGATCTATTTAAGAAATTGGCTACAAAAGAAAATCAATCCCCTTGGCTCGATACAGCGATATTCTGTGCAGGTCTAGCGCCGACATTTATCACCCCAATCGCTATGCGTTGTTGGCCAAAGATGGTTGTTGCACCTCTTTACGAGTCTGCTGCATCGGCTTAAGCACATTAAACCACGGCTTCAGAGTTTGAGGTTGAATGGACCTTGGGTCTCTATTACAAGTAGGGGAATCCAGTCTTGGCTATGTCAAATCCCTAAGGAGGCCGCTTGGCTTTGCAAAAAAAGCTTGTGGCATAGGCTCTGTTTTCCCTTATACAGATGGCTTAAGTCAGAGAGTTCTTAAAGCCGTCAAAATTGCCAGAGCTCCCTCCAATTTTTCTGCCCTTGCCCTGGACACTTTAAGTCTAGCCCGTTCTTTCTATGCCCCTACCATTGACACTAAGAAAATGAGTAAATTAGCCCTCTCAATCCTAAAGAGAAGCTGCAACATGCTGAGGTGGTTAGACAAATATCATTTAATTACCCTGGATGCCACCTTATTAGGGCATCTTGAGAAAGTAACCATCCTAAGAAACCTTACCAAAGCTTCTATCCGCCTGTGGCAGGGCTTGAAGGCTACCGATCTAAATCTCGTCACCATCTCTAAGGTCTTGAAATCCAGCCTCTTACTATATTCCTATCTTGCTGATGATAAGAGGGTTAAGGTTGTTATCAAAGGGATAGGGCTCATGAACAATGGCTATTTTCTTTATCAACAGTGCAGCACCCTGAAATCACAAACGATAACTCGGGTGCAGTTCTGTCAAATAATTACTTCGATTGCCCTGGCTGCCTTGGCTTTGTACGGTATCGAGAAAGGGTATTTCCAAAATTAGATTTGATATGCCGTCAATAGAGATTTTTTGAAATGCTCAAAATCTTTATATTAAAAATTTAAATAATGTAATAAAACAAAACACAGAGTTATTAAATCATTTAATTGTTCATATTAAATATTAAAATATGTATAATTAATTACGAAAACATAATTAGATTAAAATAATAGAGATGTATTATGGCAATGCAATTAGAATTGTACAACGTATTAGAGCAAAGCCCATTAGAGATGGGCAACGTAGAGGCCGCTGAGGCTTCAACCTCGGCTTTTTTAACGACAACTCTGAAAAATATCACCCTTGAAGTCTCCGATAAAGCTCAAAATTATTCAGGCAAATTAAGTTCGATTTCCGTTCAACCGATTGTAAAAGCGGTAGACGAGACAAGCCATATAGAAGTTTCGACTTCCGGGGAAGAAATAAAAAATGAAGTTGTACCATCCGTGCTTCCCGAGCAGGCTATGACAGTATTAGAAAAAACTAAAATAGTCGTAGTAGAGCAGGGCCTTGTTCAGGAAGAAGTTTCGGATCATGACGAAGAAATTGAAAATAAAAATTTACATTTGGACATGAGGGTCGCGATACAGCTGAAAAAATCGAAGAGCTTATTGAAACTCTTGAAGTTCCAGTTGAACTCGCTACCCTCGGATTTGAATGGTCGGCTACTGGGGTAGAGATATTATCACATCATGCTGACGCTCTTGTACATGGCCTGGAAAAAGGGGCTGCCTCTTTTGCCTTGGTTGGCTTAGTTGCAAAGGTGGATAAGATCCATAAAACAGTTTTGGAAGTTAAAGCGGATGAAGAGATTCACACCTCTAAACTGATGTCGCTTGGCTTTTCACTTGTGGAAGTCCTATGCAATGGCTTAAATTTCTTAAGTAAAATTGGGGTTATCTCCCATGCAATGGCTGCCCTGGGGCGTTTTAACCTTATCGCGGCTTTCTGTACTTTTTTGATCGCTGTGATCGATGTCGGCAATAACGTCACAAACTATAAAGATATGACCAGCCTTTTTAAAGCATTAGTTACCCTGGTAGCTAATACTGCGATGCTTGGCTTGATCTATTATGCTGGCGGTCATGTTGGTATCTTGCTGTTAATGCTGGGAACGGGTATTTTTATTTTGAATGTTGCCATCCCAGACGAAGAATATCACGCAGTCAAAGAAGCCCATTGATGCAGACTCCTTATCCTTTAGGGAGTGGTTTCTCGTTCTGACCTTTCTAGGTCTTTGTTTTTCCATGATCATTTATGCCTTCATTGTCTCCTAAAGATAGGGTTGGAGGCAGTTACAAAACTTCCCACCCCATTAAAATCGCCCTTTTGAGCCATTTTGTCGCCCCACTGCCAAGCCCTACTCTCCTGAGTATGTGCTTGGCAGTGGGGTTCGGATCGCATGGCGATCCCAACAAACTGACTCAAAATCATCAATTTTGATGGGGTAGGAAGTTTTGTAACTGCCTCCTGGGCGTAAATTTTGATTGTAGGAAAATCCTCTGATTTGTTAGCCTACTCGCTTTAACCTACTTGCAATAGCTATTGCTGTTGTTCATCAGACTTTAGTGTTAAAACCGCAAATGTAGAAATATTTTTTTATCACGCGGTTTCGTTTGAAAAGAAAGGTTAAGCAAGAGTTAGACCAAAGAGAGCATATATATGAAGCCAAAGTTAATGGGAATTAAGCAAGGAATGATGCAGATCTTTGATGATCAGGGCAATCGCGTTGTCTGTACGGTCATTTTAGCCGAGCCGCATCTTGTCTCCCAAATCAAGACCAAAGAAAGCGACGGATATATTGCCGTTCAATTGGCAACACTTAAAGTGACTCCTGCCAAAGCTAAAAATGTCAAAAAACCTCAACTCGGCCACTTTAAAAAAGCCGGCATCGACCCTCGAAGAAAATTGTGTGAAGTCCGTTTAGACTCTGTTGAAGGTTATCAGCTTGGTCAAGAATTAGGCGTTGAAACGTTCAACGATGTCCAATTTGTAGATGTTGTAGGAATATCAAAAGGTAAAGGCCACCAAGGCGTTATCAAGCGGCACCATTTTGCCGGCGGTCCTGCAGCTCACGGTTCTGGATTCCATCGCCATGGCGGATCTTGCGGGATGAGAACATCTCCAGGACGCTGCTTGCCAGGTCAGAAAAAATCAGGCCGTATGGGTGGCGAACAAGTCACAATGGAAAATCTTCGCATTGTGAAAATCGATGCAGAAAAGAAAGTGATCGTCGTTGAAGGAGCCATTCCGGGATGTCGCGGTGGTTTAGTCTACGTGACTCCAGCTAAGAAGAAAGTCAACAAGGTCAAAAAATAGGTGAAATGTGGCAGACATAAAGAAGTTTGATCTTACAGGAAAAGAAAAGGGCCAAGTCACCGTCAAAGACGAAGTGTTAGAGCGCGGTGCCAATTCTCAGATGATTAAAGACTACATTGTTGCACTCCGCGCCAATGCTAGACAATGGAGTGCACATACAAAGAGCCGTTCAGAAGTTTCGCACTCAGGACAAAAGCCGCATCCTCAAAAAGGAACAGGCCGCGCACGTCAAGGGTATCTCGGTGCTCCTCAGTATAAAGGGGGCGGACGCGTCGGTGGTCCTCGTGCTAAGTTTGACCAACATGTCAGCATTAACCGTAAAGAAAAACGTGCAGCGATTCGATTCCTTCTCGCAGAAAAAATCCAAAACAACAACTTGATCATCCTCGAAGACGAAGCTTTTAAAGCTCCAAAAACCAAGAAAATTGCCGACTTCTTAAAAGGTCGCGAGCTCTTTGGTAGAAAAGTTTTGATTATTGCGGATCTTGCTGAAAAGCCTAAGTCTAAGAAGAAACTCGAGACTAAAAAGGATGACAATTTCCTGAAAAGCCTGCGCAATATTCCTCGCGCTGCTTACATCGTTCTCGATAATGTCAGCGGTTACGATATCGTTGCTCACCGCGATATCATTTTGATGGAACCTGCTGTTGATAAACTCATGAAGATTTTAGAGAGCTAAAAATATGCTGAAAAGAAACCCTTATAATGTCATTAAAAGTCGCTACGTGACCGAGAAGGCGCGTGTTTTAGAAGGCTTGCATAGCAATAACAGCAACGCATCTGTTAAGAAATGCAATACCCCTAAATATGTTTTTCTCGTCGAAAAAAATGCGACTAAGCAAGAAATCGCCCGTGCTGTTGAAGAGATTTATGCCGATAAAAATATTAAAGTTATCGGTGTCAATACGATTACCAATAAACCAAAGGCTCGCACTGTCCGAGGACGAAGAGGGATGAAGCCCAGCTTTAAAAAAGCGATCGTGACTTTAAAAGCCGGTGACGTGATCGAGGACAAGGTATAAATATGACGCAAAAATTTAGACCCATTACCCCTAGCCAAAGAGAACTCGTTTTAGAAAGCCATGCTGACTTGACAAAAGGAGCTAAGCCAGTCAAAGCTCTTTTGGTTAAAAAGAATCGAACCGGAGGACGGAATCATCACGGCCATATCACAACACGTCATATCGGCGGCGGCCATAAGAAGTTTTATCGCTTGATCGATTTCCAGCGCGATAAGATTGATATCCCAGCTAAAGTAGCTGCTCTCGAATACGATCCTAACCGTACAGCCCACATCGCTCTCCTGCATTATTCTGATGGCGAAAAGAAATACATCCTGGCCCCTGAAGGCTTAAAAGTCGGCGATGTCGTCATGACAACCGATAAAGAGATGTACAATGTCGGCTGCTGCATGAAGCTCAAGCTCATGCCGCTTGGATCTGTCGTGCACAATATCGAAATGTATCCAGGCCGCGGCGGCGTACTCGTTCGCTCTGCCGGGCTTTCTGCGCAATTACTCGCTCGCAGCGACGGATATGTTAAACTTAAAATGCCATCTGGCGAAATCCGCATGATCAACGAAGATTGCCGCGCAACTTTTGGCGCTCTTTCTAATGCTGAGCGCATTCTTCGTGTTGAAGGAAAAGCTGGACGTAACCGCTGGAAAGGAATTAGACCTACAGTCCGTGGAACGGCCATGAACCCTGTTGACCATCCACACGGTGGTGGTGAAGGTAAGCACAACGGTTATCTGCCGCAAACACCTTGGGCGATGTATACGAAAGGGTTCCGTACGCGTTCGAAGAAGAAGACCACGAAGTGGATCGTGAAAGATCGGAGGAAATAAAGTTTTATGGGTAGATCGTTAAGAAAAGGTCCTTTTGTCGACCATCACTTGCTCGCTAAAGTCCAAAAACAAAACATTGGCGGGTCAAAACGAGCCATTAAAACTTGGTCTCGACGTTCGATGATCATACCAGAAATGGTCGGTCATACATTTGAAGTCCACAACGGCCGTAAATTTATTGCGGTCTTTGTTTCTGAGAATATGGTCGGACACCGTTTAGGTGAGTTCGCGCCAACAAGGATCTTCAAGGGACACGGATCGAAGAAAATTGCTGAAGCAGCTGCAGCCGCCGCTGCTCCTGCCGCAGGAAATGGTGGTGCAGCACCTGCCGCTGCCCCCGCAGCCCCAACTTAAAGTGAAGGAAACGTATGCCAAACGCTAAAGCGATTACAAAATATCTGAGAATACCTCCCCGCAAAGCGCGGCTTGCTGCGGATCTTATCCGTGGGTTGAATGTTGAAGATGCCTCTATCCAGCTGATGTATTCGCAGCTCAAAGGTGGCAAGCTTCTCAAAAAAACTCTCGACAGCGCTGTTGCAAATGCCGAGACGCAATTGAATGTCCCACGTCAAAAACTCTTCGTTAAAGAAGTAAGAGTCGACTGTGGTCCGGTTTTGAAGCGTTCAAAGTCTAAAGCACGCGGTGGAATGGTCGCTATTATGAAGAGAACAAGCCACTTCACAGTGATTGTAGAGCCTCAAGAAGATAAGGAAGGTAGATAAGCATGGGTCAAAAAACATCCCCAATAGGGTTTAGACTCGCTCGAACAAAGAAATGGCGCTCCATGTGGTACGCCAATAAACAAGAGTTTGGCAACCAAATCGGCGAAGACACATTCATTCGAAAATATCTGATGTCTAAGCCTATCTGTGTTGGAACTTCTCTGATTTCCATCAAGAGAATGAGCGGAAAAATTGAAGTGACGATCCATACAGCCCGCCCTGGTCTCGTGATCGGGAAAAAAGGTGCTGAGATCGACATCCTTAAGCAAGAGCTCAAAAAAGTGACAGGAAAAGATATCTGGATCGAAGTTGAAGAAATCAAACGTCCTGACCTCGATGCAAAACTCGTCGCAGACGGAATTGCAAAGCAGTTAGAACGCCGGATGCCTTTCAGACGTGTGATGAAGAAAGCAATGCAATCTAGCATGGATGCCGGTGCAGCGGGAATTAAAGTTTCCGTCTCTGGACGTATCGGTGGCGCTGAGATTGCCCGTACAGAATGGTACAAAGAAGGTCGTATCCCTCTCCATACCATCCGTGCTGAAATTGACTATGCGATGGGAAGAGCCGAAACCACTTATGGGTCGATCGGTGTGAAGGTCTGGATTAATAAAGGCGAAGAAGGAGCAGCTTGATTATGGCATTGATGCCCGTTCGAACTAAATTCCGAAAAATGCAAAAAGGCCAAATGGCCGGTTTCAGCAAGGCTGCAAACTTTCTCGACTTCGGTGAATTTGGAATGCAAGCTCTCGAAAGAGGTTGGATCACCAACAAACAAATCGAAGCAGCTCGCGTTGCGATCACACGTTATTTGAACCGCCGTGGTCAAGTCTGGATCCGGATGTTCCCTGATAAGTCAGTCACTAAAAAACCGGCTGAGACTCGGATGGGTAAAGGTAAAGGAAATGTTGAGCACTGGGTTGCTGTCGTAAAACCTGGCCGTGTGATGTTTGAAGTCGGCGGCGTTACAAAAGACCTCGCTCAAAACGCCCTCAGACGTGCCTCAGCTAAAATCGGGATCAAAACCCGCTTTGTCGAACGATTGGAGAGAGTATAATGTTAAAAATTGAAGACCTTACAAACCAAAATGTCGCTCAGCTTACAGCTCTCTACAACAATCTCTCCAAAGAGATCTATGAGATCAACACAGAATTTAGCATCACTCGCAAGTTAGAAAAACCCCATCTCCTGAGATCCAAAAAGAAAGATCGGGCCCGTGTTTTAACGGCGATCAACCAAAAATCTCAGGAAAAGAAGGCTTAAAGTATGAAAACACAGCGGAATGTCCGTAGAGAAAAAGAAGGCACAGTTGTTTCGACGAAGATGCAGAAGACTGTTACAGTCCGCGTCGACCGCACCTTCCTGCACCCAGAATATCAAAAAGTTGTGACGCGCGGTAAAAAATACTACGCTCATTGCGAAATGGATGTGAAAGAAGGGCAGAAAGTGCGTATCTCAGAAACACGTCCTATATCAAAGTTGAAAAGATGGCGTGTAGTTGAGCTTCTAAATGAGGTGGGCGTATGATTCAACAAGAATCCGAATTAGACGTTGCCGATAACACCGGCGCAAAACGAGTCCGCTGCTTTAAAGTCCTTAAAGGATCAAAGCGCCGTTATGCGGGTGTTGGCGATGTGATCGTCTGTGCTGTTAAAGAAGCCGATCCTAAAGGCCTCGTTAAAAAAGGCGAAGTCGTGAAAGCCGTTATCGTCCGCACTCGCAGTTATATCCGCCGTGCCGATGGATCAACACTGCGCTTCTACGACAATAGCTGCGTCATCTTGGATGACAAAGGAAATCCACGCGGAACACGTATTTTCGGGCCCGTTGCTCGCGAAGTTCGCGATGTAGGATTTGTTAAAATCACATCTTTAGCTCCTGAGGTAATTTAAGATGAGCAAGTGGATAAAAAAAGGCGATAAAGTGCTAGTTATAGCAGGCAACGAACGCGGAAGATCAGGCACTGTTCTGAAACGCAAAGGCGAAAAAGTTGTCATCCAAGGCATGAACATTCGTAAGAAACACGCAAAACGCCGCGAAAAAGTACAAACGCCTAGCATCATCGAGATGGAAATGCCGATTCATATTTCCAATGTCTGTCTCTGTGATGACGAAGGAAAAAGAATTGAAGCTAAAGTGCATGCCACTAAAAAAGAGAAAGAACTCTTTTATATGAAAGGCGAGAAAAAAGTCGTGCTGCGCACACTCAAGAAAAGTTAAATGGAAGAGAAGCAATGTCTAGATTAAAACAGAAATTTAAAGAGGAAATAAAACCTGCTCTGACTGAGAAGTTCGGGTATAAAAATCCGATGCTAGTTCCATCTCTGAAGAAAATTATTATCAGCATGGGACTTGCCGAGGCTACGAAAGATAAAAACGCCGTACAAGCCTGCCAGAAAGAGATGACAATGCTATCGGGTCAAAAGCCAATTTTGACGCACACGAAGAAGGCGATTGCTAACTTCAAGTCGCGAAAAGGACAAGTGATTGGCCTTAAAGTCACCCTCCGCAAAAAACGGATGTATGAGTTTCTCGACCGTTTTTGCAATATCGTCGCACCCCGCATCCGAGACTTCCGCGGCTTTCCATTAAAATGCGATGGACGAGGATCTTATTCCATGGGACTGACTGACCAACAAGTCTTTCCTGAAATCAACCTTGACGAAGTGAAGAGAACACAAGGGATGAATATTACGTTTGTAACATCGGCAAAAACCGATGATGAGTGCGTGGAATTGCTCCGCATGCTCGGCTTTCCATTTAAGACTAAGACCGAGGGGAACTAATTATGGCACACCAAGATCCTATTGCTGATATGCTCACCCGCCTTCGCAATGCGATGACAGCTCGTCGTAAATATGTCGACATGGCGCTCAGCAGCCTGAAGCACAATGTTTTAAAAGTTTTAGAAAAACAAGGTTTCGTCGAACATATTCTCGTTGACGAAGAACACAAAAAGATGCGCGTATTCTTGAAATATGCCGGCGGAAGAGCTCCAATTCTGCAAGGACTAAAGCGTATCTCCAAACCAAGTCTTAGACGTTATATTACGAAGCATGAGATTCCAAAAATCTCCGGCGGACTAGGCCTGGCTATTGTGTCCACTTCGCAAGGTGTTGTCGATGGTGAAACCGCCCGTCAGAAAGGGATCGGCGGAGAACTCTTATGTTACATATGGTGAGGAATTAGTTATGTCACGTTTAGGAAAATTGCCTATTAAAATCCCTACTGGCGTCGAAGTGAAAACTGACGGAAAAGCGATCCACGTTAAAGGACCTAAAGGAACACTCAGCTTTCCTTTAACCGAAGGGATCACCGTTAAAGTCGCAGATGGATTGGCTGTGATTGAAAAAGACGAAAAGGTCGAGCTTCCAAAGCCAACACACGGACTCTATCGCGCCAAGCTCAGCTGCATGGTCGAAGGTGTTTCAAAAGGATTTGAGATCAAGCTCGGAATGGTCGGCGTCGGATACCGCGCTGCCGTTCAAGGCCACAATGTCGACCTCCAAGTCGGCCTTTCTCATCCGACACAAATCAAGATTCCGCAAGGCGTCCAAGTGACTGTTGATAAAAGCATCACGATTATCATTACCGGCATCGACAAACAAGTCGTCGGACAGTTTGCTGCGACAGTACGCGCTGTGAAACCCCCAGAGCCTTACAAAGGCAAAGGGATTCGTTATGAAAACGAATATGTACGTAAAAAAGCAGGAAAAGCTGCTAAAGCCAAAACCGCTGCAGGATAACAACAACTATGGAAAGTTCACTCGTTAATAGAAATCGTAAGCGTATCAAGCGTGCTTATCGCGTACGCCTAAACCTGCGCGGCACCGCTGAAAAACCTCGGCTTACCGTTATGAAGTCTAATCGTCACATTGCAGTTCAGCTGATCGATGACGAAAATGGCATTACCTTAGCTTCGGCCAGTACGCTGATGAAGAAATTCCGCTCTAAAAAACTGACCAGCAATAAAGAAGCTGCACGCATCATTGGGTCAGAACTTGGCGAGCTTGCTAAAGGCAAACAAATCCGGGCGGTCGTTTTTGATCGCGGATTTTATAAATATCACGGCGTTATTGCTGAACTTGCAAACGCAGCTCGAGAAGCAGGATTACAATTTTAAGGAATAATGATGAAAAACAAATCCAAGCGTCACCGTCAAGAAGATTTTAATACCAACTTCGAAGAGAAGGTTCTCTACATCAACCGCTCTTCTAAAACCGTTAAAGGGGGCCGTAAATTTAGCTTTTCTGCTCTCGTTATCGTTGGAGATGGCGAAGGCCACATCGGTTTTGGCTTTGCTAAAGCCAATGAAGTTTCCGATGCCATCCGTAAAGGCGGAGAGGCTGCACGAAAAAATATCATGACTTTTGAACGGGAAGGGGCAACCATCCCTCACGAAGTCACTGTGAGCTGGGATGGATCTACCGTTTTCTTAAAACCAGCTATTGAAGGAACAGGAGTTATTGCCGGATCAAAAGTCCGTTCTGTTCTTGAGCTCGGCGGTATCAGAGACATCGTTGCAAAAATTTACGGATCTAACAATCCTCTTAACCAAGTCCGCGCAACACTCAAAGCCCTGATGCTCCTTCAAAATCGACAACAAGCACTCCAAGCACGAGGGTTAGCATGATTACTTTGGGATCTCTTTCTGACACACACCGCCCACGCAAACGCGTTCAACGCGTAGGCCGAGGCCTCGGATCTAAACGTGGAAAAACATGTACACGCGGCGTTAAAGGCGATAAAGCCAGACGCGGCTACAAAACCCGTTGCGGACATGAAGGGGGACAGCTTCCTCTTTATCGTAAACTCCCAACGAAAGGTTTTGTCAACGGCATGTTCAAAAATGATGTCCATGCCATCAACCTGGGACGCCTCAATCAGTTGTTTAAAGATGGCGATGTCGTCAACCTAAAAACGCTCCGTGAGAGAGGCTATGCTCCACGTGACCCTAAAGGCGGACTGAAAATTTTGGCTCAAGGCGATTTGAAAAAGAAGATCACCATTGAAGCTCATTCTTTTTCTAAAGGCGCCCTAGAAAAACTTGAAAAAGCAAAGATATCTTTTAAAGTTCTCGCAAAACAAGACACCTAAGATAAATGATAGAGGGAATCAAGCGCATCTTCGCAATCCCAGAGTTAAAGACAAAAATTGTCTTTACACTCTTACTCCTCATGGTCTGCAGGATTGGGGCGCATATTCCCGTGCCCGGAGTTAACGGCGATCTAGCCGTCCGGATGTTCCACCAAGCAACCGGCGGAAGCCAAAATCTCTTCCAGCTCATGGATGTTTTTTCCGGTGGAGCGTTTGCTCACATGACCATCATTGCGCTCGGCGTCATGCCTTACATCTCAGCTTCCATTATCATGCAGCTTCTCATGACACTTGTTCCATCCCTGCAGCGTGAAATCAAAGAAAGCCCAGATCAAGGCCGCCGCAAGATGGGAAAATGGACCCGGCTTTTTACCGTAGGCCTTGCGTTTTTTCAAGCAGGACTCTTTGCTAAATATGCGGTTCAGCTTAACGCTGGAACTCCAGGCATCATCGTTCCTGAGCTCATGGACTTCCAACTTTTTGGCATCCCTTGGCTCTTTTTCATGATCGTCATGTTCACCATGACAGCCGGCACAATGCTTCTCATGTGGATTGGCGAGCAGATCTCAGAAAAAGGGATTGGCAACGGCATCAGCCTCATTATTACCATCGGCATCCTCTCTTCTCTTCCTAGCACAATCGGCTCTATCATCCGCCAGCTCAATCTCGATTCTCAAGAGCCTGGACAACTCACTTTTTCCTCTCTCGTCGTCCTCGGCATTGTCTTTGTCATGATTATTGTCGGGACCATCCTCGTCATCCAGGGCCAACGAAGAATTCCTCTCCAGTACGCAAGACGCACTGTAGGAAAGCAAGAGACCGGGGCAAATAGCGCCTACATTCCTTTAAAAATTAACTATGCAGGTGTGATCCCTGTTATTTTTGCCTCTGCCCTTTTGATGTTTCCTGCCACCATTGCCCAATTTCTCGGCCAAAGCAATATCCTTGGCCAAATCGCCAGCTGGTTTTCCCCTGGCACCTGGGTTCATACGTGCCTCTACGTTCTACTCATTATATTTTTTACTTACTTCTGGACAGCGACTCAGTTCCACCCCGAGCAGATCGCCTCTGACATGAAGAAGAACGGTGCCTTCATTCCCGGCGTCCGACAAGGCAAACCGACCCAAGACTATCTTGAAGCTACCATGAACCGCATCACCTTAGCTGGAGCCCTCTTTTTGGCCCTGATCGCGATTCTACCGACATTAGTCAGCCGTCTTTTAAGTGTCGATCCGACGATCAGCCACTTTTTCGGCGGAACCTCCCTGCTTATTTTAGTCGGAGTTGTATTGGATACCTCTAAGCAGATAGAGTCGCATCTCCTCATGAAGCGGTATGACGGTTTCATGAGACGTGCGCGCGTTCGCTAAGAAGATTTTTGAATTGAGTTAATCTCAGTTAATTGATAAACTGTATCGAAATTGTCTCAAAATTTGACTTTAGACAAAGCCAGCGCCTCAGATTTGCAACAGGCGCAGCCGGTGCGGAAACAGGCCATGTTCAAGAACATGGCCGATGGACGCAGTTGCGAAGATGTGGATGCTGGCGCGGTCCAAATCAAATATTGAGATAATTTTGGTACATTTTCGATATTAAAAAAGGATTTTACACATGGCCCGTATCATTGGTATAGACGTTCCTGACAAAAAAAGGCTAGAAGTCGCTCTGACTTATATCTATGGCATTGGTCGTAAGCTCTCTAACCAAATCATTGCCAAGTTAGGGCTCGATCCAAATATGCGTGCGCACCAATTGTCGCAAGACGATGTAGCTCGCATCAACGCCGTTCTCCAATCTGACTATATCGTGGAAGGAGATTTAAGACGTCAAATTCAGAACAACATCAAGCGTCTCATTAGCATCCATTGCTACCGAGGCATCAGACACCGTTTAGGGCTCCCAGTTCGCGGACAACGCACACGCACGAACTCAAGGACTCGTAAAGGTAAGAGAAAAACCGTAGCTAACAAGAAGAAATAAACGATGAAAGAGAAGTCAGTTAAAGAATCAGAAGTCAAAAAACCTGCGAAAATTCGCAAAAAAACACAACGCACAGTGCCTGTTGGCATTGCGCATGTGCTCGCTTCCTTCAACAACACGATTGTTAGCATTACCGACCTCGCTGGTCACGTTATTGCTTGGTGTTCAGCTGGTAAAGCCGGATATTCCGGTTCTCGCAAATCATCAGCGTTTGCTGCAACCGTTGCTGCTCAAGAAGCTGCTAAAGTTGCAATGGCGCTCGGAATGAAAGAAGTCGAGATCAATTTAAAAGGCCCAGGAGCCGGACGTGAATCAGCCGTTCGAGGACTACAGAGTTCAGGACTCAATATTACGATCATCCGCGATGTTACACCAGTACCTCATAACGGATGCAGAGCTCGCAAACGACGTCGCGTTTAAACAATTCAGGAGAGGATCATGACAGTTAAGTACGGAAAATTTGAACTCCCCAGCAAAATCAAAGTCGATGAATCGGCACGCCGACCACATTTCTGCCGTTTCATAGCAGAGGCTTTTGAAAGGGGATTTGGCCACACAGTAGGGAATGTGCTCAGGCGCATTCTGCTCACATCAATGGAAGCTCCTGCGATTATTTCTATTCGCATTGAAGGCGTTCCTCACGAGTATATGGCGATTGAAGGCATTATCGAGGACATGACACACATCGTTCTCAACTTCAAATCAGCCCTGCTCCGTAAACTACCAACAGAAGAAGAAAACGTTTCAAGAGAGCCTCGCGTGATTAGCAAAACTCTCGACATTACTGGAGCTATGCTTGATAAGAGCGGCGGCCATTATGTTGTCACATTGAAAGACATTATCGGTGATTCAGACTTTGATCTGGTCAATCCTGAGCATCCGCTCTTTACTGTCACTAAACCGTGCTTCAAGAAAGTGGATGTTAAAATTGGATTTGGCCGCGGTTATGTTCCATCAGAGCGCCATGTCATGAAAGACAAAGTCGTAGACGAGATTATCGTCGACACTGCGTTTTCACCAGTGCGCCTTGTGAACTACTACGTTGAAAACACCCGCGTCGGACAAGATACAGACTTCGACCGTTTGATTCTCGAAGTCACAACCGACGGAAGAATCTCACCAGAAGAAGCCCTCTCGTTTGCAACGCAGATCGGAATCTTCCATCTCCAAGTTTTCGAACAGCTCAAGAAACACGCAATCACATTTGACACAGACGAAATCGAAAGCAACACCGACCGTGATACGCTTCTTTCTAAGCTTGCTCTTAAAATTAACGAGATCGAACTCTCTGTTCGTTCTACCAACTGTTTATCCGGCGCTAACATCGAGACCATCGGTGAGCTCGTCATCATGCCAGAATCTGAAATGCTCAAATTTAGAAACTTCGGTAAAAAATCTCTCAATGAGATCAAAGCCAAGCTCGAAGAGATGGGACTTTCTCTCGGTATGGACCTCTCGCGTTTTGGCATCACCCGCGATAACGTCAAACAACTGATCATTGATTACCTAGCTGAGAAAGGAGCTTCAAAAGAAGTATGAGACACGGAAAACACACTTTTAAAATTGGACGCACTGCTTCTCACCGTCGTTGCATGATCGCCAACATGCTCAAAGCCCTCATCGAGCATGGCAGAATCGAAACGACAGTTACAAAAGCCAAGGAACTTCGCCGTCACGCAGACCGCATGATCACGCTCGCTAAGAAAAACACCTTATCAAGCCGTCGTCTTGCTGTTGCGGAGCTGATGGTCAGTTACAATACCTTGACCCCAAAACAAGCTCGCATCTCAAAAGCTGGCAAGTCCACAAGCATGTTAAATAACGACCGCCAAGTGATCGGCAAGCTCTTTGGAGAGCTTTCTCAACGCTTTGCAACTCGTCAAGGCGGAT
>JABDFE010000010.1 GCA_013286675.1 Chlamydiota bacterium
ACCCGTTGATCCAGTCGGACCTTGGACTCCCGTCGGGCCAGTTGGACCGATTGATCCTTCACCTCCCGTTGGTCCAGTAGAACCCATTGATCCAGTCGGGCCTTGGACTCCTGCCGGACCAGTGGGACCGGTTGATCCTTCAGCTCCCGTTGATCCTGTTACACCTGTAGGTCCGGTCGGGCCTTGGACTCCCGTCGGGCCAGATGAGCCCATTGGACCAGTCGGACCGGTCGAACCTTGATCTCCTGCAGGTCCCGTTGGTCCAGTAGAACCCGTTGATCCAGTCGGGCCTTGGACTCCTGCCGGACCAGTGGGACCGGTTGATCCTTGATCTCCTGTAGGTCCCGTTGGTCCAGTAGAACCCGTTGATCCACTCGGGCCTTGGACTCCCGTCGGGCCAGTCGGACCGGTCGAACCTTGATCTCCTGCAGATCCCGTTGGTCCAGTAGAACCCGTTGATCCAGTCGGGCCTTGGACTCCCGTTGGACCAGCGGGACCGGTTGATCCTTGCCCCCCGCCTCCAGGACCTGTAGGTCCCGTCGGGCCAGCTGGACCGGTTGATCCTTGCCCCCCGCCTCCAGGACCTGTAGGTCCCGTTGGACCAGCGGGACCGGTTGATCCTGAACCACCGCCACCAGGACCTGTGGGTCCAGTTGGACCGATGCAACATGGCCCTGGAGGTCCTGGCGGACCGGCTGGTCCAGGAGCACCTGGAGGACCTTGTTTAGGCGGTTTACCACAACCGTCTTTTGTTAGGTGAATGTGTTCATTTGTTAGTTGAATGTGTTCATTATATCTAGGAACTGAGATCGGTTTTCTGGGAATTAAATCTTGCGAATTCTCATAAGGTATCCAGTCTTCTGCCTTCCAGAATTCGAATGTGTCAGGAAGAAGGCTTTGCGAAGCAGCGACTAAATGAACAGGCTGATGAGAATGACAAAAAGACCAAAACAAAAAAAAGAGACCGGTTTTGCACATCAAAGCCGCAAAATAAATGGAGGGTTTTCTTCCACATATCTTTGTTATCTGCATAAAATACGATCTACCTTCGTCTGAATGAAAAATACTGGCATCAAAAATAAGCTTAACTATAGAAATTAATTTTTTAACCTGTTTTGAACTTCTTAGCAAGAAGATTTTTAACCTCAAACCTATGATTGACCTCTATTGATTATTTCAGCATAACGTTTTTGTTTCGGTAGCATAGCCAAGTGGTAAGGCAGAAGCCTGCAAAGCTTCCATCAGTTCAATGAAAAAGAGATGGAAGAAAAAGTCATCGCCGATTTGAAAGAGGGGAAAGAAATAAGACTCTATGAAAGCAACCCAAACAACCATGAGCGACTTCGTCTGCACACAATAATCCATGAAAAGCTTTTGTCCTTCAAATTCGGAAAGGTGCTAGCTTTTCAGAGTAAAACTGAGGTTATTATCTGGGAAATCTGCAAGGCGCCGCCGAAGGCGGGACCCCGATGCAGGCAACCCCGCAGCGAGTTGTCGAAGCAGGAGAGCGCAGCAGATTGCCCAGAGAACAGGTTTGTCAAAGTCAAAAATTGGGAAATTTAAGTAATATATCCACTTCCGATGCCATTGAGATCGCTGTGGAACTCCGTGGAATTCCCAAGCGGGATATTTACAACCTGATTCATATTAGACTTTGCGGATGGATTCATCGATTGGTTTTTTTCTCAGCGATTTAAAGGAAAGAAACACGAAAACCCCGTCCTTTAGGACGGGGTTTGCACATGCCCTTATGATCAATCTATCTCAATGCTGACAATATTGATACTCCGCTCGTACATATCCGGATCACCATTATCTCCCCGTTCTAAATCCAGCAAAATGTAGTCATTTGCTTTAAATCCTGGTGTTCCCGCATTAAGCGTAAACACAGCTTCATAATGCGCAAACTGATTCGGTAACGTTGGTTCGAGTACTGTAGCAGAATAAAAATTGCCCGAGTTTGAAGTAAAGACGTTTGTGGGTACCGTGGTTCCAAAGCCACCAGGGCTTACAGATAACCCAAACAGCGTTAATGCAACATCTTGCGGCAAGATAGCACCATTGAACGTAAGAACATAATGCACTCTTACAGTGAAAGTGCTACTACTGTAAGTGCTAGGCAGGGTGAACGCTAAGACCACCCCATGATCAAGGGTTACTGCATCATCATGTAACGCGATGATCGGGATTTGTATGCTAGGAAGCAGAGAATAATTAAATTGATCTACAGAACCGCTAGCATTATTACCAAGCCTCATACTGTAGGCATTGAATACTAGGCTAGAAGCTCCTGTTGTTCCGGTGGGGCCTGTAGGACCTGTTGCTCCCGTTGTTCCTGTTGTTCCGGTAGGGCCTGTAGGACCTGTTGCTCCTGTTGTTCCGGTGGTACCTGTTGTTCCGGTGGGGCCCGTAGGACCTGTTGTTCCTGTGGTACCTGTCGTTCCGGTAGGGCCTGTAGGTCCAGTAGGGCCTATGGCACCTGTTGGACCACCGCTTGGGCCAGTGGGTCCAGTGGGGCCTTGAGGTCCACCACTTGGGCCAGTGGGTCCAGTGGGGCCTTGAATTCCTGGAATTCCTGGGGGACCTTGTTTCGGAGTCTTACAATCTGAAAAAAGCACGCTCGTATTTAATAAGAAAATCCCTGCACAAAAACAGCGCAAAAAAATACTTTGATTTTTCATATCTCTATTCCTCTATTTGTTTCGGAGATGCTCTCTCCAAAGTTACAAATCCCATTATCTGATGCAATCTCTTGAGTTTTAACAGAGGTTTCAGCGGATACCTCAAGTGAAGAAGCAAGTGATTAAAACCAATAACGCCAACTCCTGCGCTACAATTTTGAAAAAAGTTTACTGATATAGTTTTTTTTGTAAATATTAACTTGAACGTGCCAGCAATGATTTTCCGAAAAGAAAATCTAAAAAAGCCAAAAATTCTTCTCGCTACGAGGAGATTTTGTAAAAGCCTATTTATAAGTCTGGGATCCGCCCCTAGGTAATGTTAGAAGTTTTATCCATGCGCTTCCAAAGAACGAAGTGTAGATGGTTACATCATACCCAAAATAATCTATACAGCTCAGTCGGGCTCTGAAAATGAAAAATTTTGGTGAAAATCTTAGCTTTGCACTCGAGCTCTTTCTTCACTCATAACTTTTGGGTTGATTTTATGGAGGATTGCCCCAGATTTCGAGATGATTTTTAAAAATTTTTCGGGCACTAATAGCCGGAAGGTGCCTATAGTGCCCGAAAAAATTTAAAAAAGCGCCCGAAAGGTGGGGTAAGACTCTATGAAAGCAACCCAAACAACCTTGAGCGACTTCGTCTGCACACAATAATCCATGAAAAGCTTTTGTCCTTCAAATTCGGAAAGGTGCTAGCTTTTCAGAGTAAAACTGAGGTTCACAATTGCTGTGAGCGTGCAGCAGCTTCCGGAAGGATTAAGCAGGACAACAAGAACCTATCCATTTTTATTGATTGTTTGTAAAAAATAAATATGCAACGATAGAAGAACGTTCGTGATTAAAGATCGAGAGGATGTGATGTATTTACAAAAATTCAACAAAATACGATTTTCCAAACACCCTTTTTTCTACGGCGCCTTGCTTCTTTTTTCAAATATCTATGCCGTACAAAACCAGGCTGAGCTTATCCAGGAAGGAAAGAGTTTAACCGCACTAGCAAAACCTATGCTAGCTAACGTACTTTGGTATCGCGAACCAAAACCTGTTGAAGAGCCTGTTCCAACGCCATGTATTGGATCTTTAACAGTCCGCCATATCGAACGTGGAGGAGTGGGATACAAGGAAGGCTACTCTACTTTAGAAGGTTTGGTATTTCCTATTCGTTCAACCAACTATATTTGGCCTTTTCTGGATCTTCGTTTTCATCGTTTCGATAATAATGAGATTGCCGCCAATGGTGGTTTAGGATTTCGATACAATGCTTTTCACAATAAAATAATTTTCGGTTTGAACACCTATTTCGATTATAGATCTGATCATGATCATCGCTTTCATTTTCCTCAAATCGGTTGTGGTTTTGAGATGCTAAGTCGAGCATTAGATCTTCGGGTCAATGGTTATTTTCCTTTAAAAAAAGAAAAGACGATACGCCACTGTGTTTTTGACCATTATCAGGGCGGCTTTATCATGAGTAGAAAAAAAGTTGAGGTTGCTCTCGAAGGTGTCGATTTAGAGATTGGCAGATCTCTGAGACAAACAAATTTAATAGATCTTTATGCTGCCATAGGACCTTACTATTATGGTGGCAATGCTTGTCGTCATACCATTGGAGGAAGATTCCGCTTGAACCTGAATATTTATGACTATTTTTTTATCGATGGCATTTTGAGTTATGATCATCTTTACAAAACAAAGGCTCAAGGACAGATTAGATTTAATTTTCCCATCGGTTGTACTTCGGAAAAAACCCGTATGAGGAAAAAGCTCACTCAACCCATTCAACGACATGAGATTATCGTTCTCTCTAAATACTGCAAATGGAAAAAAAACTTTTAAATAGAGGTATACCAGATTCGGTTGAAAGGTAAAGAATTTGAGCCAGGCGCAGCCGGCGCTAGAGCAGCTCAACTTGAATAAGCTCTAGCGATGCAGGCGGGTCTCAAAGTCAGTGGCTGTTCGACGCAGCCAAAACCTTACTTTTCAACCGAATCCGGTATAGTTGCAAAACTTCCCGATCCAGAAAAATCGATGATTTTGAGCAGGTTTATCGGGGCCGTCATGCGGCCTGTACTCCACTGCAGGGCCCTACTCCGGGGAGTAGGGCCCTGCAGTGGAGCGATAAAATGGCTCAAGATGATGTCAATTTCTTGGCATCAGAACGAACTTTTTGACTGTGCGAAACTACGGAACCGTTAGCCAATCTAAGACGTGAAGATCTATCTTGCGATTTGCTGACTTATCTTTTGCCATCAATTTCGATGTATAACTAAAAAAATATTTGTCAACTTATCATAGACATGATTGACCTCTATTGATTATTTCAGCATAATGCTGCTGTTTCTGGTGGCATAGCCAAGTGGTAAGGCAGAAGCCTGCAAAGCTTCCACCCTCGGTTCGATTCCGAGTGCCACCTATTTATATGTTGTACTTAGTCGCGACTCCCCTCGGTCACCTCAAAGACATCACCTTGCGTGCCATTGAAGTTCTGAAGGTGTGCGACTACATCTTGTGCGAAGATACCCGCCATAGCCGGGTTCTCCTTGAAGAATACCAGATCAACAAACCACTGAAAAGCTTTCATCAGTTCAACGAAAAAGAGATGGAAGAAAAAGTGATTGCTGATTTGAAAGAAGGGAAAGAAATTGGCCTGATCAGCGATGCAGGAACACCTGGTATTTGCGATCCAGGTGAAGCCCTCGTCAAACGATGCTATGCTGAAAATCTTCCCTTCACTGCCATTCCTGGACCGTCAGCCTGGGTCATGGCACTTGCTCTTTGCCCTTTCAACAAAGAGCATGTCCAGTTTGTTGGCTTTCTTCCCAAAAAAGAAGAAGAACGAAAAAGAGTCTTAGCCTCTACCCTCACCTCTACTGCGACGACTATCTTCTACGAATCCCCTCACCGGCTTGTCGATTCTCTTCAAGCGTTGCAACCCTCAAGGAAAGCTTGCGTGATGCGTGAGCTGACCAAGAAATTTGAAGAACATCGGCTGGGCACAGCTCGTGAACTTGCACAATATTACAAACAAAATCCTCCCAAAGGAGAAATCGTCGTCATCGTCGAAGGCACCTTGCAAGATTATTCTTCACTTTCTCCCCAAGAGCATGTAAAGTTTTTGGAAAAGGAGTATCATATATCCACTGCTGATGCGATTAAGATCGCCGCAGAGCTGCGTGGAATTCCCAAGCGGGATATTTATAACCTGATCCATAAGAAATAGGAGTTTATCTATGCAAGTCTCTTTACAAAGTGCGGTTTGCCTTACCACTTGTGCTGCCGTCTCTGCCTATAGCGCTTATTCAAATTACTTAAGCTGGGTTTCATGTTTTGCTATCGGTATCATATGGGGATATGATATGGGACAAAACGCCCTAGAAAAACTTGACAATCATCCTGATGCGCAACAACTAAATAGGGCAGTCAAATTTCTTACCAACTCGATGCCTGACATCACAGTGACAGCTATCCATTTGGTAGCTCTAGGTTTTATCAGCCAGAGAATCCAATCACCTTCAGAATTGGGTATCCGACTCGCAACTATTTTCTGCAGTGGATTGGCAAGCTTGGCATTTGGTATGAACGTGGGAAAGCTATTTCAATTAGACATTTTGCGTAGAAGTGAAAATCCTCAGATCCAAGAATTATTGAAAAAAGCGATCATTTGATTATTTGAGGGCACTTAAGTTATAGTGTGCTCAATGAAACTTGTTGTAGATGTCGGCACTCAGAAGATTAGCGTCGGGCTGTTTGAAGGTGATCGTCTAATCCAAGCAGCTCAATTCAAACATCCCGAAGAATTACTCGCATTTCTCAAAGGAAAAACCATCGAGCAAGGCTTTGCTACAGGTGAGTTGAATATAGATCTCGGCTTTCCTTGTAAATCTTTAGACACCTCTGACTTTAAACGGCTTGCTACTGACGAAACCTTTCCTCTTTTAAGGCCAGATAGAATTGCAAATATCTTCGGAGCACTATATCATTTTCCGTTGAACGATTGTGTGATTGTCGACATCGGAACAACAGTCCGTTTTGATTATGTCACCAAGCACGGCGTCTATCTAGGTGGGGCTATTTTTCCCACGATTTTGACAGAAGCGATGCCGCCTGCTTTAGGGAAGGACAAACTCGCACAAGAAAAAAGCGGCTGCTATTTCGGATTATTAGGAGCTATCGAGCGGATCGTCGCAGAGCTTAGGTTATCGTCTGAGACACCAAGTGGTGTGATGACAGTTGCGACAGGCGGAAGGTCGCACATCATGCAAAAAGATTTAGAAGACTTCATTGACAAAGTCGATCCTGCACTCACGTTGATGGGATTAAACCAGATTTTAAAGGAGAAGATATGACAACAGCGAAAGAACTCATTTTTGAAGAAGAAGCAAGAGAAAAACTCCGCGAGGGCGTTGAGCAGCTCGCTGATGTCGTCAGTCACACTCTCGGGCCTAAAGGCCGCAATGTCGGACTCCAATCTAGCTGGGGCGCTCCAACGATCACCAATGACGGCAACAGCATTGTCAAAGACATCGAGTTCAAAGACCAGTACCTGAACATGGGTGCTTCAATGGCAAAAGAAGCTGCTGCGAAGATGAAAGAAAAATGCGGCGATGGCACGACCACGACGATTCTCCTGCTTCGAGCCCTTGTCAAAAACGGCCTACAAAACATCTCTTCTGGTGCAAGTCCGATCGGACTCAAACGCGGTATGGATAAAGCTCTTGAAGCGATCTTGAAAGAGCTGACAGAGCTCTCCATTCCTGTTAAGAACGATCAAGAAACCAAAAACATCGCGATTGTTTCGGCATCTGGAAACGAAGAGATTGGCACTTTCATCTCTGAGGCGATCAAAAAAGCGGGAAAAGGCGGCGTGATCACGATCGAAGAAGGAAAAACCACTGAAACCACGATTGAAGTTGTTGAAGGGATGCAATTTGACCGTGGATACAGCAGCTCATATTTCTGCACGAATACTGAAAACCTATCTGTAGAGATGAGCGATGTCAAAATCTTGATCACCGACAAAAAAATTAGTTCGATCCAGGAAATCCTTCCTCTCTTGCAAGGCGTTGCAGGTACAGCTCAAGAACTCCTTTTAATTGCTGATGACATCGAAGGCGATGCACTTTCCACTCTGGTGATCAACAAACTCCGTGGAACTCTCAAAGTTTGTGCGATCAAAGCTCCTGGTTTTGGAGACCGTAGAAAAGCGATGCTCGAAGACATCGCAGTTTTAACAGGAGCGACCGTGGTCACTGAAGACACCGGCATGGTTTTGAAAGAAGCCTCTGTGGACGTTTTGGGGCAGGCCGATAAGATTCTGGTGACCAAAGAAAAAACGACAATCATCGGCGGCAAAGGCGATCCTGAAACAATCAAAGCCCGCGTCAAACAACTCTCTGCTGAAAGCAAAGAAGCAGAAAGCACGTACGACAAAGAAAAAATCGAAGAGAGAAAAGCCAAGCTTTCTGGCGGCGTTGCGGTGATCCATGTCGGAGCTCCAACAGAGCCCGAAATGCGTCAAAAGAAACAAGCGTTCGAAGACAGCTTGAATTCCACAAAAGCAGCTTTAGAAGAAGGCATTGTTCCCGGTGGAGGCATCGCACTGCTTCGTGCTTCAAAAGCTGCTAAAATCAAGCTCCAAGGAGACGAACTGACCGGTGCCCAAATTGTTCTAAAAGCTTGTGAAGCGCCTTTCCGGCAAATCGTTACAAATGCAGGACTCGATGGTTCTGTGTTCTTAGAACAAATTCTCTCTAGTGCAGAGAGCTTTGGTTTCAATGCTTTAAAAGAAAAAGTTGAAGATCTGATGATTTCTGGCGTTGTCGACCCCTCTAAAGTGGTGAAAAATGCCCTCCAATTTGCAGTCTCTTCAGCTGGCATCATTTTACTCTCAGAAGTTTTGATTGGAAATGCCCCAGATGACGAGCCTAAACCATAAAATCAAGATCCTTCCTTGCAGAGGAATCGGAGACGCTCTTTTAATGCTGATTGCAGCAGAGCGTTTTCAATCTGCCGGGCATGAAGTCGTGACGATCCATCCTAAGCTGCCTGAATTGCAAAACTGGTTTCCACACCTGAGTTTTGATACGCAATGGATTTTTTCCGCTGACGAATGGATCATCGCGCAAAATGACAACACCGAACGTGTCAATGCCCTCAAGGAAAAATATCGTGATCGGCTCTCGATTTTTTACCCCACCTATGTGCCTGAAAAAAATGGACTCCTCTCACCTTCTGATCGTGTTTTCAACTCTGAAATCCCCATGACAGAAAATATTGCTGAAGCGGTTGCCTCTCTTTTAGATGTCGATAATCCCTCGAAAGAAAATGGGATCAACCCTCCTCCTCATTTATCTCATAGGCTCCATCGAAAGCGCGTTTTGATCCATCACACCAGCAGCGTGGAAGATAAAAACTGGCTGGAAGAAAAATTCAAGGAGGTTGCTCATGGACTCCAAAGACGCGGTTTTGCTCCCGTTTTTGTTCCTGAGTTCACGTCGCTTGATGATCTAGCTGCCTATGTCTATCAATCCGGCTTTGTGATTGGAAATGATTCTCTTGTCGGCCACCTTGCTTCCAATCTCCAAATTCCCACAGTGATTATTGCAGATAAAGAAGACCGAATGAATCTCTGGCGGCCAGGATGGCTCGAAGGATCTATAGTGACACTCTCTCCCTGGATTCCTAATTGGAAATTCTTTCAAAAGAATTGGAAGTATTTCATCTCAAGTGGGCGGGTTCTTAGCGCCTTCGATGAGCTGAGTCGTTTGTTTTAAGATATCTTGATCAACGAGCGTGCCAAGGCCATATTGCGTTAAGAGCTCAACGGGTTCGGGCTGAACTTCCGTGAGCACAATCTTCGTATTGTGAAGCGCGCATCTATCATGCAATTCACGGAAAGTCTGGAGCGCTGTCGCATCTAGAACAGGCACATGCTTCATTCGCAAAATAAAGAGTTTTGGCGGCGGATCCATATCGTGGACAATCTTTTTGAGCTGATCGCAAACGCCAAAGAAAAAAGGTCCCCTCATCTTGTAGATCTCAATCCCCTTCTCTAGATCTTTTTGATCAGGTGCAATGACATGTTTAACATCGCTCATCCGTTTCATGAAGAAAAAGGCTGCCAGTAGCATGCCGATCTCTACTGCAACCGTGAGATCGATCAGCACTGTCAAGAAAAACGCCGTGAGCAGAATCACCACATCGCTGCGAGATGTTTTCATGAGCCGGAAAAAGTGAGGGAGTGCGCTCATATTCCACGTGACCACCACCAAGATCGCAGCTAAAGAAGCCAGTGGGATATGACCGACGAGTGACGAACACGTCATGAGCAAAATAAAAACTGTAACCGCATGGATCATCCCAGCAACAGGAGTTTGAGCGCCGGTTTTGATATTCGTTGCAGTCCTGGCAATCGCAGCAGTAGCCGGCATCCCGCCAAAGACCACTGATCCGATGTTTGCAAGACCTTGAGCAATCAGCTCGCAATTGGGTTTATGACGGCTGCCGGTCACAGCATCGGCAATCACAGCCGACAAGAGGGATTCAATCCCTGCGAGTAATGCAATGGTGATGGCATCTGGCATGACATCGAGGACGCGGTGAAATTCGAAATCAAAGTACGGCGCAGGCAGTGTCTTTGGAAGCTGGCCAAAACGGGTTGCAACGGTTGGAATATCCAAATGGAGAGCCCAGCAGATGGCTGTTGCAAGGATAATGCTGGCAATTCCCCACGGAATTGCTTTAGTGAACCGTTTGACAAGCATGATAAGCCCCACCGTGGCAATTCCAACGATGGCGGTTAAATAATGAACCGTATGAGCAGCATGAAAATACGCTTTCCATTTTTCTAGAAAATGGACAGGGACCTCGACCATTTGAAGACCCAGCAGATCTTTGATCTGGCAAGAGAATACCACGACGGCAATGCCCGTCGTAAATCCGACAATGAGTGGATGGGGAACGAATTTAATGAGCGATCCCAGCCTAAAGGCCCCCATGAGCAGCAGAAGAACCCCTGCAATGAGCGTTGCTAATACCAGGCCGTCATATCCATGCCGTTCGACAACGTTAAAGACAACAACGACAAAAGCTCCTGTCGGCCCCCCAATCTGGACTTTGCTGCCGCCTAAAAAGGAAATGATGAATCCGGCGATAATTGCCGTAAAAAGGCCTCTTTCTGGCTCGACACCAGATGCCATTGCAAAGGCCATGGCCAGTGGAAGAGCCACGATTCCAACAGTCACCCCTGCCATTAAATCTTTTTTAAAAATAGCAAAGGAATACCGTCTAAGACAAAGATAAACTTTTGGAATGAATTCCTGGTAATTTTTTAACATTTTATACTACAATAGAGAGAGGCAGTTGCAAAACTGCTGTGCCCCAGAAAATCGATGATTTTGACGCCAGTACCATGCCCGAATGGGCAGGCGAGATTGCGTGGCAAAAAATGGTGCCACGAAAAATGGTGACAAAAGGGCGATTTTATGGGGCACATCTAGTTTTGCAATTGCCTCGAAAATAAGGAGTTCAAAAATGAACAAATCCAAGCAATCAATGCCAGCTCGCGCCCGCAAGAAGATGAAAAAAGAATTACGCTCTGCGGCAAATCTACCAGATTCCGTCCTTAAAGCTGATCGTAACACACCGAAAGCCCTCTTGTCTAGACTCCCAGCAAAAGAACAAAAAAAAGAAATCGCTGCTTTAAAAGCTTTTGAAAAAAATATTGCTATTAAAAAAGCCAAACAAAAAGCCCCCCATTCAAAAAGAACAAATACTGGTTTGATCGACGTGAAGTCCCCACCTCAAATTGTTCATATCGAAGGGAGGCGCTGGATTAAAACAATCGGCAAGCAAACCCAGGCAAAAAAGAAAGTCATGACCCGTCAAATGACCAAGAAAAGATCCAAATGAAACTCGCTCACCTTTCGGACCTCCACTTTTCGAATTGGGATTGGAACCCACTGCAATTTTTTTCCAAAAGATGGCTCGGAAATCTCAACTTCCTTTTTGGCAGGCGCCGGATTTTTTCACACGACAGATTAGCGCTGCTGCCTGCTCTTTACAAAGAGCAAGGCATCACGCATGTTCTGATCACCGGGGATCTCTCCACAACGTCTGCTCCTGCAGAATTTCAAAAGGCCCGCAAGTTCATCCAGTCGCTGGAAGCTGAAGGACTTAAAGTCTTTTGCATCCCTGGCAATCACGATCAGTACACCAGAAAAGCCTACAGAGATCAGCTCTTCTATGACTACTTTCCTACGCAGTGGGATACAAATAGCCCTTACAACTTAAAAGAACACGGCATGACGGCCCAAAAGCTCTCCGACCGCTGGTGGTTTGTGGGGCTTGACACAGCACTAGCGACCTCCTGGTTCTTTTCCTCTGGCCTCTTCTCACAAGCAACCGAAAAGAACTTAATTGAGTTTCTCTCCAAACTGCCTGCCGGAGAAAACGTCATTCTGTTTAACCACTTTCCTTTTTTCCAACATGAATCTCCCCGTAAGAGACTGCAGCGAGGGAGTGCCCTCCGTCAAATCCTTGAGCAGTTTCCTCAAGTCAAAGTCTACTGCCATGGCCATACCCACCGTCAGTGCCTTGCCGATCTGCGTGCTAGCCAGCTGCCGATCATCTTAGATAGCGGCTCAACAGTGCACCGCGACAAAGGCACGTGGCACCAACTCACGCTCTCTCCGGAAAAACTCGTCACCGATGTTTTTTCTTGGAAAGACGGCAAATGGCAGGCCACTCACCAAGAAACCTATGACCTGGTGTCTTTTCCCATCAATTCGACCCCTGGGACCAGCGTGAAAGCTCCCGGGGTTAAACAATCGTAAGCAGGTCCATATTAATTCAATATTGACCTGCTTACGATTGTTTAACCGCGGGGCTTTCACGCGGTCCGAGGAGTTGAATTGATGGGAAAAGACACCTGGTATAAAAAAGGCCTTAAATTCCAATGCACTGGATGCGGCCATTGCTGCTCAAAAGAGCCTGGTTATGTCTGGCTCTCCGCTGCTGAAGTCGATGCGATCTCAAATCATCTCCAACTTTCAAAAGAAGAGTTCATGCGTCGTTACACACGCCGAATCTTCGGAAGAATCTCTCTTCTGGAAAATAAAATCACTTTCGACTGCGTTTTTCTCAAAGAAAATAAATGTACAATCTACTCCGTAAGACCCAAACAATGCCGCACTTTCCCATGGTGGAATGAAAATCTCGAATCACCTCAAGCTTGGAAAGAAACAGCTTCGCGCTGCGAAGGTATTGACCACCCACAAGCTCCCGTGATATCATTTGAGGTTATCGAAACGGAGAGGACTAAGTGACCGATCCTGAAATTCTATCGCGTGCGCAAAGCTGGCTGGGCGACCCTTACTACGATGAAAAAACTAAAGCTGAAGTCCGCGAGCTCCTAAAAAATCCAGAAGAGCTCATCGACGCATTTTATACCGAACTTTCTTTTGGCACCGGAGGACTCCGCGGTATCATGGGAGCTGGCAGCAACCGGATCAATATTTACACCATCCGCAAAGCCACGCAGGGCCTTGCCAACTACATCCGTAAGAGAGGCAATCCTTCTCAAGGCGTTGCCATCGGTTTTGACAGCCGGCACCATTCGCATGAATTTGCGGAAGAGACCGCCAAAGTTTTCGCGGCAAATGGCATCAAAGCCTTCCTGATGAAAGAGCTTCGCCCTACCCCGTATGTCTCGTTTGCCACTCGCCATTTGAAAGCTCAGGCCGGCGTGATGATCACCGCCTCTCACAATCCCAAGGAATACAACGGCTATAAAGTCTTTTGGCAGGACGGCGGACAAGTCGTTCCTCCCCATGACACTGGGATTATTTCCGAAGTCAATGCTATCACATCCCCTGCTCAGATCAAATTAGCCAAAATCGATGATCCACTGATCATCTCCGTTAACAGCACACTCGACGAAGACTATCTGCGCGCTTTATCTGCTCTCCAGCATTTTCCTGGAGAAGACCATCGCGCGCTAAAAATTTGTTACACAAGTCTTCATGGCACAGGAATTACATTGATGCCGGAAGCTCTCCGGCGCTGGGGATTTTCCCCTCCACATTTAGTTGCCACGCAAGTTGTTCCCGATGGGAATTTCCCAACCGTTCATTTCCCCAATCCTGAATATCCCGAAGCTCTCAAGGATGGGATCGATGATCTCGTCCAAACTGGTAACGATATTCTGATCGCGACCGATCCCGATGCCGACCGCTTAGGCGTTGTCGTCCGGCATCAAGATAAACCCGTCACACTTTCTGGCAATGAACAAGCTGCGATCGCCGCATACTTCATTTGTGAAACCCTCAAGATGCAAAAAAAGCTGCCTCCTAAAGGTGCGATCGTCACCACGATCGTCACAACCGAGCTGCTCAAAAAAATCTCCGAGGCCTACCAGGTCAAATGCTTTGAAGTGCTCACCGGATTCAAATATATCGGTGAAAAAATCCATGAATGGGAGCAAAAACCCGGTGGCTATCAGTTTCTCTTTGGAGCTGAGGAGTCTTACGGCTATCTCATGGGAACCTATGCCCGTGACAAAGATGCAATGATCGCCGGCTGCCTCTTTGCAGAAATCGCATTGAAAATGAAAGAACAAGGCAAAACCCTCGTTGATCTTCTCTATGACATCTACCGAAAATTCGGCATCTACAGAGAAAAACAATTTTCTTTAACCTTCGAAGAAGGAAAAAAAGGAATCGATACCATCCACCATTTAATGGAAAGGCTTCGTAAAAACCCTCCTACATTGCTGGCCGGACAAAAAATCGTTTCTACAGAAGATTTTTTAAAAGACACGCCTGAAAATCTTCCTCGCTCCGATGTCCTTCTCTATCGACTCGAAGACAAAAGCAAAGTCATCATACGACCTTCCGGAACTGAGCCCAAACTCAAAGTCTATCTTGCGACTCAAACTGCCACAGAATCGGTTGAGAAAGGTTTAGAGGCATGCAATCACCGCCTAGAGACTCTGATCGATGCTTTAAAAAAAGAATTAAGATAGCTTAACGAAGATCTCTTCAGATTTCCAAACGACAGCCGTTGATTTTTCTGGATATTTGGGTCTACTATGTGTATTTGAGATCAATGAGCGGATCATCGCCTTTTTAATGCTTTCAATTTCATCAAATGTCAGCCCAGATGTATCGAACTGATGCTCGCGGATCTTGTCGGCCACGATAGACTCGATAAGCTCGAGCACCGCTTTTTCTGTAACTTCCTCTAATGAACGGAAGGCAGCTTCGACAGAATCTGCAATCATAATAATAGCCGATTCACGAGAACGAGGCGTCGGTCCTGGATATCTGAAACGGCATTCTTCTACCATGATCGCTTTGGCGCGGGACTGTTCGATTTGAGCATGATAGAAGTAATAGACAAGTCCTGTTCCATGATGTTCGTGGATCACATCGATAAGACTTGGAGGAAGTTCATATTGCTCCGCGAGTTTCACACCTTCCGCTACATGTGCAATGATCACTTGAGCAGATTCTAGAGGCGTGAGCAACTGATGCATATTGAAACCGCAGAACTGGTTCTCTGTGAAATACTGAGGCTGCAAGAGCTTTCCAATATCGTGATAAAGAGCCGCTACACGGCAGAAAATAGGATTGGCATTAATCGCTAAAGCCGCCTCTTCTGCTAAAACCGCAACGGATAAAGAATGACGGTAAGTTCCCGGAGCTTCTAAATTTAAACGGCGTAGAAGAGGATGGCTTAAATCAGCAGACTCGAGCAGCGTCATATCGCTCACAATGCCGAAAATCGATTCAAAAACAGGCAAAATGGTAACAACAATCACTCCTGTTACTGTCATAGAGACCAAAGACGTCAGCATATCGATCAAAATATGGTAATCCCATGCCGTATTTTCCATGAGGTTGACCCCCAAGATAAATGGGATGGTCATCAGCCAAATTTTTGCGCAGATCTCAAAAATCTCTTTTCGCTTTCTGACTGTTTTTATAAGAATTGTGGACACAAGGGCTGCCGCCAAATTGATCAGGAAGAAATGTTGATAATGCACGACGAGTGTGATGGTCATGATAAAAGTAACAAATAGAGAGACAATCATTGCGACCTTACGATCGATTAAGATAGCCAGGAGCAAAATGACCAAAGGAACACACACAGGGAACCGACAGAGATCCACCAGATAGCCCATCTTATTGAGCAAGATGTATTCCGTTAATTTGGCTATCAAAAGCGTGAAAATAACAACGGTGACAACAAGGGCTTTTTTTGCCGACGATTGCACAAGGTGAGGATAAAGCGTTTTCAAATAGAGCCAAGCCACCAAAGACATCAGCAACGCTAAAGCTAGACTTCCCGCCATTGTGGACAAGTTGAAAAAATGATGTTCCGACATCAGCTTTTTCTTCATCCCCTTCAGCATATCGATGTGACGCATGGTGACTTTATCGCCCGTATTGATAATGCGGCTTCCGGGAAGAACCTTTGTCATCTTTCGAGGAATAGACTCTTTGATCAAACGGCTTAAAAAATGCTGCTTTCCCAGATCTTCTTGTAAATCCCAATGATGGGCTCGGTATTGCTGTAGAATATACTGATTAGCTGGTGTTCTCACGAGAAAGGCCATGTGCTCAATCTGCTCCCAAAGATCCTCCGAAAGATTTTCTGTGATTTCTCCGGGAGTGTAAATAAGAAAATTTTTGGAAAATTGCCCAACTTGCTTGAGTTTTGTCAGAGTCCTTTGATCGGAAAATCTGACCTTCATTAGAACATCGCGAAGAGATTCACTGTCCTTGATCAATTCGTCAAAAGAAATGGTAGGAAGCTCATGGCGCCAAAACGGCCTTTCTACGAGCGTATCTTGGATTCTTTTTTCAACTTTTAAAATCTCTGTATCTTGAAGATAGTATATTTTTCCCAAATCACGAATCGACTCCTCTTTTAAAAGGCGTGTCGCTGCAGTATCTGGAAAGTCGAATTCCGTGTGAGCAAGAATATATTTGCTGGAAATTGAGTTCAGTTCAAGATGATCGACATAGATTTCTTTGGAATTAATAAAAAGGCCTAAAGACAAGACCAGTATACAGCCAATCAAAAAATCTTTCAGCCAGCCCTTTTGGTCCAGCTTAAACCAGCTTGGCTTCGAAAGAAGGTTTCTTACTTTATCAAGAGCCATCGATAGCCTCTTCCTAAAGCATGCTCCAAAATCCCTTTTACGGCAACACTCCTTCAGGGCTTGCATCCAGAGTTAAACTCGACTATACCATTCCCAATTAAAAAGTTCATGATTTGACTACGTCGGCTTGGCAACACATTTTCGGTCTTCGCTCGCGCCTTGTCATTCGACAATGGTCGCTCTCTCCAGACGCAAAAATTTGTGCCGCCTTCTTGTCAAATCATGAACTTTTTAATTGGAAATGGTATATACTTCGATTCATGTACCAAAATATTTCTAGGAAATACCGCCCTCGGACCTTCAAGAGGATCGTCGGGCAAGATGCCATCGTAACGACTCTTAAAAATGCCATCAAGCTGGGGAAAATTGCTCCCGCCTATCTCTTCTGCGGCTGCCGAGGAACAGGAAAAACAACCCTGGCACGCCTCTTTGCAAAAGCCCTCAATTGCGAGGCACTGACAGAAGATTTTGAGCCGTGTAATCAATGCCCCTCCTGCCTCGATATTACTCTAGGCAGATCTCTTGATGTGATGGAAATCGACGGCGCTTCCAACCGCGGTATCGACGATATCCGCCAGATCAATGAGACTGTCTCCTACGCATCGGCTAGCAGCAAATATAAAATTTACATCATCGACGAAGTCCACATGCTGACAAAAGAGGCTTTCAATGCCCTCCTTAAAACGCTGGAAGAGCCTCCTAGGAACGTCAAATTTTTCTTTGCCACTACAGAGCCCCATAAAGTTCTCCCGACCATCACCAGCCGCTGCCAGCGGTATGATCTCCACCGACTTACAGCCGACCAGATCGTAACTAAGCTCGAACAAATCGGTACTGACCTCGGTGCTACCGTCGAGCAAGAAGCCCTCCAGCTCATTGCCCATGTTGCTGAAGGAGGCCTTCGCGATGCTGAATCCCTCTTTGACCAGCTCCTCTGCTACACCAATGGCCCTTTGACCTATGATGAGACCGCTAAGATTCTCGGTATTAGTCCTCGCTCGATGTATTTCCGTCTCGACCATGCCGTGGAAAGTTATAACCTCTCCTTTGCCTTTGAGCTAGCCACCGAAGTCTTTTCCTCTGGTAAAGATCTCTCGGCATTTCTCGATGGACTCATTGAACATTACCGTACCATCCTCCTCCTAAAAATGCAGCTTCCTGCTGCTTCTTACCTCCATGAGAAAGACCAAAAAGAATATGCCCATGCCGCCACTTTCTACACCCAAGAGCACTGCCTCTACATCCTCGACTATCTCCTCCATTGGTACAAAGAGATCCACCGCACTCCCTTTAAGCGCGTAACCCTCGAGATGATCTTCCTCCACGTCATCCGCAGCCAAAAGCGCATCTCGCTGCCCATGCTCGTCCGCCGTCTTGAAGAAATCGAAGGCGGAGCTACTCCCCACCCCATTGAAAAAAAAAATAGAAGCTCCTAAACCCCTTCCTCCCAAGATGGAAACTCCTGTTGTACAAGCTCCACCTAAGGTGGAAGTTGCTCCCCCACCTCCAAAAATGGAAGCGCCTGCACCCAAAATTGAAGTGGCTCCACCTAAAGTGGAATTCGCACCACCACCTCCTCCAAACGTCGAGGTGCCTGCTTCTGTTCAAATGGAAATGCCTACCCCTAAAGTTGAAGCAGCTCCACCTAAAGAAGAACCGATTGCTCCAAAGGTTGAAGCCCCTGTTGAACAGACTCGCTCACAAAAATCACGATATGATACACTCCTGCGCTTCGCAGCTGTAGAGCTCGAAGGCAGTGTAAAAAAGGACTTATAGTTTTGAACATATCCCTTAATGAAAAAAATTCGCTTTTTGCGTCTTTTTACGCATCTTCTAAAGCCGCTTCTTGGTCTACTTTATCAAGTATGTCCTTCGAAGCTGCTTTAAAATCTGCGAAAAAATACATCAAAAATCAAAATTTTTACATTTAAGGGATATGTTCATGGGAAGCGGATTTTCAAAACTCAAGAAACAAGCCAAGCAATTCGAATCACAATACGCAAAAATTCAAGAAGAAATGCGCGCTCTTGAAGTGACTGGCACTGCTGGCAATGGACTCGTGACTCTTGTGCTCAACGGAGAGCATGAACTCAAAGATCTCAAGATCAAACCTGCGTGTGTCGATCCCAATGACATCGAAGGACTTCAAGACCTCATCCGAGCTGCTTACACCGACGCTCACGAAAAAATCCAAGCCCAAAGCCAGCAAGGCTTGGGCGGCGGACTTCCTTTCTAAGGTTTCTTTAACTTCGGCAACTGCAAGGTAGCAATTTTTTCTGTTAGCTCAGAAGGATGATTTGTAGCCAACAATTTGGCAGCTATAGTGGGTTCGAACCAGTCGGAACGAATATACTCACTACTCAGCTGAACAGAGCAGTTATAGGGAGTGCTACATAGGTAAATGGCAAGAATTAGCCCTACATCCCCTGTTTGAATAGGAAGGCGAATATTTGCCAGCACCATCACCAAAGGAACTACCTGAAGAACTTGAAGTCCTGTTTCCTCATCAATTTCACGCTTCAAAGCGTCTTCTAGTGATTCGTTTTTGTGAATCCGACCTCCAGGTAAATCCCATAAAGGTTCTGATTTTTTTATGTTTTTTTGTAATAAAAGCAGTTTGCCTTCATCATTGTGAATTAACGCCTTTGCACTCAAATGAAAACAGTCTTCCTTACAATCCATTATTTCCATCATACTTCCTTGTTATAATCCGAAACACAGCCTAACAAAAACCCAGTTTGATCGCTTTTCTTTTTATGAGCAGGTTCAGTATATACATCTCATCTGTTGATTAATATTTTTACTCGTCGTACAATTTTGTCAAAAATTTTAATGAGTAGCCGTTATGGAAGAAAATAACCATCAGTTATCGACCAAGAGTTTGTCTTTTGAAGACTTGAAGAAAGTCAACCAACATGGAGTGGAGTATTGGAGCGCCCGGGATCTACAGCCACTTTTGGGCTATTCCCAGTGGCGAAGATTTGAAAATGCCATTAAAAAAGCCAGAGAATCATGCAAAAAGTCCGGTAATGATCCGGAAAACCATTTTGCCGGCGCCGGCAAAATGGTCACGATCGGAAGTCAATCCGATCGAGAAGTTGAAGATTATCAACTTTCCCGTTTTGCCTGTTATTTGATAGCCCAAAATGGAGACCCCAGAAAACCAGAAATTGCTCATGCTCAGAAGTACTTTGCCATCCAAACCCGCCGACAAGAGATTTCGGACGCGATGGCAGCTGATTTAGAGCGCCTGGAGATGAGAAATCAAGCTTCAGTGGAATTCAAGGCTCTTTCAGGAGCAGCTCGAGAGGCTGGTGTTCAAGATAAAATGTTCGGCATTTTCCATGATGCGGGCCGTAAAGGGATCGATCCCAAAGAACAACTGATGGACCGCATGGGAACAACAGAATTGATCGCAAATCAATTCCGCATGTCACAAACGCGAGAGAAATTGAAAAGGGAAAATATCAAGAATCAAAGAGACGCCATTGTGACTCACGAAGAAGTCGGGAAAGAAGTTCGCACAGCAATTGCCAAAATTGGAGGAACTCCTCCTGAAGACATTCCAGCTGCTGAACCCATCAAAAATGTGAAGAAACGACTAAAAAAATCAAAGCCGATATTAACCATTGGGAATTAAACCGCTCAAAACCAATTTGCAGGCGCCCGCAAAATGGTTTTTCAGCTCAGCATTGATGTATTAAATCCCTTCAGCGTCGCGTCTCAGGCTGGCTCCGCCTTCAGAGCCGTGGAGGCATTCGGCCAGGTAGGAGGCGATTTCTGCAGACGTTCGCAGAGTGAGAACATGTTCGGCAACATCACAGCAATCAAGCAGTGATAAATGCCGTACTGTCCGTTTGATAATGGGGATAAATCTAGGAGCGCAGGAAAAGTTCTGAACACCTAAACCGATGAGCAAGGGTGTAATCAGAGGATTTGAAGCCATCTCACCGCAGATCGTGAGGGGTTTTTGAAAACGCTTGGCCTCTAAAATTGTCATCTTGATCATGCGGATGATGCCAGGATGCGTCGGATAGTAGAAATCACTCATGCCGGGATTGCTCCGATCGATACCAAGGGTATATTGGATAAGATCATTGGTCCCAAGGGCGAGGAAATCGCTTTCCTCGGCTAAAACATCTGCAATCAAAACAGCAGAGGGAACTTCAAGCATGCATCCTAATAACGGTTGATGATTATAGGAAACGTTGCGGGTTTTTAACTCTTCTTTGACTTCTTCAATCATTCTTTTCGCTTCACGCAGCTCATGGATATCTGAGATCAGAGGAAACAGAATACGAACACTATAGCCAAAACCTGCTCGTAATATGGCTCTAAGTTGTGTCTTAAATATATCGATCCGGCGGAGTAAAAACCGGATGCCGCGACAGCCGAGTACGGGGTTTGGCTCTTTGGTCATCTCTTCAAAGAAGTCGGAACATTTATCTCCACCTAAGTCTATCGCCCGGAATGTAAAAGAGAGTCCTTTGGCACGCTTTAGCATCTGATGGTAGATCAAATACTGTCTTTCTTCATCGAAGAAAAGAGCAGGATCCTGCATGAAAAGATATTCTGAGCGGAAAAGACCCACCCCATGTGATCCATGGTGATGGACTAAATCGATATCATTGATGGTGTTGACATTGGCATATAGATTTAAAGAGTAGCCGTCTACAGTCTCAGCAGCCAGGTTCCGATCTTTTTCGAGCTGCTGGTATTGCTCTGTAAGCCGTTTTTTCAACCTCTCATATTTTTCTAGGGTAACCTGAGACGGATTGATAATGATATCGCCCGTGAGGCCATCCACAATGACACATTTCCCCTTGGCATTTTGCAAGATCTCCATATCGATGCTGGCAACATAAGGGATTCCCTTTGCCCGTGCAATCAAAGCTGCATGGGAAGTACCTCCGCCATTTTGGGTAACAAAAGCACTGATCCGCGTCGCTTGAAGAGAAGCGGTATCCGATGGGATCAATTCTTTTGCAAATACGATGGAATTGGGAGGGATGTTTTCCAGAGAGATATCTTCTGAATCGCAGAGGTTCCTAAGAACCCGTTTTGAAAGATCCCTAAAGTCTGAAAGCCGTTCATTGAAGAAGGAATCGTTCGTCTCACTAAACCGCTTTTCGTAGTCGTTGATGACCGCATTGAAGACTGATTCTGTGTTTTTGAGCATCTCACGGATTTTTGATTCCATGTGCGTCGTCATCAGAGGATCATCGAGCATCTCAATATGCGTGCCAATAATTGAAGCGACTTCTTTAGACCCTTCACCAGACAAGTCGGCCTGAAGTTTTTTCAAATCTTCCCGGCTCGACGACAACGCCTGCCTGTACCTTGAAATCTCTCCTTCCACCTCTCCAGTACTGATCGGAAAATCTGGAATGTCGTTATCATCGGCATAGCTCAAGAAAATAGGCACACCTATAGCGATCCCTTCGCTGACAGGCGCTCCCTTTAAGTGGATTTCTTGATCTTCACGAGGTTTCAATGATCCATTTCTCCAAACTGGTTTTCAAAAGCTGCGGTCAGCTTTTCCAATGTTTCCTCAGCATCTTCTCCCTCAATCGTCAAAACAATCTGACTATTTTTTTTAATCGCCAGCATTAAAATGCTCATAATGCTCCGCGCATTCACGGTTTCTTGACGATAAGAGATAGTGACTTGAGATTTCAAACCTTGCAGCAATTTTGCAATCATTGCTGCGGGCCGCGCATGAAGTCCCAGAGCATTTTTGACCTTAATTTTATGCACAATTTTCTTCACGCTTTTCCTCAAAATAGATCGGTTACATAAATTATGGTCGCAGCCATTGATTTCTGCCAAATATTATACAAGGCTTCAGGGTTTTTTGAAAATCTTCTTTTTATAATTGCAAACTCAAACGAACTGAAGCTGTTAAAGGCTACATCTTAGAGTGCAGAATGAGTTCTATGAATCTATCCCTTACCTTTTTGTAAAAAACTTATAAAAACTTGGCGAATTGCAAGAAGATTTGGGCAGTTGGACGAAAAAATACAATAAATATAGGAGCTCTTGACTAGTGCTCTGTAAACTTAATTTCTAGTGTTTGGGCTGCGTCAAAGCAACTCAAAGACCAGAAATTAAGTTGACAGAGCACTAGGTGTTTAGATCAAATATGTACAACTTTTAATCACACTCTTTCAGTCCATTTTTACATGGAGGAAGTTCATCGACTCTTGAAGAGCCGCCGATCGAAGCCTAGAAGAGCGCCAGAGATAAATCAACGCTGTTGTGGCATGCATGACGCTGAGAAATAACCAGAATTGATCGGCTCTAATCTCCACATGATTAATGGCAAAACGCATGAATAGATACCCATTAATCCAATTAAAAAAACCCATAAAAAAAGAAAATTTCATATCTTTAAAGGCCAAGATATCGCTGATAGGAATAGTGCCGAACGCAAATAACAGAAAGGAGAGCCAAACACCAAAAAAAAGAGTGTTAGCTGCCTCAGGGGCAAGATGGGCAGCGGGAAACAGGGCATTTAAAGTAAACTCAGGAAAAAAAACAAGAGGAATGCCTGTAAAAACAGCAACCAAGCCTACAAGTTTTGATCCAGAATAAAACGTCTTTTTTAGATGAAAAAAATTCCGTGTTCCCAGGAGGTTGGAAACAACTGTGACCTGAGCTTGGGAGAGGGCATCAACAAACATCGGAAGAAAGAGAAAAAGAGTCCCTCCAATGGATAAAATGAGAAGATAATCGCCTCCCTTTGCCGTCATCAAATGGGCAATGGAAGCCCAACTCGTGAAATTTAACACGCGGTTGCAAACACGGAGCAGTCCAGGAGAAATACATTCCCAAAAAAACTTTGGCTGGAACTTCCATGAACGTGTATCATAGATCTGCACGTTTTCTTTACTTAAAAACATCGCTAAAAGAATGCCGCAAAAGACAATCTGAGCAATACATGTGCTGATAGCGCCCCCAAGGATCCCGTAAGACGGGATCAGCCCCCACCCAAAAATAAGGGGATAACCGAGCAAAACCTTGAGCCCTTGTGAAAGCAGCACAACCCACAAAATTAATCGGGGTTGTCCTTTGCCTAAGTAAAAGCAGGAAAGCGCTGCTCCCAATGGGTATAGAAAATTAATTCCCAGCAGAAACGTATAGTAAGGCGTGGCTAATTCCTTGATCGCTACTCCCTCAAAATAAAAACTACCGTATATCAAGCCTGCAGGTAGCGTAATGGCCATTGAAATCACGGCAAACCAGATAAATTGCCATAATCCTGGCCCAATCGACTTCCATTCTTGAGCCCCGTTCCATCTGCCAATCCAAACTTGAGCCATCATCGCCAGAGCTATGCATGAACCTTGAAACACTTGACATACATAAGCCGAACTGACAGCAGCCTCCAATGCTTGTAGCGAAACACGTACTAGATACAATTTCTCAACTAAAAAAAAAAGATAATTAGAAAACGCGATGAGCAATAAGGGAATGAAGAGTGTAAACAACTCTTGAAACCCTCCATTGAAGGTTAAATTTTTCCCCGATTGATCTCTCATCGACCCTGCTTTTATTTAAACAATAAAAGGGATGTTCGCACCTTGAGGACAATGTATCATCAAGTGCAACACATCATCAATCGAAACAAAATCTGAAAAAGGTCCTCCATTTCCACCATTTTCATAGTACCATCCTTCTGGAGCTATAGTGATCACAAAAGGCTGGTGTTTGATTGATAAGTCAGGCAAAACGAAAGAGACGTAATAATCGGTTTCTGTCTCGGTTTCAGTTTCACCTTCTCTCAAAATGTAGAGATACGGGGTCGTTTGACCTCTTAACATTTTTTCAGCTTGGAGCCCAGATAGGCGTCCTTTCCAAGCCTTATGGCTCCTCAGTTCATGCCCAATGGCATCGAACACCGGTTTTCTTAATATTGCAGACATACTAAACCTCCTTTTTGTAAAAACTTCGTGCTAAATAAAACGGCTCACATTGAGTCCATCTTGGCACTTGCAAATCTTTTCTTACCAAAGCTTGAGCCGGTTGATAATACAACGGAATAATCGGCATCTCACGGCATAAAATCTCTTCTGCTTTCATGAGTAAAGCAGAGCGTTGAAATGGACTCATTTCTCTTTCACTTTCGTCGAGTAGGCGTTGAAAATTGGCATTGTCCCATTTGGCACAATTGTTCTCTTCATGGGCTTTAAATCCGTTTAAAGTATAAATGGGATCATCAATTCTAGAAGTCCAGAGAACCAGACCCAGCTGAAAGTCACCTTTTGTCATCTTATTAAAGAGAGCATCCCATGGCAGCGGCTTCAGTTCGAGTTGAATGCCTAGACACCCTTCGATCTGTTGCTTTAGGCTCAAAGCAAGATATTCTCTAATTCCTTTTTCCAAGAATGAAAAACTGATAGAAGAAACAGCCTCCTTCGTTAGACCTAACTCGTCTAATGCTTCCTGGAACAATTGACGTGCTTTATCTGGATCATAGTCCGGAAACAAGAAGGGGTGATTTTCACACAAATGTTTTGGAAGCGGCGAATGGGCGGGCTTCAGCTTGAGAAACGAATCTGCGATCATACGCTCCCGGTCAATGGCAAAAGCAAACGCTTGTCGAAGTTTTGGATGGTTAAACGGAGGGACAAGTGTATTAAAAGCGCACCATGATACCCATTGATCTTCGCATGAAATGATGTGATCATCTTCCCCAGCTGCATAAAAGGGATGCCAAGCTCCAAAAGGATTTCCAATCCAATCAATCTCTTTTCTCTGAAAGGCTCGGAAGGCTTGCGCCGGATTCATTAGGGTGATGCTGACCTGATCCAATTTGATATTCTGCGCATCCCAATAGAAAGGATTTTTAACTAATTGATATCCCTGGCCCACATGGTTAATCTTCAGCTGATAAGGGCCGTTGCAAGGGTAATTTTTTTCAACCTGATGCGGCCATTGAGGTCTTTTTTGATCTACCAAATGATGCACAGGAGAATAGAGAGTATGTGCTACGAGGTGAAGAAAATAAGGTGTAGGATTAGCGAGCTCTACCTTTAAAGTGCGTTCATCGAGAGCATGGACTCCGATCTGATCCGGAGAAACAGTTCCCTCTTTTGCCTCTTTTGCATTTTTAATCGGATAAAAGAAATAGGCAAAAGAGGTTTTAAAGTCGGTGGATAGAATTTTCTTCCAGGCGTACTCAAAATCGTAGGCGGTGATCTGCGTTTCATCATTCCAAAAAGAATGCCGTATTTTAAAGATATACTCTTTTAAATTAGGAGAAACTTTGATTGATTCGGCAATCCCATTCTCAATTTTTCCATTTTGATCTAATCGAGTTAACCCCTCGAACAACAATTTTAATATGTCGCCAGAAATTGTCTCTCCGCCAATACGAGGGTCTAAAGAAACCGGGGTGACTTCACTTGCAATTCTCAAAATCTGCTGATCTTTCATCCTTTGGTGCAGCTGATCAAGCATTTTTCTGAGAGTCTGTATTAAAGGCTCCGGATCTTGAACATCGGTATCTACAAGAACCGCATTAAAGAAGAGTCCTTCTAATGTATTCATAATATTATAGGTTAGACCGTATCCCTGAAGAGATGGCTCTTGCAGAACTGCAGCAATGATATCGGGCAGAGAAAAGTGTTCTGTATGGATCAGGATAAATAACTTATCTTCATTCCGCTTGATTTTGAACGAATAGATCGATCCTTTTGGCAGCTTCTCTTTACAATTCGACAGGAAATGGTTAAAGAGCGACGACAAAGTATTTTGTTGTAATGCGATCTGATGCTCCAAAGGAGTCAAAGCATAAAAAAAAGTCTCAATTAATTCCGCATTGCTAAGAGGTTCTTCCGCAAAGGCCTGCTTTAACAGGTGAATCTGCTCTTGCTGCTTGACAAGGATGCCCCCATTATAATCTCGAAATTCTCCAATAGCACCCTGAATGAGGGAGACTACTTTTTGGCGTGCTGAGTAAAAATCTAATGAACCATCGGAGCGCAAAAGTTCAGGAGAGCGATCGAGAGCAATTCGGAAAATATGGACTTCAACCGGATGGTTCTCGATATGCCGAATTGTCAAAATGCGCTCTGAAGTAAATGAACAATCAAAAAATCTCTCGTTTAATGAAAATCGGTGAAAGGGAGAAATATAGACTAAAATGACTCGAAAAGCAATTTCATTTCCTGTTTGATGATCTAGAGTGATATACGACTGGGGCAAATCGCTTAGAGTTTGTATTTCCTGACTTAAGGTAAGAATGTTTTTATAAACTTCTTCCTCGTTAAGCTTCATAAAGATAGCTGGAGCTAACGTCTGGATGCTATTTTTAATTTTTTCACTCAGGTTATTTTCTAGAATCGTCCTTTCTATTGAAGAAAAGGAAGTATGGTTTTCTTTTTCAATCTCAAAATAAAATATCTTCAGGTTTCTGTGTTGGGAGGTATGACAGTAAACGCTATCCTTAACGAGTTTGAGATCGGGCAAGTTTTTTTTCAGCGCTAATACGATATTTTCCTCATCAAAAATTTCATACCTATTCATCAGGTTAAACCCAATAAGGCACCCTAAAACAGGTTTTGAACAAAATGGAAAAACTAAATTAGCTGGAATCCAACGGATTTCAAGATGTCTCTTATTAACAGAGAACGTAGTCGATCGTAGAAGGTCTCTTTGCATAAGATGGAGGGATAAACTCAAACGAAAAATTTGAGCAGAATTACGGTGATCGAAAAAGTTTTTTGAAGCAAGTAAATAGAAAAGAGTCAGATCATTAAAAACACTACTATCTGTAGAGAGAGGAAACCGCGAAAGCCATTTTTGAAGTTTGTCGTAAACAGAAAAAAAGGAGCGATGAGTAGGATAAGGAAAGATACTAAAAGGATTCTCTTGACTTGTCTCTAAAACACCAGCAAGCGCTTTCATATGTATAAAACTTTAGATCCGCTAATCTTAATTTGCAAGATGCTTTTAATCGTGTAAGCCAAAAATGATAGTCTGTGAGCAGCGACGCATCTGAGAGTCTAATGGATCGGTCATATGTTGTTCCCTGCAAGAACACGAAGTAAACGCGCTAAATTAAACTATGAGTTGAGTATAAGTTTTGATAACTTTCTCAATCCCCTCAGGGCCAATTTTTTGTTTCCATTTTGTCAAAGAAGAAAGGGCTATTGGAAACTCCCATTGTAATAAAGAATAACCGCAAAAAACTTGCCAGTAAGGGTTTTCAATCCATTTTTGAGCAAGTTCTTCATCAGAGATTGTAAATTTATGCTGTAGAATTATAAGTCCCGTTGCAAGTCTGACAACTAAATGTGAACAATTTTGACCATCCAATAAATAAGACTTAAAATCAGATTCAAATTGATACCAGGAAAGAAGTTTTGCGAGCTTTAAAAGTTCGTGATCAGGCTTAAGTTGCTGACTTAATTGATTAAAAAGTTGGTATTTTTGGTTGAGAAATTTGTATTGCATAGACTGAACCTTTATCTCTAAGCTGGACACTTTTTGATAAGTCTAAATAAATCTTCAAATTCCAGCCAAAAAGACTCCTAAAGTTGATGTTTTATAAAACCTATGCCGCAAATGATAAAATATTGAAGAAATAATTGCCCGTTATTTTATAATTCTTCAATTTTCTCATTTGTAAAAAAAATGATTTTCACTTTCATTAAAACCAACTGAGCTGCTATTTAGAAAAATATGCCAAATAAAAAAGTTGTGATTGTCGGAGGCGGTTTTGGCGGGCTCAACGTCGCTAAAAAACTTAAAAAATGCCCTCTTGATATCCTCTTAATTGATAAGACCAATCACCATCTTTTCCAACCTTTGCTCTATGAAGTTGCCAGCGCTGCTTTATCCCCTGGCGAGATCGCTATTCCGATCCGAGAAATTCTCCGCAAGCAAGCCAATGTTACCGTCATGATGGGAGAGATTATCCAAGTGGATAAAAAAAACAACCAATTGATCCTCGGCAATGGAGAAAAAGTCAATTACGATTATCTCGTCCTTGCTGTCGGAGCAAGACATTCCTACTTTGGCAAAAACGAGTGGGAACAATTTGCTCCCGGACTCAAAACCATCAAAGACGCACTGACCATCCGTGAAGAAATTTTACTCTCATTTGAAAAAGCCGAACGTCTAGACAATAAGGCTGAGACGGAGAAATATTTAAATTTTGTCATCATCGGCGGCGGTCCTACAGGAGTAGAAATGGCAGGGGCCATTTCAGAGATCGCGCAAAAGACGATGTTTAAAAACTTCCGCCGCATTAAGCCAGAGTCATCCAAAATCTTCCTGGTCGAAGCCGCTCCCCGCATTCTGCAGGCATTTCCTGAAAAACTCTCGAAAAAAGCCAGAGAGGGGTTAGAAAAGCTTGGCGTTACTGTGATCGAAGGCAAAAAAGTAACCAACATCACAGAAGACGGCGTCCAAGTTGAAGAGACCTTTTATCCTTGCAAAAACGTTATCTGGGCTGCCGGGAACCAAGCCTCTCCTCTTCTTAAAACCCTCTACGTCCCTCTCGATCGGCAAGGACGCGTGATCGTAGAGCCTGACCTGTCTATCCCTGGGTCTCCTGAAATCTTCGTCATCGGCGATGCCTCAACAACCATGGATAAGGACGGCAAACCTCTTCCTGGAGTTGCACCTGTCGCTATTCAAGAAGGCAAATATGTCGCCTCCATCCTTAAAAAACAGCTGCCTAAGCAGCAAAGACCTCCTTTCGTCTATTTCGACAAGGGAAGCCTTGCCACCATCGGAAAAGGAAAAGCCATCGCCTGGGTCGGTAAACTTCAGCTCTACGGAGTTTTAGCTTGGTTCATGTGGTGCTTTGTCCACATTGTCTACCTCATTGGCTTCCGCAACCGCCTCAGTGTCATGCTCGAATGGTTTCTCTTCTATTTGACAGGCCAGCGCGGAGCACGCCTGATCTATAGTTCTGTCGAAACATATTTGCAGAAGAAATAGTCGATAAGCTAATTTTTGATCCTTGAAAAACAGTTGGGTTACAGCTCCTGCCCTATTCTATGGCATCCTTTTTCTGATCGGGACCACATTTGCTCTTTTTTTCCATTATGCCTATTTCATTCCACTTACCCTTTGCCTCTATTCCAACAGGCAAAAACTCCTCACCGGACTCCTTGCCTGCCTAGCAGGATGGGTTTTAGCGCTTCTTGCTTACTCTTTCCCTGACTTAAAAGAAGACGGCATCGAGGGAACTGGAGTCTTTAAAGTCGAATCGGTTTCCTACAGCCAATCCCCTTTCCAGAAATCCGTCCATTTTAAAGGCCTGCTCCAAGAATTTTCCTCAACCGAGGCCTCTTTCAAAAACATCCCCTGCCGCATCCATTTCCGAGACAGCAAGCCCCGTCCCTACGGCTCTACCGATTTTCGCGTCACAGGAAAGCTAATCCCTAAAGGACACCATCATTACTCCCTGAAAGTGAAGTCCTGGGAAACCACACCAACATCTCGCGTTGCTGAATGGCGCTTCGAGCTTAAAAACAAGCTCCGCTCGCACCTTTCACACCATTTTACCGACACCAAAAGCCGTGCGTTTGTCCTCTCCATGCTCACCGGCGATATAGATGACCGGCTTCTTGCCCTAGAGTTCAATCGCCTTGGCATCTTGCATCTTCTTGGCATTTCAGGATTTCAGTTTGCCCTACTGGCTTTTCTTTTCGGCAGTATCTTTCGCTTAATGCTGCCCCATAAGATCGCTTCCATCCTGCTCATCGTCTTTTTAACCGGTTACGCCTTTGCTTTAGGCGATTCTCCGCCCATTGAAAGAGCCTGGATCGGCATCTCTCTATATTTAGTCGCCCATCTTGCAGGCTACCGCATCTCAGCTCTCAATGCCCTTGGCATTGCGCTAATCTGGCAGCTGGTGAAAGATCCTCTCCTAATCTTCCATTTGGGATTTCAGTTCAGCTTCCTTTGCACTGCGGCTATCTTGGTCACCTATCCCCTCTTTAGAGCGTGGCTAACCCATTTTTTTCCTCAGAGAAGCTTTCGCGATATCATCCAGATGCCCTTCCTAGATCAACACGGCCATCTTTTCTCTTTTTTCTGCCGTGAAACCCTCGCGATCAATGGAGCCATCCATCTGGTGACGCTTCCTCTAATCTTTTTCCATTTTCATAAATTCCCCGTCTTAAGCCTGCTCTACAACCTATTTCTGCCTGCAGCAGTCTCTATCGTCTATGTCTTATTAGTCATAGGCGTAGCTCTGCCCATTATCGGGCCATGGATCCACGTCTTAAATAACCATTTAACAAATCTGATTTTGAAAGTTGCAACTCACCCTCCAGCTCTTTATGACTTTCAGTGGAGGATTGATTTTTCCATGACGGCTGCCGTGACAGCCATCACGCTCATCTTAGGACTCTCTATCTTTAGTGAAAGCGCCAGCCGCTTTATCAAACGAGCCCGGCTCTGAATTCTGCCGTTGGAACTCGCTCTCTTGCTGGGTTAGTTTGCGATAGTCATCCATCGAACGGATGATATGAGGACGGACAAAGATAATGATATTGCGCTTGGTATCGACCTTCTCTGTTTTGCTAAACAACGCCCCGATAAACGGCAAGCCTCCAAGACATGGGAGACCGGCTTTATGGTGACTGCGCGTATTTCTAGCCATGCCGCTGAGCACCAAGAAGTGCTTATCTGGCACATGCACATGCGTCATCATGTTGGTCTTAGTCGTTTTAATCCCTGCTGATGGCAGATGACTATCTGCAGGATGCGCTTCGGTGATCTCTTCATTTAGATCGAGGGTGATCACATCGTCATCACCCAGTCTTGGAGTGATGCTCAAATTAACCCCGATATCGCGGTATTCGACATTCGCAGTCGATTGCTGGCTAGCGCCAACTGTCGTGACAACCGATCCCGTAAAAGGAATATTGTCTCCCACGAAGATCTTCGAGTTTTTATTGTCCTGCGTGATGATCTTTTGGTTTAGAACAATCGAGGCTTCACCATCTGCTTGCAAAGCTGAAACGAGCGATGCCAAAGAGACAAATGACCGTCCTTTATGGAAGATCAGATCACCAATGACGCCCATATCAAAGCCGCCACCCATTGGGATTTGGCTAGGGCCTGTCGGCGTATTAGTCCCATTGATACCTTGGAAAGTCAGCGGGAAACTCGATTTATTCCCCTGATTAAAATTGCCCATTCCCATCCCGACGGAGTCTTTATATTTCCCGCCCGCAGCCCATTGGAGGCCAAATTCCATGCTTTTGTTCGCATCGGTCTCAACAACCAGCACTTCAATAAAGACCTGTTTGAGCTGCGTATCGAGACTTTGGATCAATTGTTTGACAGCAGCCAGAGAATCAGGATCGCCTGAGCAGACTAAAGAATTGGTGGCCTT
>JABDFE010000011.1 GCA_013286675.1 Chlamydiota bacterium
ACTGAGCCTTAATGCTGTATTTTTAAGAGGAGAAGAGTGAACGACTTTGAGAAAGGGTTTTTCTTGTTTGATTTTTGGAAGAAGGTTTCTTAGTCCTCTCTCAGTATAGAGAGTTTTGGCTGTATCGGAATTTTGTGTTTCAAAAAATTCTCCTCTTAAGAGAGAAGCTTTTTCTACAAGGTAGTTATAGAGCCAGTTGCAGATTCTTGACTGTCCATCCAAGGTATAGATATCTTCTTCGATGGGATTAAGAGCGAGTTTAAGCACGGTATTAGACATGTGCAACGGCTTCTTTTAGGTTTTTGATCAGCTGTTTATTTTTATGACTTAGAGTCTAGCATATGGATTTGTCTTTGCAAATCATTTTTTGGCATTTTTCCATCTACGAAGGGTTTGTGTGGAAACACCTAAAAAATGGCTGCTTGTTGTATGCTGATAAACTTATTCATTTTGATAATGAATGATTAGGCTTGAATAAGTTTAAGAGATACTGTTACAAGCCCCTGGATTGAGGGGGAATTTCCCAAAGAACTTTCCGGTTTCCCCAGAAATTATAAACTAGATCAGTACCTTCAGATTCCTGAAATTAAGGTACTCGAAGGCGCAAGAAGGGTAGGGAAAAGTACCATTTTTTATCAGATTATTGAAAAATTATTAGAGCATGACAAAAATGTTCTCTACATCAATTTCGAAGACGAGATTCTGAAGAAGTATACGCTCAATGAAATCGTCTCAGCATTTCGCGAAATAGCCCCAGTGAAATACCTTTTTATCGATGAGATCCAAAACTGTAAGGATTGGGTTTCTTTCATCAGAAAAACATATGATCGAAAAGAAATTCCCCAGATCTGGATTAGTGGATCTAATTCTTCATTCATCAAGAAAGAGTTTGCCACCCTTTTAACAGGACGAAATATCACCATCAGTGTCTATCCTTTGTCTTTTAAGGAATATTTATCCTTTAAAGGCATAGAGACAACACCCCCATTTTCTTCGCAAAAAGAAAGCCTTATCAAAAGCCATTTTATGCAATACATGGAAGTAGGGGCCTTCCCCGCGGTCGTCTTACGCCCTGTTTTACAAAAAGAACTGCTTATCAATTATTTTGAGGACTTCATCTATAAAGACATTGCCTCTCGCCACGATGTAAACTTGGTAAAAATAAAGGAATTAGGCATTTATCTGGCTACAAATAGCGCAAAATCTTTTAGTTATAGAGGATGCGCAAGTGCATTAGGGATGCACCCCAAAACGATCATGGACTACTGTTCTTATTTTTATGAAATCTTCCTTTTTCATGAGCTCTATAAATTCGATTATTCTTTAAAGAACCAGATCGGCAGCGACAAAAAAATCTATATTACCGACACAGGACTTGCAAGTGCCATTTCATTTCGGTTTTCCGAAGATTATGGTAGAATTTTAGAGAATCTTGTTTTCAATGAATTAAGTCGTCAAAATCAAGAGATCTACTTCCACAAACAAAAGTATGAATGCGACTTTCTCATCAAAAAAGAATTAAAAATTACAGCTGCCATACAAGTAACGAAAACGCTTAATGATCCAGAAGCAAAACAAAGGGAAATACGCGGACTTTTAGAAGCCATGCAAAGCTATCAATTGACCGAAGGATTAATTCTGACGATGGATGAAGAAGGATTTGAAGATAGAATTAAGATCATTCCAATTTGGAAATGGCTTCTCATGATTTAAGGGAAACTAAGCCAAATTGGCCTGCTTTCTCTTTTAGTAAGCGCTCCAGCCCATCTTGAAAACCTTTCATGGCCCGTTCAAAGTCGTTGCGCACTTTTTCAAAGTGGAATTCCTCTAACAACCTCAGTTTTGGGTTGCTTTCATAGAGTCTTACCCCACCTTTCGTGCGCTTTTTAAAATTTTTTCGGGCACTATAGGCACCTTCCAGCTATTAGTGCCCGAAAAATTTAAAAAAATCACCTCGAAATCTGGGACATTCCTCCATAAAATCAACCCAAAACTGAGGTTAGTATCCGCTTCATAATTCTATCTAAACTGTAAAAAATTATTTTACAAAGATAAATCTATGCAAAGAAAAAGGCCTCATCCTTCCAGACGAGACCTTGTAGCAACTAATTGTGACTTAAGATTAATCCTGCTGGCGCCAATTGTACAAAAGATATCCGGCAGCAAGGAACCCAGTTGTGACAAAACCAGCTTTTAGGACCTTTTTCGCAGTGCTTGTGGATTTCTCTTGAGCTTGAATACGATCAGCATCCTCTGATTCATCATCAGTGACTTCAGAATCGAATTCAGTTCCAGTCGTACTTTTTGACTTTTTTTGTTCTTCAGATGTATTTTCTAACAAGTTAACCTTTGGTCCCGATGTAACAGTAGACTGCCTTGGCAAGAGGTCTCCAAGGTCTGCATACGTCCTGAATATCTCTATAGCAATCGATTTAATTCCCCGCCCCAACATTGTTCGATCTAGTTGTTTGCCAACTATATTGAGGGCAAAAATACCTACGTTATATAATGCAAATTTTGAAACTTCCCAAGCTTTATTTGCGATGCAAAGGAGAATAAATGCACCCAATGCTGATATAACTACAGTACTAATCGCAGGCATCACAATAGTCGCTGTTACTTGCGCCGCTGGAACAACTGCCACTTTCAGGAGCACGTCCGCTATGAGCATCGCATTTACAAGCCCTGGTTGAATCAATAATAGATGGGTCCCCATTGCAGCAGCACTACCGATCTTTACCGCCGTCGCAATATGAGCTACAGTAGCGACAGGATAAAAGAAGTAAGCAGCAGCGCCTCCAGAAGCCAGAACCGTCAAAGCAGAACCAGCTGCAATTACAGCTTTATGTTGGCTCAACCGCTCTAATAGACCTTTCTTGGTTGTTTCACCTGTAGTGAAAAGGTCATGGCCATCGGAAGTCCATTCAGGTTTCCAATCAAACCCTGGAGAATATTTTCTTTGAGTTGGTTGATAATGAGAGTTCTCGTCCACTTCATCAACTGGGTTAGTACTTTCTTGTTTTTCATCAGAAACATGCACTTCTTCAGTAATAACAAGTTGTGCTACACCGGCATCGAATGGGTTCGTAGAAACCTTTTTTTGTCGTGCAGGATCAACCATGCCGTCGAATGGGTTTGTGGAAGGTTTTTTTTCATTAGTCACATCAACAACTCTATCAGCATCAATACCCGAAGTTTCTGACTCTGTCAGTAGCTTTGGAGACTGTTTCTGCAACATTATAGCAGTATAAACGAGCGTGGCTGCCAGTTCTGGTGACAACGGTTTAGGTTCATTATCTCCACCTTTAGGCGAGGAATTGTGTATGGCTAACTGCAACTTTAAACGTGCTATACACCCTTCACTTAATTTAATTGCTTTTGCCGGTATCATAATAACTTCCCTTTATTTGTTTAATTTATTTCTCTTTTCGCATATATTATAACTATTATATTTATAATTATTCAACTAAATAAAATTTAAACTCACAAATAAAATTAGTTATTTACAATTTTGCATTAATAATTTTTCAAACAAGTAATTATAAATTTAATTTTCTATCGAATTAAATAAATATCTTTTGGATTCAAAATCATTTTTGAAATTTTGCTTCTATTCTGGATTTCATTTTTTGTTTAAACAGACATGATTTGGTTAATTCGGCAGTCCAGGAAGACAAAGCGTTAAACCTTGAAAATGAGTTATTTATATATTAACCTTTGAAGCTATAACATTCTGATTGTTAATAACTTATATAACTTGCAGACACTGTCGGCGGATGACGTCTTTGCCCCATTTGCCGGCCCAGTGGAGGATGATGGCCTCAAAATTGATCCCGTCGCGAATCACCCAGTTGTACTTGCTAGGAAGCTCTGCAACTTCGATATTTTCACTATTGATGATAAAGGAAAGAACGTCCTGATCACCTAAAAAACGGTCGTTTTGACGAAGGGAAAGATCTGCCCAGTGACCGAGTAGTGGAGAGCTGCGGTGGTACGCAATCACTCCAGAATTATAGACTTCTTCTGTTGAATGGTTGATTTCAAGAGCTAGGGCCATTTTAGAGTGAGAGTGAATTTTTTGAAAAAGTGGAGCTAAAGGACCTGTGATTTCACAGTCCAAATCGACCCAGATTGTCTCATCAAAAGGGGTTTGTTGTAGGGCAAACGGTTTGTAGAACCACTTTTCCCTCCCCTCCCAGAGCTCTTTTCCATAGCTCTTTTCCCACTCAGCAATCAGTTCATGAGAAATGAGGGTTTTAGGAAAAACGAAGTTTTTAGGAGCCTCTAAGGAAATCCAGTGCCCTTTGCTTTGGCACCATTTTTTAGCCACATTCGACATGCCAAAATCGACAAAAGCAACAGGATAGCAATTATGCCGGCTATAATGGGCCCACCACCACTCTAACATCCATTCTTGGTTTTGGTCGCAGCCAATAAGGATTCCTTTAGTCATTGAACTCCTAAAGGTGCGATCATCTGCTTCAGCTCATCTGGGGCATCAGCAATGGCTAATTGAGCATGGAGCTTGGCTTTTTCGATGATATTTTTGTCTTTGTAGAACTCGGCTAAAATCAGATGGCATCTCCACCGGTTATCTTTATCTTGATCGCCATGCCGTCTAAGATAGCTTTTCAAAGGTTTGACGATGTCATCTGCTTCTCGCAGCTTTTCAATCCTTGTTTGGAAAGCAAGAAGAGCGAGCTGCCATTCGATCTCTGTAGAATTGGGCTTCCGGGCTCGGATCTCAGCTTTGACTTTTTTAGCCTCTTTAGGGTGTTTTTTTGAGAGCTTGCCATACTGCTCGAGGAGAAAACCTGTTCCGGTATCTAAAGATAATCCGGCCGTCAGGATTTTTTTTTCACAGGATTTCATATTGAGGACTTGGCATTTTCGGTAGTAATGCAGAAGCTGGCTAAGGTTTAATTTGTCTACGTTAAGCTCATGGATAGAGAGCATCTCTTGGAAAAGCGAGACGTACTTTTCTGTGGGGATCACCAAAAACCCTAAACACCCGATTTCTTCACCCTGAGAGGACATCAAAACAAGCATGGGGGTCTCAGGCTCATTTTGGGCAGGCTTTTCTTCTTTTTGGATGCCAGCAGCTGTTAAAAGCGCTTGAAAAGAGGGGGTTTCCCAGACATCTTCCCTAAGTTCTTGTGACCAAGAGCAATCTCCAAAAATTCCTATGACTTTTGGCTCGCTCCAAAGAAGGCTGACACCAGAAAGGATGAAAAGGATTAGCTGTTTCATATATAATATACCCGTATAAAGGTTAGCTATAAGAAATGCTGCAGTTTCCTCCAACAATTATTTTGCGCCACAAGCGAGAAAATTTAAAAAAATGTTCTCTCAGAGGTTTGGAACAACGAAAAGATATGGTCTTTTTGACGTATCCGACAAGCTTAATTCCGGACCTGACCGGATATTGTGTTTTGACACTTGATGCACCTTTGCTATCTATAGAAGATGCTCATCTTGGGCTTTTTCTCATTGATGGAACCTGGAGATATGCTGAAAAAATGGCCAAAAGTGTGCAGGGGCCTTATGTCTGCAGAAGCTTGCCATCGCACTTTAGGACGGCCTATCCTAGAAGGCAGCTTGATTGCCCAGACCCTGAACGAGGCCTAGCTTCTGTCGAAGCTCTTTACCTAGCCTATTCAATTTTAGGCAGAAACACGGAGGGAATCTTAGACAATTACCATTGGAAAGAGCAGTTCTTGACATTCCACTCAATAATCACGTAGGCTAATATCTTTTAATTCGTATGAACCCGAAAGTATATTTACTAGACGATCATCAAATCCCCCTAACTGCTGTTGATCCCGATGCACTCCGCGTTGTGCAGAACCTTCAAAAGGCCGGCCATGTCGCCTATATCGTTGGGGGCGGTGTGCGCGATCTTTTGCTGCAGCAAAGGCCTAAAGACTACGATATTTCAACTTCAGCAAAACCAGAAGAAATCAAAGAGCTTTTCCGCAGTCAATGCTTGTTGATCGGTCGCCGTTTTCGGCTTGCCCATATCCGTTGTGGAAGAAAAATCCTGGAAGTTTCGACATTTAGATCAGGCGACCCTGAAAGCGATCAATTGATCGTCCGAGATAATGAGTGGGGCTCTCCAGAACAAGACGTCCTGAGAAGAGATTTCACCATCAATGGCCTTTTCTACGACCCTTCGAATCAAACCGTCATTGACTATGTCGGGGGTTACCCTGATCTGCAGAAAAAATATCTTCGGACAATTGGGCAGCCGTTTCTCCGTTTTAAGCAAGACCCCGTTAGAATGATCCGTTTGATTAAGTTCCAAGCCCGCTTTGGGTTTGAGGTTGATCCTGATGCAAAAGTTGCGCTCGCTGAATGCCGTCTAGAGATCATGAAAAGCTCTCAAGCTCGAATTTTTGAAGAGCTGCTTCGAATGTTAGAGTCTGGAGCTGCAGCATCGTTCATGAAGCTGATGAGTGAAACAGGCTTTTTAGAGCATCTCATGCCAGCGTTTTCCGAGTTTTTAGAAACACCAGAAGGCGGAGATGTTTTTTCTTATCTTCAAGAAGTCGATACACGCACTAAAAAAGTTTCCCTCGACCGCGGACTCCTTCTCAGCTGCCTAGTCTTTCCATTCTTACAAAAATGGCTACAAACTAGATACATTGACAGGGGCAGAGTTCCTCATCTAGGGGAAATTCAAAATGAGACGCACGATGTGATTTCAACGCTCTTTCATCCTTTTTTCCTCATCCCCCGCAAACTCCGTATGAAGATCACTTCGATTCTCTCTTCGCAGTTTAGAATGACACCTTATGAAAAAAGAGCTGGCAAAAGACCTCGGATTCCTCGCGATCCAGAGTTTCACTTGAGCCTTGAATTTCTCGATCTTAGGACCTGTTTAGAGCCCGCTTACAAAGACATCTGGGAAATTTGGCAGGACGCCTATTTGCATCCTGCACGCAAACGGCATCCTCACAGAAAGCATCACCATGCATAAAATAGAGTTTCTTGGACCCCCATTAGATACAGGACCTCTTCCTGCTGTTTTTTATTTCTCTCTTTCAGCTCACGACTCTCTTTATCTTGACCCCTACAATCAACCGGCCATTTATTTGAGCAGTCCAGATTTAAGGATTTTTTCTGTCTCTTTGCCAGGACATGATACACTCCCTCCAACTCAGGCCCTCCGCTTTTGGGCAGACGAGATCCATCACGGAAGGGATGTGATCTCTGCGTTTGTACAAGAGGTGACCGCTTATATGCATCATTTAATCGATCAGCAGATCGTTCTTCCTGAAAAAATCGGTGCGATGGGCCTTTCACGAGGAGTTTTTATCGCTTCTCACGTTGCAGCACATCTGCCTGAAATCAAACATATCCTGGGATTTGCTCCACTCACTCGTTTATCCACTGTGCAAGAATTTCAAGATCTCGATGTTGACAGGTGGGATTTGAGCCATCTAGCTGAGAAGATCTACAACCGGAATGTAAGATGCTACATCGGCAATCGCGACGTGCGTGTCGGAACAGGGGCCTGCTGCGAATTTATTTCAGTGCTGGCTAATACAGCTTTTGAGCAAAAGATCAGCTCTTCACCCATCGAACTCTTTATCGGACCATCGTACGGACATAAGGGACATGGCACAACACCTGAAATCTTTCGGCAAGGCGCTGCTTGGATGGAAAAACAACTCCTAGGAAAAACCAATGGTTGATCTGTTTGTCATCGCAGGAGAAGCCAGTGGAGATCAGCTCGGCGAAGGGCTTCTACAAGCTTTAAAATCCTCCAATCTAAAAGTGATGGGCATCGGCGGCCCGAAAATGCGCGCTGTCGGAATGGAGACTGTTTTTCCGATGGAAAATCTCCAAGTGATGGGCTTTATCGATGTTCTTTTTGCTCTTCCTCATTTGATCAGTTGCTTCAACCTGGCAGTCGATACGATTTTAAAAGCTGAACCTAAAGTCGTTTTGACCATCGACTACCCGGGATTCAATCTTCGACTAGCTAAAAAACTCAGAAAAAAAGGGTTTAAAGGAAAAATCTGCCACTATGTCTGCCCCTCTGTTTGGGCATGGGGCAAAAAAAGAATCGGCCTGATGGCTGAAAATCTCGATCTGCTTCTTTCCATCCTGCCTTTTGAAAAACAGCTGTTTGACAAAACTAAACTGCGTGTCGAATATATCGGCCATCCACTTGTACAGAAAATCTTCCCTCAAGAAAACCCCAATACCCAGCTGATTGCTTTTTTTCCTGGAAGCCGAACAAAAGAAATCGAACGCAACTTCCCTTATTTTATCCGGCTGATTCATTCGCTTAAACGTGATTTCCCTAGCTACCGTTTTGCGATTTCAGTCTCTCAAGAAAAATATCGTCCTCTTTTGAAAAAAATGGCTCCCGATCTCGATCTGATCACACCCGTTGAGATGAAAAAACTTAAGCCCTTTTTGGCAGTGGCTAAATCAGGCACCATCACATTCGAGCTAGCTCTGCAAGAAATCCCGACGGTCGTCACATATGCCATCTCCCCTTTAGATGTCTTTATAGCTAAATATATCTTTAGAATTTCTCTACCTTACTTTGCCCTCCCGAACCTCATTGCAGGAAAGACGATCTTCCCAGAACTGATCGGACCTGCCCTAACCGATGAAAAACTGTTAAAGGAAGTAAAAAATTTAATGATCAATCAAGACGTTTGGGACCGATCCCAAGCCGAATGCAAGGCTCTGCGAGCCCTGCTCGGGAGGGAAAATGCAAATACCCGGTCTGCCCAATTGATCTTAAGTCTTATAAAAGAGTAAAATTGACCACCTATGGAAAGCCCATTAAAAATTTTTACAGAGCAGCTCCGCGACGGGAAAAGAGAGCAGATCGAGCACGTTCTACCTCCTGATTTCTTAGGATTAAGCGAGCCTGACCTCATTTTTCAGCATCCCATCTATTTGAAGGGAGAGGTCTATGCAACAGATGAAGACCTTATCCTGCAGCTTTCTGCCCATACAGAAGTGAAGATGCCCTGCAGCATCTGTAATGATATGACTTTTGTCACACTCAAGACTGAAGAGCTTTACCACACCATCTTACTCAGTGAGCTGGAATCGACAACTTTTGATTTTACTGACATCCTTCGAGAAGAAATTGTCATTTTAATTCCTCAATATGTCGAGTGTCAGCAAGGGAACTGTCCTGAACGAAAGGTCATCTCTAAGTTTATGAAAAGTAAGGTAGTTTCACCCCAAAATCATTTTCCGTTCGCTGATTTATAGAATTTACCGTATAATAACTAGCTCATAGGAGTTTTAACAATGGCTGTACCACGTAATAGATTGTCCAACGCGAGAAAAAATTCCCGTCGGGCGCACCACGCTAAAAAACCAAGAAATGCGATGACCTGTTCCAACTGCAAAGGCAAAAGACTCTCTCATACCGTTTGCCCTCATTGCGGTTACTATGCTGGACGATCAATCGCTGGTGACAAAAAATAACTCACTTACGTAACTTGTGCACATGAAGTTACGTAAAACAATCCCTATTCGCATCGGCATCGACCTCATGGGCTCAGATACTGCCCCCGAAGATCTTTACCGTGCTATCCTTCAACTGCTTCAAGATGACTTTCCTGCCGAGATTGTTTTTTTTGCTTCTGAGGAAATCAGCGGTGAGCTCGATGCCTCACTGAGCATCGTCAAGTGCTCGCAAGTCATCCAAATGGAAGACGACCCCGTCATGGCTGTTCGACGCAAAAAAAATTCTACGCTTTGCCAAGGCTTGCAGCATTTAAAAGAGGAGAAAATCGACGCCTTTGTCTCAGCCGGCAATACCGGCGCACTTTTGCTTGCGGCAAAAACCACCTTAAAGACTCTTAAAGGCATCGGCCGTCCGGCACTTCTAGCTCTTCTTCCTACCAAGAAAAAAGAGGTTGCCGTCCTCGATGTCGGAGCCAATTTAAGCATCAAATCCGAACATATCGTCCAATTTGCTGCGATGGGTATCGCTTATCAAAAAAGCCGGGGCATTGAAAATCCCACCGTAGGCTTGCTGAACATCGGCACCGAAGCAAAAAAAGGAACTCCGCAGCTCCAAGAAGCGTATCTCAAACTCGATGCCATGAACCGCGATGGACAAGTTTTTGCCGGAAATATCGAAGGGAAAGACGTTTTTCATGGAGATATCGATGTTTTGGTCACCGACGGATTTACGGGGAATGTTTTTTTAAAGACCGCGGAAGGCATCGCTGCTTTTATCTTGGAACAGCTTGAAGCAAGCTCTCGTGAAGGCTCTTTTTCTCATCTCACACATGAACTTGCCACCCTTCGCTCCCGGATGCACTATGCGGAATATCCGGGAGCAATTCTATGCGGCGTCAACGGCGTTGTGGTCAAGTGTCATGGGGATTCTTCTCCCGAAACCTTTATTCATGGAATAAAAGGCGCTCTTCGTCTTGTGCAGCACAGCTTCTTAGAAAAGATCAAAGCCCAGCTTTAATCCTTTTTTGGAACGTAAAAACGTTCCATCAAACTGTAGTTATACGGCCATCCAGCGATGTCGTTTTGGACAGATTGGCAATACATTTTAAAATAACGCCATGCATACACCTGCTGCAACCACCGCAACAACTCCACCTAGATAGTCTTTTTCTGAGCCTCTGCCTCTTAAGTGTATGGTTTCATTATTGATGGATAACGGTAACATATTCCACAGAGACTCAAAAAACTGTTTTGTATAACCTATGACGTCGCCGGCCATTTCCAGATAGCTTTTTTCTGAGCCTCTGCCTCTTAAGTGTATGGTTTCATTGTTTATGAATGACGGTAACATATTCCACACTGGTTCCAAAAGCCGTTGCAGTTTTGATCGAACTGTCATAACAATTCTCTTTGTTGATTTATAGTTTTTTATTCTAATTTAGAATTAAATGCTATATATAATTACATTTTTTTGAGAACAATGCCCAGCCTACTTAGCCTCTAGATTATAAAACTGTCTCATCAAGTCGGTGTTAAACATGCGGCCAAAGCATCTACCTACAAAACCAGCAATAGTGAGTCCAGCTAAATACTTGCAAGCCCGAGGCAGTAAAGAGATTAGATGGCCAACTTGCGTTGTCGTGAAGACCGGATGCTCGATAAATTTTAAAAAAATGAATGTCAACGCACTGGCTCCTGCAGCCACTTGAAAATAACGATTTTTAAACAAAGGATACGTCGTAAGATCGACAGCTGGACCAAGCATCCAGTCGCTGACTTTTTCCATGTTGTTTTTTTCATAGGGCTCTTTACAACCCACAAATTTTCCAGCATCTCTATTCCACAATAGTTGGACATATCTTTGGGAATCTCCGGGTAAACTATCCCACAGATACTGTTTCAGTGTATTTAATTGAGCAGACATCATCATTCTCCTTGTTAATTGCTATATTTTATACTAATTTGTAATTAAAAGTAACAGATAATTATAAATTTAAAAAATTAAAGTTTATAATAAAAATTACTTAAATTTCAGAACTGGTATTATAAGGAGAGCCCGTTGTAAAATGCGATTTGGTATCAGGTCTCTTGGCCTGTTAAAATTGGGGACAATTTTGACAGCCCAACGGACCTTTACGTAAGAGCTACAAATATGAATGAAGAAATTCTTATCAATGTTGAATCTAAAGAGACCCGGTGTGCTTTCCTAAGAAATGGCGTTTTGCAAGACCTCGTCATTGAACGAAAAAACAACCGCCAGCTGACAGGGAATGTCTACCGAGGACGTGTAAAAAATATTTTACATAACATCCAATCGGCATTCATCGACATCGATGAAGGCGAAAATGGGTTTATCCACATCTCTGACATCTTGGAAAATACACAGAAATTCCAAGAACTGTTCGATATGGACTTCGACCTGAAAGAAGTCGAAGGAAAAAGTCGAAAAAAACAAAATGAGACCGACATCTCTAAAATCTTGAAAACTGATCAGCCCGTGCTGGTACAGGTTGTCAAAGAGCCGATTGGAACCAAAGGTGCAAGACTGACCTCGAACGTCTCCATCGCAGGACGCTACCTCGTCCTTCTTCCCAATACACCCCACCGCGGCGTCTCTAGAAAAATTGAAGACAGGGCTGGAAGAGATCGTCTGAAAAAACTGATCCAAGCGTTTGAAATGCCTCAAGACATGGGGCTCATCTGCCGAACGGCCAGTCTCAATGCCACAGCAGAGCAGCTGATCCAAGAAGCGGGTGATCTACTCAATACGTGGAAAGATATCATGGAGAAATTCGAAAAGGCGACAAAACCGACCTGCCTTTTCGAAGAATCTGACCTGATCAAACGGTCGATCATCCAAGCCATCGATAAACAATATAGCCGGATTTTGATCGACGATTACAACACCTTCCAGCGGTGCAAACAACTCTATGACAGATATCACAGCGATCATGAAGTGATCATTGAGTATTACCGCGATAAGATCCCGATGTATGAAAGATTTGGTGTTGAAAGAGAAATCGATAAAGCTCTTCGTCGAAAAATCTGGCTCGGCAGCGGCGGATATCTCTTTTTTGATAGAACCGAAGCGATGCTAACTATCGACGTCAACTCAGGACGGAGTAAAGAACAGCGCAAATCTACCGATGTCGAAGAATCGCTAGTGCGCATCAATATGGAAGCTGCAGACGAAATGGCTCGGCAATTACGGATCCGCAATATCGGCGGTCTAATCATTTGTGACTTCATCGACATGCGATCGAGAAAAAATCAGCGCCGTGTTTTGGAGCGGCTCAAAGAAGCGATGAAAGAAGACTCTGCAAAGTGCACGATTTTGGGCATGAGCGAGTTTGGCCTTGTTGAAATGACCCGCCAAAGAAACAGAGAATCGCTCTCTCAAATGATGTTTACAACATGCCCCTATTGCAGCGGCAATGGGATCATCAAGACACATGAGAGCGTTGCGATTGAAATTGAAAGGACGCTTAAAAAACTCATTCTCCAACAGCAGCAATTTGCTCTAAAATTAATCTCTCATCCGACCTTAGACCATTTCCTAGGACATCACGATAAGAGCTATCTTAGAAAACTCGCTGAGAAGTGGAATGCCGATCTGAAATTTGATGCAGATGACAAACTGCACCTGAACGATTTCCAATTTTATTCAACGACAAATGGCAAACAGCTCGAAATTTGACCAAACATGGATGCCAGAGAAGGTAAAAGAGAACTTCCACTCTTTTTACCATGGCTATAAAAAAGCGCTCGACCCCCACAAGGTCGATCCCGCCTCCTATTCTGCTTGGTTCGACGATTTTCTTGCGCTGATCAAAATGCAAGTCACGACACCTTTCATCTTCCAGCCGTACCACGAAAAAGTGCGATACCCTTACGACTATTACAAGTTTGGAAATGATTTTTTCCGTCTTCTCGTTGATAAGAAAGGCTCGACTGTGCACGGAAAGGCTCAAATTGAAGAGATTATCGCGCATAAGAAACAAGGGCATAATGTCATCTTGCTTGCGAACCATCAGATTGAAGCCGATCCTCAAGCCATCAGTCTGCTTTTAGATGATCAATATCCAAGACTTGCTGAAGAGATGATCTTTGTCGCTGGAGAGCGCGTCGTTACCGATCCACTGGCTGTTCCCTTCAGCATGGGAAGAAATCTGCTTTGCATCTACTCCAAAAGATACATCGATCATCCTCCTGAGAAAAAAGCTGAAAAGCAGCACCACAATAAACGCGCCATGGAACTGATGCGCATCCTTCTCCAAGAAGGCGGCAAGTGCATCTATGTCGCTCCTAGCGGCGGACGCGATCGAAGAAATGCTGAGGGTGTTGTCGAAGTCGCTAAGTTCGACCCTCAAAGCATCGAGATGTTTTATCTGATGGCCCAAAAAGCCAAAACTCCGACCTATTTTTATCCGATGGCGCTAGCAACTTACGACATGTTCCCACCTCCAGAGACCGTGCAAATTGAACTGGGTGAGACCCGCGTCAGTAAACGCGGGCCAATCCACCTCTCTATTGGACCTGTGATTGACATGGAACTCTATCCAGGTTACGATCATCCTGACAAGCATCAGCGCCGCGGGGCTAGGGCCGATCATATTTGGACCCAAGTCTCCAATGATTACAAAATGTTACTTAAAGGAAATCTTTCATGAGAAAATTTATCTACGCGACCCTCTTACTCACAGGAGTCTCTCTTTTTGGCACCCCCGCTTATGAACGGATCGAAGATAAAAACACACTCAAAATCCTCACTCCTGCACTTGCAGAAAGAAAAACAGCCAAAATCCGACTTTCTAACGGACTGCAGGCCTATTTGATCTCTGATCCTGGCGTGCACGAATCGGCAGCAGCGCTCGCTGTCGAAGCAGGTTCTTGGCAAGATCCGAAAGAATACCCTGGAATGGCGCACTTTTTAGAGCACATGCTCTTTTTGGGAACAGCTGCCTATCCAAAAGAAAATGAGTACATGCAGTACATCAGTGACAACGGTGGACAGCTCAATGCCTATACTGCTTCCGACCGCACTGTCTATATTTTCTCCATCAATAACGACGCCTATAAAGGAGCCGTTGACCGCTTCTCTCACTTCTTTGTCGATCCTCTTTTCAATCCTTCCTCCATTGGAAGAGAGCTCCATGCTGTCGATCAAGAGCACGCCAAAAATATCGAAAACGACGGCTGGCGCGGCTACATGATTTTGAAAGAGACCGGCAACCCCGACCACCCGAACGCAGGGTTTTCCACTGGCAATGCCGACACTCTCTCTGGCATCCCTCAAGAAGCCCTCAAAAAGTGGTACAAAGAGCACTACAGCTCTAATCGGATGCATCTTGTCACTATTTCTCCCCTCCCTATCGAAGAAATGATCCAACTGACAGTCGAAAAATTCTCCGCCGTCCCGAATCACCATTTGCCCCCTGCAGCGTATCCTGATGAAATGCTCTCTTCGGAGCAAAAAGGTCATTTCCTCTACGTTAAACCAGTTAAAGACCTCAAAACTGTCTCTATGGTCTGGCAACTGCCTAAAGAGATCGCATTAGATATCGAGACAGCCACTCCCCATCTCATCGCTTACGCACTTGGCAATGGAACTGAAAACGGCCTCCTCGAGCAGCTCAAACGAGAAAAAATTGCTGAAGGCATCTCCGCTTCGACCGACCGGTTCAGTAAAGACTGCCTCCTTTTCAATATCGATATCTCGCTGACTGAAGCCGGCACTAAACAAATCGATACTGTGATCCAAAGAACCTTCCAAGCGATCAACCGTTTGAAAGAGACGGGCATTCCTCGCTACATCTTTGATGAAACGCATCGCATGTGCAAGATCGGTTATGAATACCAATCTCGCAGCGATGCCTATAACTTTGTCTCTGACAAAGTTGCCACTATGATTTATGAAAAATTAGAAACTTTCCCCCTTAAATCAAGCGTGCCGCAGCGCTATGATGCAAAACTGATCCGCACTGTGCTCGACACACTGACACCAGAATCGTGCGTCTTTTTTGTGTATGCCGATCCAAAACTCACCGGCGTCCTTCCAAGCACCCAAGAAAAATGGATGAACGCCTCTTATGCGATCAAAGAAATCCCCTCTTCCAACTTGACTGCTTGGGCTAGTAGCAATCCGCACTCTCATATCGACATTCCATCTGCAAACCCTTACCTGCCGGAATCGCTGGCTCTTATCCCCGCTGCAGAAAATCTTCCCTCTCAACCAACGCTCATTGTTTCCGAGGATTTGGGAAAAATGTACTTCAAGCAAGATCAAAAATATCTGGTTCCAGAGACGACTGCTTTCATCTCTTTAAAGACGCCTCAGCAAGACGGATCGGCTAAAGCAAATGCTCTTTTTGATCTTTACACAAGAGCGCTGACAGAAAAATTATGCTCGCCACTCTTCTATGCAAGCCAGGCAGGCCTTGGTGTTAATTTTTCTCAGAATAAGTTCAACTTCTCAATCTCCGTTTCAGGCTATAGCGAAAAAACCCCGCTTTTCCTGAAGACGATTTTCCAATCTCTTCAAGAGGTTTCCCCAACAGCTGCAGAATTTGACATCTATAAACAATCTCTTCTTTCGACTTACGATAATGCTTCCAAAGAGCTTCCTGTCCGCCAAAGCATGCAGCTGCTCAAAAGCATGATCTATAACAACTGTCCAACCCCACGCGCGACATACCAAGCGTTGAAAAACATCTCGCATGAAGATTTTCTCCATTTTGCCAATGAACTTTTCAAAACAACGTATGCTGAAACCCTAGTCTACGGAAATATCACCTCTGCAGAAGCGGAAGGGATCTGGGGAGAATTAAAAACGACTCTCAACGCTGCTCCCTTTAGCAAAAGCCATCACTACAAATTAGGAGTCCTATCTCCAGCGGAAAAATTAGGCCCTTACATGGTTGTTCAAAACACCCAGCGGCAAGGCAACAGTACCGTGCTCATGCTGCATCAAGGCGCTTTTTCAATGGAGAAAAGAGCCGCTCAGGAAATTCTTTCCAATGCTCTGAAAGACGATTTCTACACCACGCTGCGCACCAAACAGCAGACCGGCTACATTGCAAACGCTTGGGATACCGAAGTTGAAAGACAACTGCTCCAATTTTTTGCTGTCCAATCCAACAGCCACCAGCCTTCAGAACTTCTTGCAAGATTTGAGCTTTTCCTTGAAGAGTTCAGCCGCCATATCAATAAAAAAATCTCTGAAGAGAGGTTTGAGACTTTAAAGGTTTCTCTGATCAAAGAACTCGAAATGCCACCTGAAACCCTCCCTGGCAAAGCTTCTATGCTCTACAACTTTGCTTACGAATATGAGGGAGATTTTGATTGGCTCGAAAAGAGAGTCGAAGCGGTAAAAAAGCTGACCTATTCTGAATTCATTGCAACATCAAAGGCGTTTCTATCGCGCTCTAACCTTAAACGGCTAGCGGTCCTAATGGAAGGCGTTTTACCCGAGCAAAACCACTTCCGCTACGAAGTCATCCAGCAAGATGACATCCTTGACGTAGGACCGTATATTTCCTATAAGTAGTTGTTAAGGTTTGATCCAGAGGTAACTATTCAAATTACCCTCATCGCTCCGCAAAGTCAGGGCCATCCCTCTCAAGGCTTTCTCATTTTTTAGATACTGTAGAGCCAAAATAAGAGGCCCCGGCTCAATTTGAGAAAAATCCCACTGAGAAAGATTAAAAATTTGATCGGCATGTTCTGTCGGCAGAATAAATTTGTAAGGTGAATAGTCGTAGCAATAGACCTGATAAGAAGAAGCGCTTTCATTGAGATCATGCATTCTCATGACTTGAAGGGTTTGTGGCTGATGAGGATTCGATGGAATAAAGTTGATACAGAAAATGGTTTCGATCGGGGCCAAGATACAAATAATCCGACTTCTCCAGATATTTCTCATATCATCAGGCTGCTCCTTTGCTGCTTCCACCCGAGCTTGCAGGTCCTCCAATGTATATGTATAATACCGGAGAGACCCTAAATCGCCCAGCCGGAATGGTGCGCGCTTTGCTACTTCAGTATCCTCCTCACAAGTTGCTGGGTAAGGCACCTGTTCTATTCCACAGGAGCCTATTCTAGCAGAATAACCACTAGCAAAACAAAATTTTACTGCCATCTAAAAACTATCCTGCTTTTTGAAAAGGTATTTTTTAATTCCCCTAAGTAATGGATCAGTCTCATGCAAAATAGACTACTCGTTCTCCTATTTTAAGAAAATCTTTTTTTGATCTGACTGGACTTCAAGAATTTGTAATAATCAACTTATAATTATATATTGTTGATATTTAAAATAAATATTTAATAATTGTTTAATTTATATAAATTATGTATAATAAAAAACATTAACAAAAAACCAGGAATTAATATTTTATGTCACTTGTATCGACCACAACAGCAACGTCAACGTGTCAAGAAAGAATACCTTTGCCTACTTTCAACCTTATACCTGTTGATGACGAAACTCTTGATGAAATTGATCGAATCGCCAAAGAAAAAGTCCAGATGGGTTGGTCTAAATCCTCTTCTCTTGAAGAGCGCGTATCGCCTCGTTCCGAAAAAGACGCATTAACCAATCATGAGAATGCCGAGGATTTCAGTTGGGATGATGATACCAACTGTAACTTTCCAATCTTAACAGAAAGCCTCAGCAATAGTGGCAATTTCTCAGCTAGCGGTCTCAGCAGTAGCGGCTATCAATCCTCAACGGACAGCCTCAGCAGCAGCAATTTCTTCACACCTCCACATACACCTGAAAAAAAGAAACCTATGAACAGCCCGCAGGCCCTAAAAACCTTAAAAAACGTAATGGAGAATAACGATCCAAGCAACGACATTATTTCTAAAGATAGCGGCGAAGTTGACGCAGCACTTAAAACACTCAGCCAACGGGGATCTCCCGACAAATCAAAAAACGTTGCCCGTCAGCTATTCAAAGAAGTGATAGAAAAAACAGGAACGGTAAAAGAAGTGCCTTCTCCTGAAGTCGTTGGGCGTCGTTTGATCTTTGCTACCAACGATTATGAGAGCGTCATGGGAAACTGGACAATAAGCGTAGCAAAAGAACTTAGATTTAGCTTTATAGATGAAAGACACTTAATAGACCTGGAAAGACTTGGTGGATTCCACATTTGCGGTCCAAACCATCCCCGCGACCGCTTCGTTACTAAGCGGCGCACAAACATATGGACAGATGTCTGGTGCGGACAAGTTTGCAAGGAAGGAGACCTTAATAATATCCTGAAGCAGTTCACTTCCTTTGTTCCTCGGGACATGAGTTTAGCGCATTATAACTCCCTGATTTCTAATGCCATCAACACTCCGAGCTTCAAAATAGCAGAGCAGAACAACCGGCGCCTTTATAAACTCATCGATGAGAAGCATAATCTCTTTGTTGTTGAATTATACTTTCAGGAACAGTACACGCGCATCAAATCAGCGATACCTATATTTCACTATGAAGTCTACAACAAAATAGACACATCTTTCCGAGTCGTTTATCTCTGTCAAGAGACGGTAGATGACACTGTGTGTATTGCTGACTACGACGTCTCCTATGAAAAGCTCTTTAAATTGCTCAAGACTTGTAATGAAGCCATTGTCTATGATACAGAAGATAAGATCATTGTCGATGTCGGTCTTCTTTTCAGCACTCCAAACCAAGACTACGACGTCTGCCCAATTGAGAAAGGTGTCTTAGTTGAGATCCCGAAAGCATTTTTAATCTAATTTCATATTATGATGGACGGCGTCGACATCGTCGAGGCCTTCCAGGTATTCCATGAGTTCGAGATTGGCTTTTTGATCTTCAGGGCTGCATTCGACATAGACTTTTGGAATCCGCTCTAAATCTGCCGATTCACATTTGACGCCCATTTTATCGATGGCTTCTTTGACCTGAAATAAAAGTTCAGGAGGCGTTGTAATGATGTACATCTCTTCTTCTGCCTCAAACTCATCTGCGCCAGCTTCAGTGACCGCTAAAAAGAGCTCATCTTCTAAAACGTTTTTTTGAGGAACTTGGATGACGCCTTTTTGATCAAAGTTATAAGCGACAGCTCCAGGGCTTGCTAAGGTGCCCCCTTTCTTATTCATTGCAATCCTAACATCAGAAGAGATCCGGTTTTTATTGTCCGTCATGATATCGAGGATCATGCCAACACCGCCATAGCCATACATCTCATAGGTAAATTCTGAGAAGTCAGCTTGATCTGCACTGGAAGCTTTTTTGATATTTCTTTCGATATTCTCGCTGGGCATATTTGCTTCACGGGCTTTAATCATCACGAGTCTTAGCCGAGAATTTGACTTCGGATCAGGCCCGCCTAATTTCACAGCCGTGATGATCTCTTTCGTAATCCGGGAAAAGATTTTTCCCTTGATCTTGTCGGCCCTTCCTTTCCTGTGCTTGATGTTCGCCCACTTGCTATGACCTGCCATACTAAAGTTCCTTTTGCATCATAATTTTATCGATGTACTCTCCATCTTGCTTAATGAATTTAGGCTGACGGCCAAACTCTTTAAAGCCCATCCGCTCATAAAGCCGGATTGCCGGGTTGCCTGCATAAACCTCTAAATGGAGAATCTCAATTTTAAACTGATTTTTAGCTGCATCGATCATGTGCTGCATCAGCGCCTTGCCAATCCCTTTATTCCGGTGTTTTTCATCGACGATGATCGCAAAGAGGCATTGATGACCAAATTTCTGATACGGCTGGATGTAAAGGATCGACATCCCAACCGGAGCACCATTTTCATACGCCGTAAAACACGCTTGAAATTTGCTATAGCCCATCCAAATCTTAACCGCATCGTCGATCTCCCTAGCATCTGTCATGGGGAACCATCGCAAGATCACAGGATCTGCCAGCCATTTCGCAAGATAAGGACCCTCGTCGGGATTTGCTGGACGGATTTCAATCATAACGCCGTCTCCATGAAAATTCTCGCCTTGTATCCCTCAGCAGTCTTCACAAACTTTTCCTGACGAAATATCTCTTGGAAGTCATTTTTATTCAGTACAGAGATGATAGGGTTCCCCTCAAAAATTTCGGTCGAGATCATCTCCAAATGAAAATAGGTCTTTGCTAGATGTTTGAGATTTCGGATCAAAGCATTTCCAATCCCTTTTTTCTGAAAATTAGGATCGACAATGACTTTGAAGAGGCAATGGTGTGCCACTTTTTTGTAAGGCATAAGAAAAAGCGTCCCAATTCCACATGGAATATGATTAATCGTTGCCGTAATACTGCAGCTCCACCGGCAAAAGCCAATCCAGCACTGAAGAGCATCTTCGACTTCTTTTTCTTCCGTCATCGGAAACCATTTGAGCATCCCGGGGCTTCTCATCCACTGTCGCAGATAACTGATATCTGTCACATACGTGTATCGAATGTCGAAACCTGGGATCTCTTGCATTAACCAAACTCCTTCAAATAGGCGAGGACAAAATCATCGATCTCTCCATCCATCACTGCTGCAATGTTACCAACTTCATAATCGGTCCGGTTGTCTTTGACAAGTGTATATGGCTGGAAGACATAGCTGCGGATCTGATGCCCCCATCCGATATCTTTCTTTTCTCCACCCATCTTATCAATTTTGGCTTTTCTTTCTGCCATCTCTTGTTCGTAGATTTTAGCGCGGAGCATCTTTAAGCAAGACTCACGGTTTTGAATTTGGCTTCTCTCTCTTTGGCAAGAGACGATAATCCCCGTTGGAATATGCGTCATCCGGACAGCAGAATCGGTCTTGTTAACGTGCTGGCCTCCTGCTCCTGAAGCCCGATAGGTATCGACGCGGATATCTTCATTTCTTAAATCGATCTCAACATCATCTCCCACTTCCGGAGAGACATCGACAGAAGCAAAACTCGTGTGACTCTTAGCGTTAGAATCAAATGGTGAAATCCTGACAAGCCGGTGGACTCCCTTCTCTGCCTTGCAATACCCATAGGCAAAAGGCCCCGCAATTTTAAATGTGATGCTTTTAATCCCTGCAACATCGCCTTCGACGGTATCGAGCATCTCGACATCCCAGCCGCGTTTACTTGCCCATCGTTGATACATCCTCGATAGCATGAGAGCCCAGTCGCACGCTTCTGTTCCTCCAGCTCCTGCATTGATGCTAAGGAAGCAGCTTTTGCTGTCCATCTCACCAGAGAGCATCTTTCTAATTTCGAGTTCAGAGATGATTTTTTCAATGTCACTCAGCTCGTTTAAAAGTTCTTCGACAAAAGCCTGATCACCACTTTCTTCTGCTTCTGGAAGCAGCGATTGGACATTGGAAAACCGTTCTTTGACTTGGTTGTAAGGAAGCGTCCACGCTTTGAGATCGTTGGATTCGGAGATGATTTTCGTGGCTGCTTGAGAATCATCCCAGAAAGCAGCTTCTCCCATTAATGCTTGTAATTCTTCAACCCGTTTTTCTTTTTGACCCAGGTCAAAGATACCTCCACATGTGAAGAATCCGATTCTGAATACTGTCTATCCGATCTTGGGTCTGCTCGTTCATAATGTACGCCTTAAAAATCATCTTTAAAAAAAATTTATATCTTCCTATCCATTATGCCAGAGATCAACCTTTCTTTACATTAAAGAAACAACTCTTATAATTGTCGCAAAAATTCCCTTGAAAGGAGGATACCATGGTCGATTTTACCAGCCTGAACACAGCTACACTAGAAACTGCCACCCGCTTCCATAATTTTGCCAAAAACATAGAAACTGCCCACTTAGGGAAACTCTATACAACTGTCCTCGATGGCATAGACACCTACGTCGTTGAAGGTGTCGCTAAACCCTTCCTAGAAAAAGCCCCTGAATGGGTCTATGAAAATAGCATCGTTGACTCCATCAAAAATAACAAAGGCCTCTATATTTTAGCCGCTGGAATCATCACTCTCTTCTTTATCAACTACATGCTACATCCTAAAGGCGAAGCACAGATTAAAGAAACTCCACCAAAGTCCAAAGGTGAGGGAGACGGCGATGATGTAGACAGTAGTGCAGAAAAAGAGAAACCTACAGAACCCGATCTGTCAAAACCAAATCCATTAATTTCCGATGATAAAAAAGACACAAATATAGAAAAAACTGATCGAAAAAACAAGTCTCAAGATCCCACTCCAGTAAATTCCGACGAGGCGGAAGGCTTTCTTAAAGAAGATTCTGACTTTGAAAAAGATGTCAACCCAGCGAAAAACACCACGAACGCCGTAAATAATAACGGTGACAATATTGAAAATGTCGAAAAAGGTAATATAAATGGGGCAAGCTTACACTTTGATCGGGAGGTAGATATAAACTCTAATCCATCAGCAAATGAGAAAGGAAAAACCCCTCTAAATCTTCTGCATGATACAACACTTGGTGGAACTGGAAATAATACAACAGGAAGTACTGGCAAAGATCCTGTGGAAGACGTTAATAAAGTTGAAACTAAAAATGATCAAAAGCCCGTGGTTAACATAGGGGCTACAACAGGCTCTGGTTCGAAAGACAAAACTCAGAAAGAAAATGAGAACAATTACCGCGTGAAGGATTCTAATACAGTTGGAAAGGGCAAAAATAAGAACAATAAGGGCAAGAACAAGAAACACAAGCAGGGTAAGTAAAGTCGAAGGCATAAATAGACGACAGAGCCTATCGAAAAGCCCTATTCAAAAAGGCAACGCCCTCTAAGGCGTTGCCTTTTTTAGAACAACGGCTTGGCGGGAATCTACCGTATACTCCCAATGCCAGGAAGGTGCTTCGATCTTTTCAAAGGTGAGGTGAAGCTCGCCTTCGATCTCAATGGCACGGCATCTTTGACCATCGGGCACTTCGATGAAGTGGTCACTGGAGAGCACAATATTTTCAGCGTAAAATTCACTCATGCCGCGCAGTAAGATCTGACAAACTTCTTGCCGGGCAATTTCATTGCGCCAATAGACATTAGGCATGTCGTGATCGATGCCTTTATTGCGCACGGTGACATTTTTAAGAACGCACCGGCCAGATCTTTCGGAATAGATCAACTTCTGTCCTTCTGTATGTCCCATGACAGATTCTGCTTGGATGAGCAAGCTTCCTTCTAGATCGAGATTTTCAATGTCGACTTCTACGATCTGTAGTTGAAGTTCGCTTTCAGGATGGAGCCTTCCTCCACGGAGTTTTTGTGCAATCACGGAGTAAAGAGGACCTAAAGCCGGATGGTAGAGGAAAATAAACGAAGGGCCTTTCTCAAAAAAGTGGAGAGGATCGCTGACTACGGGCACTTGCATATGGCAGGAGACTAAAAGGTCGCGATTGTTTTTTAAGATGTCTAAGAAACAGCCTTCAGGAGTTTCTAAAAGGGAAGAACCTAAAGTAAACTCTCGTTTTGCAGCAGAGATTGTCTTGCGGCGATGGTTATAGGTCAGATAGGTCTTGAGCTGCTGGCGATCAGTGGAAGAAAAGAAATCAGCAATATTCTGCATCGTCGATTCTAAACGGGCGACTTCTTCTTCTTTTTTCTGGCCGGTATTCGTGCGGTAGGTGAGTTTCTTGAGGTTGACGAGGATACCGGGAATCGGACAACGAGAAATGGCACTCTGGACAGCTTCCAGATCGACGAATAAGATATTCGTGTTGGAAGGGAATTTAGAATAAGGGCTTCCAGGTTTTTCAGGTTGATCGATAATGCTAAACTTTTTGAAATCGCAATATTCGATATTCGTCAGGGTGTATTTGTAACCCTGAGAATGGGGAGTCTCAACCAAGACGTTGATGCCCTCTGAGGCTTTGACTTGGCGAGGACAAGAAGCAAATCCAAACTTCTTATCTTCTGCACATCCAATGCCGGTGAAAGCAATAATGCCATAGTCGGTGTTAGCAACGGGATTGTTGACTTGGCGCACAAGCGCTTTTTTTCTGCCGCAGGAGAAAAACCAATCGAAGATACCTTCTTCGCGTGCCAGCCTCCAGATCACTCCATGTCCCCCGGGCTTTAGAAGGAGTTGCATGGGACCTTGGACGTGCCACTGCCCTTCACGGTTGATCGTAGGAACCATCGGCTGGCAGAAAAATTTAAAGCTCTCCTGCGGACGTCCGAACCAATTTGCCTCTTCGCAGATACCTAAAATATGGCTGTGATTGTTTTTTTCTTCTGACGTCATGACAGCAACCGGCGTTGTCAGTTGCGCGCCATACACTTTATAATAGAGATACTCGCGCGATTGCAGATCTGCAATCAATCCTTCTAAAAGCGATTTGCCCAAAAAGGGAAGTCTCGCAGCGGGAAGAGGAAGTCCAGTTTTTTCATCGTAAAGACGGAGCCTGTCGGCGGCGCCTCCAAGCGGATAAATCTCTGCAAGAAGTGGCAGTGTTGCAATTCCATCGATAATGGCCTTTCTGACCTGTGCATTCTCATTAGAGATGTCGATGCCTTCTGGTGCATGGTACGTCGATTTAGGGCCTTTTGAAGTGGCTTTAGCGGCCAGCAGTTCAAGCATCCGGGCTTGGTATCCAACGATGCCTCCAATCGACGTATAAAATTTTTCTACCGGGGAGAGTTGTTGTAATAGAAGAGAAATTTTTTCTTCTGAAAATGCTTTAAAGAGTTTTTCCCCTTGCCCTGCTGCAACAATTGCTTTGATCACAAGCTCGTGTTCGGGAAGCGCTTTTCCAAGAAAGTTTGATAGAGAGGAATTTTCTTCTAAATAACTTTTCACAGGAGAGAAGTTCGAGAGCACCTCGAGTTTTTCTTTGACTGAGCTGCATCCAGCTAACTGATCCGCTAATGATTGTATCATATGACCTTCAGAGATAACTGATCATAGGGAAAAAGGCAAGAATTACACCTACTAATGAGAGGTCCCTGGAAAAAAAATCGCGCTTTTAGCTGATTTTTTTTGACTATAATATCCCAAGAGAGATACAAAGTCATTCTGAGGATAATGAAGAACTACCTCAAGACACCCTACCAGCCGACACTAGATCGGACAAACAGGTAGCAAATAAACTAAAGGAGAATTCGACATGGCAAAAAAACAATCTAAGTTCATGCAACCAATGCGTCTCAGCGAAGAACTCGCTGCAGTCGTAGGAAAAGGTCCTATGCCTCGTACAGAAGTTACAAAAAAATTGTGGGCTTACATCAAGAAGAATAAGCTCCAAGATCCAAAAAACAAGCGCGATATCCTTGCTGACAGCTCACTGAAAGCTGTTTTCAACAATAAAGCAAAAGTTAACATGTTCGAAATGACAAAGCTCGTTAATAAGCACCTGTCATAGTTTTCTTTTAGGCGGAACACTTTTTTTTTGAGTTCCGCCTTTTTCTTTTCCTATTTTCAAATTATTTTTAACCTGCAAATTGACCTCTCCTCTGCTATACTGTTTCTATGAAATATAAGTTAGTCATAGCCTACGACGGGACTGCTTACAGTGGCTGGCAGATCCAGAACAACGCCGTCTCCATCCAGTCTCTCTTGGAAGAAGCCCTAGCGACCATCTTGCGCAGCCCCACTCCTGTCGTTGCATCAGGACGGACTGATGCAGGGGTCCATGCCAGGGCCCAAGTCGCCCACTTCACCTCTGAAGTGGCCCCTGATCTTAAACGGCTGCATCTCTCTCTCAACGGCATCTTACCCGATGATATCCGCATCCTCTCTGTTGAAGAAGCCTCTCCTGACTTCCACGCCCGCTATAGCGCCGTTTCCAAGGAATACCACTACCATCTTCATCTTGAGAAGACAACCAATCCTTTTAAAAGACTCTATGCTTATCATGATTACTCTCCTTTAGATCTTGAGAAGATGAAAGAAGCGGCACGTTATTTCATCGGAACGCACGATTTTACCACCTTTGCCAATGAAGCTTCTAAGGGAAGCGCAGCGAAAAATCCTGTCCGAACGATCACTCGGTTAGATATCTGCCATGAACCCGGAGGTATCCGGCTTGAATTTGAAGGAGATGGGTTTCTCTATAAAATGGTGCGCAATATCACCGGGACACTTCTCGATGTCGCACGAGGAAAAATTGCCGTTGAATCGATTCCACAGCTTTTTGAAGCCAAAGATAGAAGCCTAGCGCCGCCCGCAGCTCCCTCTCGCGGACTTTTTCTAGTGAAGGTCAACTATTGAACTAAAAGAGGGAAAGTAAGTTCCCTTGAATTCTTTCATTTGGGGATGGTCCTTAGGAGCAATCAAAAGAGCCACTGAAACGCCAGCCTCTTTTAAAGCTTGAAAACCTCTTGTAGAATCCTCAAATCCAATCATCCGATCGCCTGGTTTCCCCAATTGCCCAATTGCCGTCAGATAACATTCAGGATGAGGTTTTGGCTCTCGATAATTTTCCCTTGTGAACCAAACTGGGATTGTCTTTAACAAAGGGATTTTTTCTTTGATGAGATCGACTTGAATCTTGGGAGAGTTTGTGACAACACATCTTCGTTTATCCGCTTGCTCTAAAGCCCTTAAAACCTCTTCAACTCCTGGCATTAGAGACAGGTCGCCTTTTTCTAGAAGTTCTTGATAATACTGCTTCTTTTCTGCATAGAGCACTTCCCAACGAGGCTCCTCTTTCTGAAGCTCCGGAAACTTTCGATAAATCCCGTTTCTTAAACCCGTCGAATTAAAATGAGCTGCTTGGAAAAACTCAAAAAGAGACCAGTCCAGGCTATAGCCCCTTTGCTTGCACATCTGTCGATAGGCAGCAAAGTGGAGCTCCTCGGTATTAACGAGAAGCCCATCGAAGTCGAAAAGGAATAAATCGAACTGTTGAATCCACTGCATAATCGAACCTTGTCGCAAGCCAAATTGCTAGCTTGTTCAATGGCAAAAATTGGAACCTCTAATTTCAACTTTACGATTTTTTCGTAAGCTTGACCAACCTCTCTTTTTCAGATAGTTGAATTTTAAGATAGAGGAGGCCAAACCATTGACTTACTTCATCAATCAAGGGTTAACTCTTGTACTATTTGCCGATGACAAGCTCCCTTCCGCCGAGGTTTCCCTCGTCCGTCAGGCCAGTTCGCACGCAAGCGTGCTTCACTTCGAGTCCTGACGCAAGCCAAATCGTTGGCTTGCTTCATCAATCAAGGGTTAACTCTTGTACTATTTGCCGATGACAGGCTCCCTTCCGCCGAGGTTCCCTCGTCTCTCAGGCCGGTTCGCACGCAAGCGTGCTTCACTTCGAGTCCTGACGCAAGCCAAATCGTTGGCTTGCTTCATCAATCAAGGGTTAACTCTTGTACTATTTGCCGATGACAGGCTCCCTTCCGCCGAGGTTCCCTCGTCTCTCAGGCCGGTTCGCACGCAAGCGTGCTTCACTTCGAGTCCTGACGCAAGCCAAATCGTTGGCTTGCTTCATCAATCAAGGGTTAACTCTTGTACTATTTGCCGATGACAGGACTCGAACCTGAACCCTATTGCTAGGAGTAGATTTTGAGTCTACCGCGTCTGCCATTTCGCCACATCGGCCTAGGGTGGAAATTATCGAAGAAATCGGAATTAACGTCTTGTAAAAAATTACTTTTTGTCTGAAGTCTCCCAAGGGTAGGCCTCCCGCTCTCGGTGGCGGGGGGCTGGGACGGGGTAGGCGACCTCATCATGGTTCCGGTAGACATACTCCCCTTTGGCATTGCTATCCCGGAGCTTATCCTGCTCCGATTTCTCTAATCCTGAGCATCCAGTCAAAAAAAAGAGGATTCCTGTTTGCAGGATAATAAAGATTTTTTTAGAGTGCGATTTAGATACCAAAGGACACATGGTGAAGATACTCCTACAAAACGACAGCGACTTTTTCTACCCAGAGGGTGAGATCACAACAGCGAGAAACAGTCCTGAGGTGTTGCAGATTCTAGCGGAATCGGCTTTTGATCTCATCATTCTTGAGGATTTAGAGACGTTTAAACAAGTCAAGGCCCTTTATCCTAAGGCGTCTATCGTCATTGCATCACCGATTGCTTCCCTTGAACAGGCTGTCGAATCTATAAAGCTAGGGGCCCTGGACTATATCGTTAAGCCTCTGACAGCGGAAATGATCGATAAACTTGCTAGCAAAGCTCAAAACTCCAAGTCGGTATCCCCCATCGTATCTACCTTTAGGGGAAAAAGAGAAGAGATTCTAGCCGATAGCCTGGTTATGCGGCAGGTTCTGGCTGATATCGCAAAAGTCGCCCAGAGCAACGCGGCTGTTTTCATTAGTGGAGAGTCGGGAACAGGTAAAGAAGTGATTGCCCATGCAATCCACTACCAATCTTCTCGTTTGAGCCAGCCATTTATCAAAGTCAATTGCGCAGCGATTCCGGAGACGTTGATCGAATCGGAGTTTTTTGGTCATGAAAAAGGATCTTTTACCGGAGCTGTGGAAAAAAGGCTCGGAAGATTCGAACAGGCCCATAAAGGGACACTTCTCCTGGATGAAATCTCCGAGATACCTCTGGCTGTTCAAGCCAAACTTCTCAGGGTTGTCCAAGAGCAAGAGTTCGAGCGGGTCGGAGGAGTCAGGCCGATTAAAGTCGATGTCAGGCTGATTTCGACCTCAAACCGGAATATGAAAGAGATGATCGAGCAGAAGATGTTCAGAGAAGATCTCTATTTTAGGCTCAATGTCGTTCCAATTCGACTTCCACCCTTACGAGAGAGAAAAGAAGACATCCTAGCGCTTGCGGAGTACTTTTTAGACCGTTTCTCTGAAGAAAACCAAAAGAGGCAAAAAGAGCTTTCACTTTCTGCACAGAAATGTCTTTTGGAATACCCGTGGCCAGGAAATATCCGAGAGCTTGCCAATACGATAGAAAGAGCTGTCGTCATGAACTCTGGAGATATTGTTGAAGCTGCTCATTTAAGACTCGATCCTTCTTCTCCTGCGCTTTTATCTGTTCCTGTTGCTAAAGAGATCACGCTTGCTGATCTTGAAAAGCAGCATATCTTGGAAACGCTTGCTGCCTGCAGCCACAATCGCACACGTGCTGCGAAGTCTCTTGGCATTAGCGTGCGTACACTCCGCAATAAATTGCGGCTTTATTTCAATACAGTATCATAACATGCTGATTATTCAAGACTTGTAGAAAAGTGACAAAATTGTCACTTTTTTTAAACAAAAAGTGTCAAATATGACACAAATACCAAAGCCAAAAGTTTAAAAAAGTTCTCAGAAAAATATCATCCACCATACCAAGTCATTTTCAGTGGACAACCGCTGAATATTGGATCGAAAAAAGCTATTCAACCTCAGTTTTGGGTTGATTTTATGGAGGATTGCCCCAGATTTCGAGGTGATTTTTAAAAATTTTTCGGGCACTGATAGCCGTAAGGTGCCTATAGTGTCCGAAAAATCTTTAAAAAGCGCCCGAAAGATGGGGTAAGACTTTATGAAAGCAACCCAAAACTGAGGTGCCTAAGAAAAATCGATGATTTTGAGTCAGTTTTGTCGGGGCCGCCATGCGGCCTGAAACTCCACTGCAGGGCACATACTCAGAAGAGTAGGGCCCCGCAGTGGAGCGGAAAAATGGCTCAAAAGGGCGATTTTACTGAGGCGGAGAGTTTTGCAACTACCTCATTTAAGAAAATAGCGCCTTCCAATCGAGAGTGGCAACCAGAATGCCCAGCACACAAAGTGTGTTGGCCTTCCAGTTGACCTTCTCCTTATAGAGCCACTGACCCCAGATGTTACAGATGATGATAATCGTGACGGCAAATAACGGGTAAATAACGGCGTGTTCTATCGAAGTTGAAACTTCTGTCGCACGAATCATAAAAAATGTTCCTACGCCGTTGGCTAACCCGCCGAGCATTCCGTAAAGCACTTCACCCTTCTTAGGAACTCTTTTTTCTGCTGCGATATAGATTACAGTTTGGATCAAAAAGGCAACGAAGAAGATGATCGGCATGAACCATTGACACTTGGCATCATCCATATCGAAGGAAAGAAACAGCCCATTTTCTCCAGGAAAATTAATGAAAAGGGCTCTCCAGCTTAAGAAGACCAAGAAAAGAACGTGGAGAAAAAATGCCGCTGTCACAAAGACGATCCAATTCGATTTCTGCTGGCTACGCGATGTCACCCATCCAGCCCAAAAAAGACCGAGGACGACTAATAACGATCCCACTCCATTCCAGAGAGTGTATTGATATCCAAAAGATGCTCCGAAAAGTAAAACCATTAAGATAGACGGCATGACGGTGGATGCGTTGAGGGCTGCAAACGTCAGTCCAGGAGGGCCTGTTTCCAGAGATCTTCCAAGCGATGCCATCATGAGCGCCAAAACAATACCGCCGGCAATTGCAAATCCAGCCATGCAATTACTCCAATGGTAATCACCGCTCCGAACGGGATTCAAGAGGATGGCGACTAAGAAAACGATAAACAGCTGAATCATTAGGAACCCTTTGCTGGTTCCTCCGGCATCGATACTGCGTCTCATACAGTAGTTGGAAAGGGCAATAAATAATGCCGCTATCAGAATCAGTTGTATTCCCATCATGCAAACTCCTATATTTGGAGTTATCGTATCCAATCAGGACAATTTTTGAGGACAAAAAAAGGCTTTGTCTGTTCAATATAAGAAATACTATTTGGGGTAAAGATGAGCAACATTTTAATTTCGACGTGTCTGTTTCTTTTAGCCGCAGAGCCAGCAATGATCTCACAGGAAAAACTGACGCAGCAAGAGGCTTTCTTTCTTCGGAGAATGACGGAGTTTTGGAAAGACCGCGATTATTCTCTGGTGAAAAAGCAGATCGAAGACTTCCTCGCAAAAAATACAGAGTCTGCGATCCACGACAACCTGCATGCGATTTTAGCCGATATCTTTTATCAAGAACGGGATTATTCCAAGGCTCTCCTGTTCTATGAAAAAATTAGCAACGCTTCCCTGCAGCAAAAAACCCTAGTCCGTAAAGCCCAGTGTTTCTATCTGCTCGGCGATTACGATGCGGTCATTACTCATGCAACAACTAGCAATACGGAATCCGAGCTCCAGTTTTTGCTTGCAGATTCACTGTTTCGCAAACTTCAAAAGATTGCAGATCTCTCTCAGCAAAAAGAATTGGCAGCTCAAGCCAAGCCGCTCCTTTTAGGACTGTATGAGACAAACTATAAAGATAAAGTGCTTCTTCCGCTGGCTGAAGTCCACCGTCTTCTAGAAGAAAATGCACAAGCGGCAGCCCTGTACGTTGTGCTGGCTGAAACAATGCCGGATAAAAAAGAAGAAATTTTGCTCCAGGCAGCTTCTCTGCAAATGGGTTTTAGTAAAAATGACGCCATTGCAACTTTTCAAAAAGTTGTTGATTTAGGACAGGGAAAAGCTGATGAAGCCGCTTACAATGAACTGCTCCTGCTCTTCCAAGAAGATCGGTTTTCCGATCTCACCCAGCGTGCACCGATTTTGGCTCCTCACCTAACGGATGAAAAAGCAGCTCTCTTTAATTTTTGCTTAGGCCGCAGCCACTTCAA
>JABDFE010000012.1 GCA_013286675.1 Chlamydiota bacterium
CAACTGCACAGAGATGGAGCTTCTAAGAGAGCCAAAAGAAGACCTGGTTCCAAAGCTGTAGAAACCATGTGATAAGCATCTTTGTTTACATCCAATTAATGCACATGAAGAAACACGCAACTGCAAGTAGACATCACAATGTTCATATATTTTCAAAAAGACCAATCGGCTATCCTTCAATACATATGTGGGACTACAGATATTTAAGCCGGATCGACTACCGTACAGTGCCGCTGATTCTAGCGTTGATGTGGATCAGCATGATGGTCATCTCTTCAATGACCGGTACGGATACCGATGCTTTTCTGACCTCGTCTGTCAAAATCCAGATTCAATGGTTCATGATTGGCTGGGTCGTCTATTTCTTTTGTGTGGGCATGGATTACCGGAAATTCAGGTCATGGTCATGGGTTTTCTATGGGGTCATTCTATTGTTATTGGCGGGGTTATTTTTCACCGCGCCGATTCAAAATGTCCACAGGTGGTACAGAGTTCCATTTTTAGGAAGGGAATTTCAGCCTTCTGAATATGCTAAGCTCATTGTCGTGATGGCGCTCAGTTGTTTTCTCGAGAGCAAAGGCCGGCGTGTTTCGAGCTTTAGTACTGCTTTTCAAGCGCTAGGAATCGTTTTTGTTCCTTTCATTCTCATTCTGAAACAGCCGGATCTCGGGACTGCTTTGGTGCTTTTTCCAATCGCCCTTGTGATGTTTTATATCGGAGGAATCAATAAAAAAGTTGTCGCTGCGATGAGCATTGTGGGTGTGGTGGCTCTTTTGTTTGTCGGGATGATGTTCACAGGGGTATTATCCCACGAGGGGCTCAGGCCTGTTGCAACGAAATTTTTGAAGGAATACCAATATGAACGACTCAATCCCCATACTTACCATCAGAAGGCTGCCCAGAATGCGATCGGGCTAGGGGGTGTGACGGGGACGGGGTGGCATAAGAGCGAGTTTGCAGGTCGGCAGTGGCTGCCGGCTGCCCATACTGACTCAGTCTTTGCAGCTTATGCTGAAGAATTTGGGCTTGTAGGAGTTTTTTTAATCCTGCTTTTCTTTTTCGGTTTGATTTATTTTAGTTTTCAAGTTACAGCTGGAGCTAAGGACACGTTTGGCCGGCTTTTATCAGCTGGGATAACCGTTTATTTAGCCGTGCATATCATCGTAAATATTGGTATGATGTGTGGGTTCTTGCCTATCACGGGGGTGCCCTTGATCCTTGTGACTTTTGGGGGCTCCTCTGTCGTATCGGCAATGATGGCAATGGGGATTTTGCAAAGTATTTATAGCCGAAGGTTTATGTTTTAAGTATGGAAAAACAACATCACTTTATCTTAAGTCCCAGTACCTGGCTCGGAGAAGGCAAAATTCTGCTCAACATGGTTGAGGAAGAGCTTGCCTATTACACCAAGTGGAATGTCTCACAAAAAGATAATTCCGGCAAAATCGAGTGCATCCAGGAGATCCAAGTCAAAGGTCTTTCTGATGTGATGCACAACCAATTCATGTTTTTTGATATGGCCCCGGGAAATTTTTCAATCGAGCTCGATAATCCTGCACTTGGCAAAATCATTGGAAAAGGCCTTATCACAGAAAAGGTGATCGCTTGGGAATTCCGTTCTCCTCAAATCGGTTTTGAAGGATTTGAAATGTATGAAAAAGAAGCTGACGATGTATACTTAATGCATGCAGAATATGCTACAACTGATCAACTCCGCACCGTGATACGAGGAAAAGTATGGAAAGATCTCTCTTCCAAAAAATCGCCTTAACTTTAGCGCTTCTCCTATTAGCTGCTTGTGCTACCGGTGCGATTATGACTCGCAGCGATTTCGATAACATTCAGATAGGAACTCCCGTTTCAGAAGTCGTCCAAAAATACGGCGATCCTGTGAAAGTCAAAGATAACAAGAATGGGACTGAGTCGTACGAGTATATCGAACGGCTTCCCATCGGAGAACAGACTGTCCAAGAAAACAACTACTACATCATCGTTCGAGATGGCAAAGTCGTTGGTAAACGTTACAATGAAGAGCTTCCACCCAGCTATGACGAGCTCTACGAAGAAGATCCTAACGCTGTGATTAACTAACGCGAGTTTCCTTTAAATAGAGTCGTTTTTCGGATCTTGCAACTCTAGCATAATTTCTTGGGTTCTGACAGTTCGTGCAACACGATCTAATATGAGGTTATAGATGCGTTCAGTGGCAGGAGATGGAGCATCTCTCTGAGCAACGACCTGAGCGTCTATCTGAGCGACAAAGCTATTGGCTTCCTCAGAAGAAATAGCTTCAGAATCCCATTCAGCTTCAAAGGTCTCTTCTTGCTTCGCACAATAGATATTATTTGAGATTCCGCCGATAGTTGTCATTTACACTCCCTTCGTAATGTACAGAAATTATAACTAATCTCTAATTAACAGGGCAAGAATTCTTAGAAATAGCGGTAAAGAGATTCACTGAATGTGAGCAAGATGCAGCGAGACAAAATCAACTGCAGCCTTCGACAAAGACTTATTTAGATTCAAAAAATTTGATTACAAAATGGTTGTCGTTTTTGTAAAAAAGATTTAAGTAAGAATAAAATTCAGATGCAAATTCAGATGTCGATTTAAATTCGCAAATTCCTAAGTTATCATCAATAAAACGGAATATTTTTTTCGACGAATCAAATTGAATGTTAATCACATGTGCGCCATCAAGCCCATATAATGCGAGAAGAAACTGAACTTTCCCATGGTTGCTTTTATAAGCCTTTTTCATTTCATGCATCAAGGATGTGAGGGGATCTTGGCATGTTTCAGGGGTAATAATAATTTGATTATCTGAAATCTTCAGATTCAGTCTATGGGCGGCTTCATTTTGAACCATCTCAGCTTCATTTAAACTCTTTTTAATAGCCTCTTCGGTTTCGCCATCCTCTTTTTTCTTTCGCACTTCATGAAAGGCATGGACTGACCTCATCTGAGCAAATCTACCTTTAGCGGTACTCTGCATGGGAATATCTTTAGGTTGCGTATCTGGATGAGTAGAAAATAGCTTAAAGCGATCTAAGCAATTGTTGAAGCAGCACCCCTTTCCAGGAATGTCTTTGTCATCGCCTTGGTTATAAGCTTTTTTGATGTTTTGCGCATGAAGTGCTAACCATTCGTGCTGTGCATTGACATCACTACCTTTGTATACCTTCTCAAGTTCTTCGAGAGGGACCTTTTTTGCCCAAGTTAGAAATTTATTTAAATGTTCCTCTATTAAAGCAGGATCTTTTTCATTGATGTTTTTTAATCCAATGTGCTTGATGAATCGTTTCTCACTTCTCGAGCAAATTGTGGAAATATTCGCGTGTAAATCCATGTATGAATAGTGCTTAACTAGCAGTGAAAATTGATTGTCTGATCGAGAATCATATTCCTTTTCTATCCTGTTTATTTCGGTAGTGGTGATGTCGTGAATCATCACTTGAAAGCGAGCGTACGCATTACATAAGGCAGGAAAGTTATCTATGAAATGCTTATTAAAAATAGGATGTTTTTTTTGTTCTTCTGTCAGAAACTGGGATACTAGATCCTTGGACAACTTGTCTTTAGACTGCTGTACAAAAGAAGGTAAACACTTTGCCAAAGTTGCAGGGGATGCACAGTGCTTTTGGATGAATTTTAATAATTGAGATCGAGCATCTCTGAGCACCTTTTTTTTGCAGTTTTCGTACTCATCCATGTTTAATCCTAGTTGAGGAGAAAATTCTGCTAGATTATGCAAGAAAGAATCTTCTACAACAGTTGAATATCCGTGCTTCAAAGAGGATAAAGCTCCTTCAATAACGGTACTCTCTTTTTCAGAAAGGAGGCCTTTTTCTTTAAGCTTTTTTAGGTCGCTTTGGATAAGAGTGAAATCTTGTGAAAAACTAGGGCTGTTGATATCGAGTTTAGAAATTCCATTTTGGAACCTCTTTGTCAGAGTATCTTCAGGCGTCTCGGATGGTTGTTTTTGAATCGCTGTTTTCTTCAAAAAAACGGAGGCGGAATTGGTTTTTGAGGCAGTCTCAAATTGGCTTACAGTTTTACTGCTTTTAGATTTAAAGCCGCTTAACTTAGTGTTAAGATATTGAATATGAGGGGTTAATGGTTCAACATGACGTATTTCTTTATACTTTCCATTCAGCAGCTCAAGGTTTTGGGTAAATTTAGCGACTTTCTCCACATCGGAAGAAGACATCTCCTCACATACACGTGAAGCAATCGTTATTACTCTTGTAACAATTTTATCGTCATTACAAAATTCAGACCAATTAAGTTCCATTTGGTCTAAATTATAAATAGTATTGAAGTTTTTTGATTCTGTAATACTTGTCATACCTTAACTATAGCATATAAATTATTTTAATTAAAGTAATTCTTTGAATTAAAGCATAACTCTTTTATTTCAAAAGTGTTGTGTCTATGTCCTTGATAGTTAATTGGATGTAAGTATTTGAAAAAGAGAGGGTAGGAGTGTTTGCGGATGCAAACACTCCTTTTAGAACTTAGGCTTTGATTTTGATGTCAACGCCAGCTGCGACAGGTAGGACTTTGAGCTTGTCGATCGTGTCAGGGGTAGGGTTGACGAGATCGATCACGCGGCTGTAGGTGTACATCTCAAACTGCTCACGTGCTTTTTTATCGACGTGAGGAGAGCTAAGGACCGTAAATCTCTCTTTTTTTCTTGGGAGAGGGATAGGGCCTGCGATACGAGCTCCTGTTCTCTTTGCTGTCTCAACGATGTCAGCGACAGCACGGTCAAGCACACGTTGATCGTATCCTTTAAGACGGATACGGATCTTTTGCCGAACTTGAGGCTTCGGCTGCGGCTTGGGTTGAGCCTTGGGCTGGACTTTTTGGGGTTGGGCTTTTGCCATATTTTTTCCTTACTTTTTTGTAATCTCTTCTTGAATTTTCGCTGGAACTCTTTCGAAGTGGCTAGGTTCCATGGTGTAGTTTCCGCGACCTGAGGTAATAGAGCGCAGTTGTGTAGAATATCCGAACATTTCGCCGAGAGGGATCTCAGATTCGACTTCGACAATTCCTTTATTAGCGGTTTGGTTCATGATGCGGCCTCGGCGTCTATTGACGTCGCCGATCACATCACCCATAGAAGCTTCTGGCGTTGTGACGACCACTTTCATGATCGGTTCTAGGAGGATAGCACCTGCTTTGCGGCAAGCATCTTTTACTGCCATCGATCCGCAAATCTTAAAGGCCATCTCGTTCGAGTCGACTTCGTGGTATGAACCGTACACTATGGCGACTTTGACGTCGACGAGAGGATAACCAGCTAAGACGCCAGTTGTAAGACCTTCTTCGACCCCTTTGATCACCGCAGGGATGTATTCTTTTGGAATGACACCGCCAACGATTTCGCTGACAACTTCGTTGCCTTTTCCTTTCTCATTTGGCTCAATTTCAAGGCAAACGTGCGCATATTGTCCGCGGCCGCCAGATTGCTTGACGTATTTGGTTTCCATCTTCGCAGGCATTGTGATCGTCTCTTTGTAAGCGACTTCAGGTTTACCGACGTTAGCTTGAACAGCAAATTCGCGGAACATACGGTCCCGGAGAATCTCCAAGTGGAGCTCGCCCATCCCAGAAATGATCGTCTGTCCTGTCTCTTCGTTGGTATTGACCCGGAAGGTGGGGTCTTCTTCAGAGAGTGAAGAGAGCGCTTGTGAGAGTTTATCTCTGTCGGCTTTCGATTTAGGCTCGATTGCCATGGAGATAACGGGGTCTGGGAAGTTCATTTTTTCGAGCAAGAGTTCGTTGTCTTCAGCACAGAGAGTATCACCCGTTGAGGTGTATTTCAAGCCAATGCAAGCTGCAATGTCGCCTGTGAAGAAGTCATCGCGGTCTTTTCGTTGGTTCGCATGCATCTCGATGAGGCGAGAGACTCTTTCCCGTTTGTCTTTTGTCGTGTTGATCAAGTTGGTTCCACGTGTGAGCGTTCCGGCGTAGATGCGGACGAACGTCAAACGGCCGACATAGGGGTCAGACATGATTTTAAAAGCAAGCGCTGCAAGCGGGCTCTTGTCATCTGGAATGAGCTCAAGAGGCTCTCCAGTTTTGATATTAATTCCTTTGATGTTGCCGCGATCTAGAGGAGATGGCATCCAGCGGACAATGGCATCGAGAAGAGGTTGAATCCCTTTGTTTTTGAACGCTGTTCCGCAAAGAACAGGGTTCATCTTATTGGAGATTACGCCTCTGCGGATCGCAGCATGGATTTCGTCTTCAGTCAGAGCTGCAGGATCTTCGAGGACCTTCATCATGAAGGAGTCGTCGGAATCAATGGTTGCAATCTCTTCTAACATTTTTTGACGCATCTCTTTGCACTTGTCAAGGAGATCAGCAGGAATGTCGGCATCTTCGTATTTAGCACCAAGAGTCTCATCGAGGAAGAGATAAGCTCTCATGGTGACGAGGTCGACCATTCCTTTGAATTCGCCTTCTGCTCCGATAGGGCAGTGGACCATCACAGCATTCGCTCCGAGCTTCTCAATCATGGAATTTACAGCCATGAAGTAGTCAGCGCCGACGCGGTCCATTTTGTTGATAAAAGCAATACGAGGAACACCATAGCGAGTCGCTTGGCGCCATACCGTTTCAGACTGAGGTTGAACACCAGCTACAGCATCAAAGACAGCGACAGCACCATCGAGAACACGTAGAGAACGCTCAACTTCAATGGTGAAGTCGACGTGGCCAGGGGTGTCGATGATGTTAATCTTGCTTCCTTTCCAATAGACAGTTGTGGAAGCAGAAGTGATCGTGATACCACGTTCTTTCTCTTGTTCCATCCAGTCCATCGTTGCTGCACCTTCGTGCACTTCACCCATCCGGTGGAGGCGTCCAGAATAATAGAGGATACGCTCTGTTGTCGTTGTTTTGCCCGCATCGATGTGGGCCATGATGCCAACGTTACGTACATCTTTTAAGGCATCTGTTTCAGGCCGTGTATGCTGTTCGCTCATTTGCTGTTACTCCCTACCATTTGTAATGGGCAAAAGCTTTGTTTGCTTCGGCCATTTTATGAACATCGTCTTTCTTCTTGATAGAGGAGCCTTGATTGTTAAAACAATCAGCGAGCTCTTGTGCAAGTCCTTCTTCCATTGAACGGCCGACTTTTTCTTGGGCGTATTGGATGATCCATTTCATGGCCATCGATGTACGTCTGTCAGCGGGGATTTCAACGGGAACTTGGTAAGTTGCTCCACCGATACGGCGGGATTTAACTTCTAGAGTAGGTTTTGCGTTTTCTAGCGCTTGTTCAAAAGCAGCGAGTGGATCTTCTGCTTTGATTTTCTTGGCGAACTTGTCGATAGCATTATAGATAATTTTACGGGCAGTCGATTTTTTGCCATCGATCATGAGCTTATTGATAAATTTAGCTAATACAAGACTGTTAAAAATCGGATCTGGATCAATTTGCCGCTTTACAGCGCGACGTCTACGTGACATAACTTTTTTCCTTATAATTTTAAAAATTCTTCACTGTGCCCTTTCAGGGCCGGCCTAGAGGTCTTTTGGGATTTCCCCTAGCCAAGATGACTTTTAGAAGCCACCCTCAATTACTTAAGACCTTGCTCCTTTTAAAGGAGCAAAAGGTCTTTTACTTAGGCTGTTTAGCCCCGTACTTAGATCTGCTTTGTTTGCGGTCTTTGACAGCAGCGCAGTCCAACGATCCTCGAACGATGTGGTATCTCACACCAGGAAGATCTTTTACACGGCCCCCGCGGACGAGGACAATGCTGTGTTCCTGAAGGTTATGTCCCTCTCCGCCAATGTAGGCGATGACTTCTTGTCCATTTGAGAGGCGAACCCAGGCCACTTTTCTTAGAGCAGAGTTCGGTTTTTTCGGAGTCTTCGTCTTAACTTGCAGGCAAACACCTCGTTTTTGAGGGCATTGCTGCAGAGCTGGCGACTTACGACGTCTCGATTTTCTTCCACGACCGAATCTGACCAATTGGTTAATTGTCGGCATCAGTTCTCCTATATTCTACTTGAGAATCTAAAAACTATAGCCCAGAGCTCTATTATTTGCAAAAAAATTGAAAGTTTCAGTTATGAAAAGATGTAAATAAAAAATTGAGGAGCTCGGTGAATGGAACGGTTGAAAAGGACAAATGGATCGTATTTTTCTCTAACTGGACTTTGGCCGTTGGAGGACGGCACTTTCGCGTCTAAAGCCCTCTAGAGCTATTGGGACGGGTCTCTTGCGAGACTCTTTTATTCATGGTGGCTTATTCAAGCCGACCATGAATAAACCCAATAACCCTAAAGGGCTTTATCTCGCGAAATTGCCATCCTCCAATGGCCAAAGTCCAGTCTAAAAGAACAGTCTTAATTTAAGGCGGCCTGAAAAATTCAAAAAGCAATTGATTAAAATAATATGGTAGTATAAATTGCTTTTTTAAAAAAAGGGGTTGTATATGAGTAACTTGACATCAAGCATTCCAGCAAATGTTAGTAACCACTCAGCAAATCTTAATCGCAATAATAAGGTTGCAGGATATCACTGTACATTGAGTCATTTTATTACTTTTAAAGAAAACAAAGCCCATGAAATCGTGGGTAAAAGTGATTCCATTGCCTCGCCAATAAAATGTATTCTTCCAAATGAAAAGCCTTCTCTCATTGTGGCTTCGTGTAGAAAACAGGTAAAAAACCTCCTAAAGAGCGGGTGTGTTCCCCGTCAGGATCATGGAATTTTTACTTTTTGTGAAAATTTCTTTGAATTTGTTAATCAAGAATGGGTACTTAACTGCTGCGACCAGGCAATTCAACACTTGCGCTTTCTTATTCAAGAGGAAAAGCTTGATCACCCTGAAGCCTTGCTTTGTCCCATCACCCTCAGTCTTTTTGAAGAACCTGTATCGGATAATCATGGACACACTTTTGAAAAGAGCGCAATCGAGAAGCAGCGCCAAATAAAAAATGAATGCCCCATCAATCGAGAATCCATCATCTCTTTAGTTCCCAATATTACCGTCAAGGGGATCATTGACGATTTGCAGCAAAAACCACTCATCCCTCTCCTCCCCTCCATGGTAGGAAAAAAGGTTACTGAAGACAACGTAAAGGCGAATCGTTTCTTAAAGATGGCTAAGGCTTTTGAAGAAGATGGCGATAATAAAGAAGCTCTTGAAATGTATGAAAAAGCTTTTGCTTGTATCGATCAATACGATGACTACGAAGTCATTCCAGATCTTTTCATTAAACTAAACGAGCCTCTTAAAGCAGCTCTTGCCTACCTCTATCTGGTGAAAAAAGAGATAAAAAACGGACAATTATCGCAAATCTTGATGACATTAAACAAGTTGCTTCGGCTTGTTCCTCATGCGAAGACAATTCTTGCATTGCAAGCCTTTTATGTCATCACACAAAAAGACACAGCTATTGCCCAGGAAGTCTTCTGCACACTTGCACTTACGCTAGAGGAGGGTTTTAAACAACAGTTTTCGCTTACCAGCGGTTTTCCTAAACCTATTCACATGGATAAAGAAGAGCCTACTGAATGTAAGACCTCAGAAGAAAAAGCTTCTTTAGAGAAGGAGAAGGAAGTTGAAGACAAAAAGGTACCTACGAATAATGCTGACCCAGAGAAATCCAGCAAAGCGGATCGAATGAGTGGAGAAGCCCTTGTATACTGGGAATATGCTTTAAATTGTAATCCCAAGAATTTAGCCCTTTATGATCAGATTTCTTCTTTTGTCGATGACAATACAAAAACACGCCTTTTTCTCCTCGGTTTTTTTCATCACTACCCACAAGATTCTAAAATCGCGCGTGAATTTTATGAGAAAGCAATTGCCTTGCAGCCTAAGAATCCATTGATCTATCTTGCGATCTTAAGCCGACTTGAAAAAAAGGATCCTGAAAAAATCCGCCTGTATCGTGCTTTAGCTGAAATTTTTAGTGAAAACCAAAAGCATAAAAAAGCAATCTACTTTTTCAACAAAATATTATCAATTGAGACCAATCCAGATGACATTCAAAAATATATCAATTACCTGTACATAAATGGCCACAAAGAAAAAGCAGAGCAAATGCTACTTAGTCATATTGATGTTCTTTGCAAAGAAAACGAAACAAACCTCCTAAACGTCATGCAAAAGTTTGGGCGCACACGCAATTTTCTAGAATTGCTTTTTAACATCTATGTACAGAAAGAGGATTTGACAGATTTAGAGACATTGATCCCTGAGCTTGCTTCTTGCTATAAAAACGAGGTGGATCAGTTAACTAGAATTTACCAAATTGCCCATGAAAAGCTACATCTTTTTGATTACTCCTTTAATCTTGCACAAATTCTTGCAGGGCAAAATAAAAATGCTGACAGTGTACGCATTTTTTATGATCTCTATGTGCAGGTCTGTAAAGAGGGCGATCTTTCTAAGGCCAAACTTTGTGAAGATGAGCTTAAAAAGCTTAATCCTGTTGCTTACTTATCACAAAGTGAGCTGCAATTTCTTTGGACGCAGACTTTCCCTGCCCAACTATCCGAAACACTTGATAACAACCATAATGAAACCAAGCTCTTGCTTGAGCAATGTTCAAAAAGTTTCAATGTATTGGAGAAACTTTCTCAACAACTTGCTAAAAACAGTGAGATGCTCAATGAAGTACAAAAATCACAAAGTATTGCACTCAACAAGCTTGAGGAGAACGTCCAAGAGATCAAATCTACTCAACAACAACAAGCTCGATCATTGCAAGAATTGAAAGAAGAGTTGCTGAATTTGTCTCGGATCGATCAAGAGACTAAGAAAAGCTTGCAAGAGCAGGAAAAATCTTTGCAAAGCGTCAGCACTAAGGTGAACGAAACTTATGCACTTCAAACTAAAACAAATCAGCAATTGATTCAGCTTGACCAAGAGACTAAAAAGAACTTTCAGATTCACGAAAAATCTTTGCTAGACATTCAGGGGCATCTACAGGGTGTCGACACTAAGATGCTTGAGCTTCAATATTACGATATAAGCCTTAGAAAAGACAAAAACTTTGTCTTAAATGCTGTAGCAAAAAATGGCTTAGCGCTCCAACAAGCCGATGAAAGCCTTAAAAGAGACAAAGATGTTGTCTTAACAGCAGTTAAAAATAACGGCTTAGCACTCCAATATGCCGATGAAAGCCTTAAAAGAGACAAAGATGTTGTCTTAACAGCAGTTAAAAATAACGGCTTAGCACTCCAATATGCCCATATATTCAAAAATATCAAAGATGTTGTCTTAGCGGCTGTTACACAAAATGGCTTAGCGCTCCAATACGCCGGTGCTAACAATCAGTATTGCTACAATGAGGACAAAGATGTTGTCTTAGCGGCTGTTACACAAAATGGCTTAGCATTCCAATACGTCAGTGTAAGCCTCAAAAAAGACAAAGCGATTGTCTTAGCGGCAGTTAAAAATAATGGTTTAGCAATCCAATATACCGATTCTTACACCAGAGAAGACAAAGGTGTTGTTTTAGCGGCTGTTACACAAAATGGCTTAGCACTCCAATACGTCGGTGAAAGCCTCAAAAACGACAAAGATGTTGTCTTAGCAGCTGTTACACAAAATGGCGTAGTGTTCTACGAAGCCAGTGCAAGGTTAAAAGAAGACAAAGATGTTGTCTTAGCAGCTGTTACACAAAATGGCGCAGTGCTCTACCAAACCAGTGCAAGGTTAAAAGAAGACAAAGATGTTGTCTTAGCAGCTGTTACACAAGATGGCTTAATGCTCTGCCACGTCGATAAGAGCCTTCAAAAAGACAAAGGTGTTGCCTTAGCAGCTGTTACACAAAATGGCTTAGTACTTTTCGGAGCCGATGAAAGCTTAAAAAAAGACAAAGATATTGTCTTAGCAGCAGTTAAAAATAATGGCTCAGCACTCAACTATAGCGATGAAAGCCTCAAAAAAGACAAAGACGTTGTCTTAGCAGCTGTTACACAAAATGGCTTAGTGCTCTGCCTAGTCGATGAAAGCCTCAAAAAAGACAAAGATGTTGTCTTAGCGGCTGTCAAACAAGATGACTGGGCACTCAAATATGCCCATGAGAGCCTCAAAAATGACGAAGATGTCTTAGCAGCAGTTAAAAAATAATGGCTGCGTAATTTGTGATATCGATGAAAGGCTAAAAAAGTCATTGGATTTCTTTTGAAACTCAATTTTTGAGTATGCTCGTCTGCCAAAAATTGTGGAGGAAAGAATACGTATAATGACCAAATCTATTTTTTTCGTAAAAAGAGTGAAAGATGCCAAGTTGCCCTGAATTTGAGCCAGGCAAAGCCAATGCCGAAGCATCTCAACTTGAATAAGTTAAGTAATGCAAGCGGGTCTCAAATTCAACACCTGCCTGCGCGACAATGGCAGACTCACTCTTTTGGAATGGTCGCAGTATAATCTCAGTTTTTGGGCGCGCTGGTTTAAAAGAAATAAAATTAGAGATGAATTTTAATGCCCGATGGGTATTTTAGTAGGAAAGGATAATAGGTCATGCTGCGATCGGGTTTGCTGGGATTTCTTTGTTTAATTTCTTCATTTTGCTGTGCTGCGGAAAGGTATCATCTCAAGATTGCCGATGTGCGCAATTCCATGGAGGAGATGTTTAGCTATCACGTTGAAACGAAGGAGATGACACCGGCGCTAGTCAAGAGGTCGTTTAAGATCTATCTCGATCAGTTTGATCCTCAAAGGGTCTACATGACACAAGCGGAAGCAAAGCCTTTCTTGGATCTTAATTCAACGCAGATCGAAAGCATCATCAACCACTACTATGGTGACGACTTTCCCGAATATGCGACTTTGAACAAGACAATTTCACAGTCGATCCTACGAGCTAAGAAGTGGAGAGAAGAGCTTTATAACGATTTTATCACTCAGGGTGAGGATGTTAAGGTCAGTTCGGTAGAGAGCTCAAATCAATATGCTTCGAGTCCAGATCAACTTAGAAAAAGGCTGCGTGCTCAGCTTGTGAATCTTTTCAAACTTGAAAATAAGTTGAACGATTCAGAGTTTTGGACAACGGAGAGAAAGAAAAAAGTTTGCGCCCTCTACGAAAAAAGGTTTGCCCATTACGAGGAGTCATATCTGCCTTCTAAAGAGAAAGCGCAGCATTATTTTTCCATGCATATCTTGAAATCCATGGCTAGAGGCCTCGATGCGCATACCTCCTTTTTCAGTCCTGAAGAAGCGCTGGAAATGAGATCTTCCCTGGAAAAACAATTCGAAGGCGTCGGGGTTGTTCTCCGTGAGGGGTTAGACGGTATTGAGATTGCAGACCTTATCCAAGGCGGTCCAGCTGCTCGTAGTGGAAAGATCGTCGTTGGGGATATTCTCATGGAAGTCGATGGAAAGCCGGTGACCAATGCCTCGTATTACGAAGTCTTGAACCAGCTCAAGGGCGATGGAAGAAAAGATGTCATGCTAGGTTTTAAACGGCATGAGAAAGATGGAAATGAGAGTTTTGTCAAAGTCGGGCTAAGACGTGAAAAGATCATCATGGAAAACGAAAGGCTGGTCTTTACAGCTGAGCCGTTTGCCGATGGAGTGATTGGAAAACTGACATTGCCGTCGTTCTATGAAAGTTCTGACAGCACAAGCTGTGAGGCCGATATCCGAAAAGCGTTAACCGAGCTCAAGAAAAAAGGGAAGGTTTTAGGGCTTGTTTTGGATCTTCGCAATAACCTCGGCGGGTTTTTAAGCCAAGCTGTCAAAGTCTCTGGTCTCTTCATGACCAGCGGTGTCGTGGTGATTTCAAAATATTCAGAAGGAGAAGTTCAATACTTAAGGAATCTCGATCCACGCATCCATTATGCGGGACCGCTTGTTATTTTAACTTCTAAAATGTCGGCTTCAGCTGCCGAGATCGTTGCGCAAGCTCTCCAAGATTACGGCGTCGGAATTGTGGTCGGCGATGAAAGAACCTACGGCAAAGGCACGATTCAATATCAAACCGTTACTGATACCGCAGCAGCATCGTTTTTCAAGGTTACCGTCGGAAGATACTATACTGTTTCTGGAAGATCGACCCAGATCGAAGGTGTTAGAGCCGATGTTGTCGTCCCAACTGCCTACTCAGCTTATAATATCGGAGAGCGGTATCTTGAATACGCGCTTAAGAACGATCAAGTTTCACCTGCGTATGCAGATTTGCTAGCAGATGTCCCAGCCCATACGCAACAGTGGTTTCAGAAAAACTACCTGCCGTATCTCCAAAAGAGAGAGTCGGCTTGGGTTCAAATGGTTCCCTCGCTCAAAAGCAATAGCTCTTACCGTCTCAAACATGATGATAACTTCAAGGTATTCCTGCAGAAGTTGGATAAACAAGAGGTCGAAGCCGATATCGGAGAAAACGATCTGCAGATGGGTGAAGCGGTCAGTATTGTCAAAGACATGATTAATCTGAAAACCTGAACTATGGGTTTTTTTTATAGAGAATTGCCCCAGGTTTCAGAGGGATTTTTTGCTTTTTTGGCACGTTTAATAGCCAAAGGTGCCTATAGACGTGCCAAAAAAGCTAAAAAGCACCTGAAAGATGTGGCAAGGCTCTGTGAAAAAAAACCAAAGTTCAGGTTATAAGCGTCATGAAAGAAGAAATCATTATCCTGGGCGTCGATCCGGGCACGTTAGTGACCGGGTATGGCGTCATACGTCAAATGGATCAAGCTTGGGAACCTCTTGATTTTGGCTGCATTTGTCCTCCCCGAAAGCTAAAAACCCATGAAAGATACCTCATCATTTTTGAAGGCATTGACCTTTTAATTGAAAAATATAAACCTCAAGCTCTCTCCGTTGAAACACAATTCGTCTACAAAAATGTGCAAAGTGCGTTAAAGTTGGGTATGGCTAGAGGCGCTGTCATGATCGCAGCCGCAAGACGCGGTTTAGAGGTATTTGAGTATGCTCCGACAAAAGCCAAACAGGCAGTTGTTGGAAATGGAGCCGCCAGTAAGTTTCAAGTTCAAAGAATGGTGCAGATGCAATTAAAACTCTCAAGTGTGCCAGAGCCTGAAGATGCTGCCGATGCGCTAGCTCTAGCCCTCTGTCATGCACACACAAGAGGTAGTTGCAAAACTCGCTTTGGAGGCCAAATTTGATGATTTTTAAGCAGGGCCTAATTCTGCGAAAATTGACATACTCGATTAAGAGTAGGCGATTTGAGCAGAATTTGGATCCTGCTCAAAAAGCGCGCCCTTGGTCTTACAGGGGGTCCCAAATGGAGTTTTGTAACTACCTCATAAGAAAGGCAAACTTCTATGTATGAATTTATCCGCGGAAAAATGATCCAATCGATCCCTTCCAAAGCCATTGTTGATGTGGGTGGCATCGGCTATGGTCTCGTGATCTCTTTAAAGACCTTCCAAAAACTTCCCAATATCGGAGCAGAAGTTTTTTTCTATGTCTCCCATATTGTGAGAGAAGACGGCCACTATCTCTATGGATTTTTGTCACTCGATGATAAAAAACTCTTCGAACAGCTCATCTCCATCAGTGGTGTTGGACCTAAGACAGCGATTGGCATTTTAGGCCATGTCGATATTGGCGATTTCCAGATCGCTATTGTGCAAGGCAACGCTGCTTTGCTTTCTAAACTGCCGGGAATCGGCAAAAAAACCTCTGAAAGACTGATTATCGAGCTTAAAGATAAATTTAGTCATAGCACAAGCTCAGCCAGGTTGCCTTCAGGAGTGCAGGGAAATACCGTCTCTGCCGATGCGATTTCTGCACTTATCAACCTAGGCTACCACCCTTTAGAAGCTCAAAAGGCGATCAAAAAAGTTCTATCACTTCATGAGAAGGAGCCAACTTTGAGCGAGCTTATCTCTGGAGCATTGAGATCGATCTAAGAATCTGCTATCATGTTCCCCTATGCATTTTGTCCACAGGCCTTATCAGAAAGGGGAAACAATCGCCGCAGTTGCCACACCTCCAGGTGAAGGCGGAGTCGCGATCATCCGCATTTCCGGTGACCTTGCGTTAGAGGTCGCTGAAAAAGTCTATTCCGGCAAGATTAGGTCGTATCAAAGTCATACGGTCCATTTTGGCAAGATCATGAAAGCTAGCGAGTTGATAGATGAAGTTTTGCTGATCGTCATGAAAAATCCCCGTTCTTATACCGGCGAAGATACCGTTGAAATCCATTGTCATGGCGGGAGTTTAATCACGAAGAGAGTGCTCCAAACCATTTTAGAAGCGGGCGCTCGTGCTGCGCTTCCAGGAGAATTTACCTTTAAAGCCTACATGAATGGAAAGCTCGATCTAGCTCAAGCTGAAGCTGTCCAAGGGCTCATTGCCGCTAAAAACGATTTAGCCCTCCATGCTGCAGAGAGTCAACTGAACGGGGCGCTCTCCAAAAAAATCGAAAATTTCCAAAAGGAACTCGTCGATATCGCTGCTATTTTGGAAGCGTGGGTTGATTTTCCAGAAGAAGGGCTTGAATTTGCCTCTTTCGAAGAGGTGATTGCTTCTCTCGACTCAACCCGCAAAAAAATGGAGAGCTTAAGCCAAACTTTCCACGAGGGAAAAATTGTCCATGAAGGTTTGACGATGTGTCTTTCTGGCGCACCCAATGTCGGAAAATCGTCTCTCATGAATGCTCTTCTTGGCAAAGATCGAGCGATTGTCACTGCCATTCCCGGTACAACGCGCGATTTACTTGAAGCCGATCTTCGGATCGGAGGACTCCACTTTAGATTAGTCGATACTGCGGGTATTCGAACAACGGACGAAATTGTAGAACAAGAAGGAATCCGCCGCTCGCATCAAGCCTTGCTAGATGCCGACTTAATTTTGCTCGTTTTAGATGCTTCACGCGGTGTGCAGATGACTGATCAAGAACTTTTGAAAAGCGCTCCTGCGCATAAAACAATCGTCATTTGGAATAAAGTTGATCTACCGACGGAGCATCCAAAACCAGCAAACGGTCTTGAGGTTTCAGCAAAGCAAGGTTTAGGATTAGAACTTTTACGTCAGGCGATCGATCGGAAGATCTGGCGATCAGGACCTCCATCGAAGGAAGAAGTCGTCATTACGAATCAGCGGCACCATCAAGCACTCAATCAAGCAATTGCATCGATCCAATTGGTCATTGATGGACTTAAAAACAGAGTCTCTGCAGAATTTGTTGCAGCCGATATGCGAAGGGCTCTTCTTGAACTCGGAACCATCATCGGAACCGATATCTCTGAAGATATTTTAAGTGCGATCTTTTCAAAATTCTGTGTAGGGAAATGACCACTTGAGTTTCACCAATTTTTTAAATGACAAGGCTTTTATCTGGGAAATCTGCTGCGTTGCCCTGCTTCGACAACCCGCAAGGGGTTGCCTGCATCGGGGTCCCGCCTTCGGCGGCGCCTTGCATATTTACCAGATAAAAGCCTTGTCATTTAAAAAATTGGAGAAACTCAAGTGACCAAAAAAGAAAGAGCCAGGCTGATTCAAAAGATTTTACAAGACCATTTCCCTCATCCTGATATTCCTTTAAGCCACATAGATCCGTATACACTTCTCATTGCAGTCGTGCTCTCTGCGCGTAATACCGATGCGAAGGTCAATCAAATTACACCGCATCTTTTTAAGCTGGCATCTACTCCTCAAAAGATGATCAAGTTAACCATTCCGGAAATTCAAAAGATCATCAAACCGTGCGGCCTTTCTCCAACCAAGGCGAAAAACATCTGGCATCTTTCGAAGATCTTAATCGAAAAATACAACGGAAAAGTCCCGAAGAGTTTTGAAGAGTTGGAAGAACTCCCAGGCGTGGGACACAAAACAGCCTCTGTTGTTATGGCGCAAGCTTTTCATGTACCGGCATTTCCCGTCGATACGCACATCTATCGGTGTGCAAGAAGATGGGGACTCAGCAGTGGGAAAACAGTTGAAAAAGTCGAAGCCGATCTGAAAAAACTCTTTCCTCGCAAAGACTGGATCAAAATCCATCTTCAAATTATCTACTTTGCTCGCAAGTATTGCCCTGCAAGAGGCAAGCACACCCATTGTCCCATTTGTGAACTTTTAAATAAGTTTTGATTTGAGTGACTAAGAATAAGGCGGTCAAGTCCGCCTTATTCTTTGCGATAATATGCAATGATGAAGGGAATAGACCATGCCAAAACTTTTTGAACTTCCAAATTTCTTAACTTGCTGACTTCTGTTTTTGAATGTATAACGGAAGGGTTGATTTATAGGAAATATGAAGCATGTTCCGCCCATTATGATGACTTTACCAACTGGTTCTTTAACAGCACAAAAAATTGTATCATGGTTTCGTAATGAGGGATTGCCAGTCGCTGCTATTGCAGATATTGCAAGGGTAAAGAGAAAATCTGTATATGCTTGGGTTAATGGAGGGCTCATACGAGAGCCTAATCAAGAACGACTCGAAAAGTTGTACGATCTTCTCTCAGACAAAAAACAAGCAGAGCTTATCCATCTGTATCGTTTTTGGAATCGGCAGCTGAACAGCGGCACATCTTTGGGGATCCTTTTGTGCGAGGAAAGTCTGAATGTACAAGCGATTGAAGCGGCGTTATCAGAGCTCTGGCCTATGGCATTACGAGCTAAAAAAAGTGCGATGATGCATGGTGGCAAAAATAGCGGTAAAAATAATCCATTTTTAGATGAGATTGGTGAGGTATTTATTTCGGAAGGCATCTAGTCAAAAAGTGTTTAGTGCACGGCCAAGGGATTGCCCCATCTGGCCGAGGACTTCGATGCGGCGGTTAGAGGCATCGACGAGGTCTTCATCGAATTGGATGCGTGAGGGTTCAAAGAGAAGAACGAGGCTAGAGCCTCCAAAAGAAAAGTAGCCTTTCTCATCACCTTTGACATGCGGCTCATGCGGATCAAAGGTTTGGCAAATGGTGCCGACATAGGTTGCTCCGACTTCAATGAAGAGCACAGTCCCAAAGTTTTTGGTCTTGAGCGGAGTGATCACCCGTTTATTTTCTGCAAGGATCTCGACGTGTTTTTTGAGTGCGGCAGGATTGACAGAGAAGAGAGGGCCGCAGATTGGCTGAGGCTCTTCTGGAAGACAATTCACGGGGAAGTGGAACCGGTGGTAATCGACAGGAGCCAGGCGAGCAATTGCCATCGACCCTTGAGCATATTTTTGCGCAAGTTCTCGACTGCGGAGGAGATCTTCTAGAGAGAATTTTTTGCCCTTCACGAAAAAGCCGTCGGTTTTTTCGATGTTTTCATACACAAGATAACGGCCATCCGCAGGAAGGACTGCAATGTTTTCTCCAGGTGTGATGGGACGGGCTCCGGGTTTTAGCTTGCGGATAAAAAAATCGTTAAAGGAGCGATAGGAATCGACAGGATCGAGAAATTCAGAGGTGTCGACATGGAATTTCTCGATAAAAGGCACGATCTTTTTTTTGCTAACACTGCTTTTTTGGATGGCTCCATAGAGTCGGGAAAGGAAATTGATGTGGGCAAAAAGCGGGAGGAGGATAAAAGATAAAAGATGTGAAAACCAGCTAGTGCCATAGAGGAGATCGATATAGAACTTCCCATAGACTTTCTCAGTCATTTCTTGATGTGTCTTCCGGTCGATATAGCGTGGAGCTGTCATGGTTGCCCTGGCTGCACAGGGGGGGCAGATTTTTTCTTACTGATATTAGCGAAAAGCTTGAGTTCTTCGACAAAAAATGGGGGAAAAAGATGGATGTAGTGGTTCTCTTCAGAGTTTTTTAAGATTGTGGCGGCGGTAGAGACCATTTTAGAGGCGAGTTCCTTGTTTTTCTGATCGCTATCAGATCCTTGGTAGAACAAGTCTTGCTGGGTGTGAAATTGGATAATCAGGTCTCTTAGTTCTTTTTGAAGGTTAATTTGCCTTTCAGATGTCGCAATTAAGTCATCTAAAATTTTTAATTCCTCTCCTTCACGAGAAAAACTCAAAAGCGACAAGGAAATAGTTGAAATCAGCCAAAAATTACTCTTCATATGTAGGAAGGTTATAGTTGGGAATTTAATTAATTTCAACAGGGTGCTATAATCTAAGAGAATAGACACAAAGGCGTTACCTCGACTTTGTAACTTTTTGAGCCCGAAGGCGTCGAAATATTTGCTTTCGGGGGGAGTTATTTAAAGTGGGAAGGGGTTAAAAAACCCCTTCCCACTTTAAATAATCTCTCAGTTCGCCCCCCTATAGGCCTATAGGGGGGCGAACGTTCGAGAGCAAATAAACGAGGCAGGCGGTCTCAAAAAGTTATAAAGTTGAGGTTACATGTTCGATCTTCTAAAGCAAATTTTTGGCACTCAGCAAACCCGCCTCCTCAAAAAATATCAAAAACTCGTCCGCCAGGTCAATGTAGAAGAGCAAAAACTCGCTTCTTTGACAGATGACCAGTTGAAGGCAAAAACGCAAGAATTCCGAGAGAGGATTGCTCAGGGAGAATCTTTAGATGAGATTTTGCCGGAAGCCTATGCAGTTGTCAAAGCAGCTTGCCGTCGGATGTGCGGTACCGATGTCCATGTCTCAGGATATGATCAAAAATGGGACATGATCCCTTACGATGTCCAAATCCTAGGTGCAATTGCTCTCCACAAGGGATCGATTGCTGAGATGATGACAGGAGAAGGAAAGACCCTCACGTCTTCGATGCCTCTCTATCTCAATGCCCTAACTGGAAAACCTGTCCATCTTGTGACTGTTAACGACTACCTAGCTCAACGGGACTGCGAATGGATCGGCCCAATTTTCCGCTGGCTCGGACTCCGTGTCGAAGCGCTCGTCAATGCGACTCCTCATTTTAAGCGTCGAGACGTCTATGAAGCTGATATCGTCTATGGAACAGCTTCGGAATTCGGCTTTGATTATCTTAGAGATAATTCAATGGCGCAATCGGCAGAAGACCAGTGCCAACGCGGCCACTATTTTGCGATTATCGATGAAGTCGATTCGATTTTGATCGATGAAGCAAGAACACCGCTGATTATTTCAGGGCCGTCTTCTGGCTCCAAACAGATGTACGACAAGCTCCAAGAGCCTGTCGCTCATATGGTCCGCTTCCAAAGGGATCTCTGCAATAAACATGCCAACGATGCACGGAAAGTCTTAGAAAGCTTTGGACGGTTCGAGGAAGGAGAGCCTCGTAAACTCTCAAAATCTGAAGAGACGGAAGAGAAAGAAGCTTTCCGTAAACTCTGGCTCGTTTCTAAGGGCATGCCTCACAACAAAGTCATCAAAAGAGTCAAAGAAGATCCGAACCTCCGTGCTGAGATCGACAAATGGGACGTCTACTACTATGGCGAAACAAATAAAGAAGAGCGAGGAGAGGCTTTATCAGAGCTCTACATCATCGTCGATGAGCGTGCCAACGAGTACGAGCTGACCGACAAAGGGATCAAGCTCTGGGGAGAACTGGGCAATGATACCAACGATTTCGTCATGTTTGATCTTGGTCATGAATATGCCCAAATCGACCACAATGAAACGTTCGATGAAGCAGAAAAAATCCAGAAAAAAGTAGACTTACGTGAAGCAGATTCCTTGAGAAAAGAAAGAGCGCACAATTTAAGACAGCTTCTCCGCGCCCATCTTCTCATGGAAAAAGATGTCGATTACATTGTCGCTGAAGAAAAAATCGTCATTATCGATGAGAACACAGGACGTCCTCAACCAGGCCGCCGCTTTTCCGATGGCCTTCATCAGGCGATTGAAGCTAAAGAAAGCGTTGCAATCCAAGGCGAAACGCAAACGTATGCGACGATTACGTTGCAAAACTACTTCCGCCTCCATGAGAAAATCGCCGGCATGACCGGTACTGCCATGACCGAGGCCAATGAATTTAGAGAGATCTACAAGCTCGAAGTCCTCTCCATTCCAACTCATAGGAAGGCTCAGCGTCAAGACTTTGATGACGAAGTCTACATGACAGAACGGGAAAAATATAATGCGATCTTAAAAGAAATCGAAGAGGTCCACAAGCAAGGCCGTCCGATTTTGATCGGCACAGAATCTGTTGAAGTCTCTGAAAAGCTCTCCCGTATCCTCAAGCAAAATAAGCTAGAACATACGGTGCTCAATGCAAAAAACCACGCCAAAGAAGCCGAGATCATTGCAATGGCCGGCCGCAAAGGCGCGATCACCGTTGCGACCAACATGGCAGGCCGTGGAACAGATATTAAACTCGAAGCCGGTGTTGCCCAGATCGGAGGTCTAGAAGTCATCGGAACAACTCGACATCAATCCCGCCGTATCGACAGACAGCTCAGAGGCCGCTGCGCTCGCCAAGGCGATCCCGGCAGCTCTAAATTCTATGTCTCGTTTGAAGACTCGCTCCTCAGACTTTTCACCTCACCTAGAATCACTTCATTTTTACAACGATTCCGTCCTCCTGAAAATGAGCCGATTTCTGCAAAAGTCCTCAACAAATCGATTGAAACAGCCCAGAAAAGAGTTGAGCAGAGAAACTATCAGATGCGCAAACATACGCTCGAATATGACGATGTCATGAACAAACAGCGGTCTGAGATTTATGCATTCCGCAATGAAGTTCTCCGTAGTGAGACTCCGATCAAAGTTGCAGAAGAAGTGCTTGAAAGTCTCTGTTTACAAATGGCGCAAACTTTCTTTGTGAGCCGTTCCACAGAAGGCGGCTGGAATCCTGAAGGCTATCGTCAGTGGCTGATGCTCCATTTCCCTGTCACGTTTGAAGCTCAGGAATTCGATAACGATTATCTTCAACTGACCGATATTGAAAATGCAGCAATCGATAAAGTCGTCACGTCTTTCCGTCATAAGATCGCTCATGAAAATGAGGTGATCGAAGCTGTCCAAAGGGGGGCTCCTGCCAATGCCGAAAGATTAGATGCAGAAGGGATCCTCACAGAAGTTGTCCGCAGCGTCTTAATCCGCAGTATCGACCGACTCTGGCAAGAGCACCTGCTGAATATCGACCACTTAAGAACAGAGGTTCATTTAAGAGTTGTCGGTCAGAAAGATCCACTCTTAGAATTTAAACACGAAGCATTCCTGCTTTTTGATGCGTTTAGTGCTAACCTCAAAACTGAGATTGCTCATGCGCTCTTTAAATTTAAGATGATGGTGCCAGATATGACACCGCCAACAGATGAAAAATCTCGAGAAATGCCTGAGGAAATAACCTTGGAGCATGAAAGCTTCCGCACGAATCTCTCACTCATGCCGGAATTAGAACTTAGGCAAGAAGGTTAGATAACTTCTCTATCGACTCTTTTTAAGAAGATCATGTAGACTTGTTTTTCGACAGTCTCAGGAAGTTCAGTTAATGGAATTACGCGGCTGTCGTTAGCTTCGACCCAACCGTTATTTTTTCTCACATAAGAAAAATAGTGTCCGCCGCTTAGGTATTCTCCCTCATGCATAACAAGCGTGTGAATCTCATAATCGACGTCTTGTCCATTAACAATGAGTGTGATCCTGTTGTTTTCTGGCATGATGATCTCTGTTTCATTTTTGGATAGATCATCGTTAAATCTCTTCAGCTGGAGAGGGATATATTCTGGAGCATTGCCTTCTATTGATTGAATGACAAGGCACTCCTGAGCGATTCGACAAGTTCCTTTTTTTCCATTTATTTCGTACACAGCAGTATCGTCTAATTGTTTCTGCTGCATTGTTAACCCTGTAGTCACTACATCTTGCAGTGTTGTAGGATCATTAGGTATTTCAAACCTAGGGATTGGGTCGATATTCACTTCTTCGTGAATACCATCAGGTAATTGAGTAACATTTTTCAAATTGCTGTCTTCGCTTTCTAGGACCCATTGTTTTCTGATTCCGAATTTAGGAAAAAATCGGCTCAAAGATGTTTTCAGGTTAGGGTCGATGTTTTCAGGAATGATATCCAGACTAGGCAGACCATTTTTACCTAGACCACCTGTTAGGGGCTCCAGTACAGGATCAAAAATCTTATCCAGCAATTCTCTCGCATCTTGTTGACTCCATCTGCTCCAAGCTGAATCAAATCCCCGAAGCGCATTTAGCCAGACCATGTCTTGAGTTGTGTTATACAATCCTAAGGCTTGATTGAGGGTAATAGAAGCCTCTCTAGATGCTTCCAATGTTTGCAGTCGAGCTCTTTTAGGGGAGTTCCAGATAGGCAAGAAATAAGAGCTTTCTTCAGTTGAGATTTCGCTTTCAAGGTCTTCAATTTCTTTGTGCTGTCTTTGGATTTTTGCATCATGGGCATTGATTATAACGTTAATCATTTCTTCTGACGTGTTCATCAGAGCTTGGAAGATAGCATTGATAAAGCAGATATTATTTCCATTGCTGAGACCGCGGATAGAGGCAACAACTTTCTCGGTTCCAGTCGTTTTTGTTTGAGCTTTCGAGCCAGAGGTTGAGCGTTGGCCAGCCTTGGATTGTCCTTGTTCTACATCGGTAGTATCGGCTTTAGGCTCTTCAGAGGAATCGTAAAAGAAGCTCGCAATCCAATTGAAAAGCGCTGCAAAAAATCGATAAATAAAATGATGAGAAGTTTCAGCAACTTGAGGCTTTTTCTCGGATGGAAGTAGAGGTGAAGTAGAGGGAGTCGTAGGTAAACTAACACGAGACTTATTCCCAATTGTGTCAGGATTAGAAGACTTAGCTTTTCGTGTTAGAGGTTCCAAGAGATGTTTTTGCTGATCTAGTGTTGGTAGAGTCGTAGAATCATTACGTGTTGCTGAAACTTTGGTCGAGCTGGCATCTGTAGTACGAGACTTATTGTCAGTTGTTGTGCCCGGACGTAGCGGATTGTCAGAAGCCTGTAGTTGTGTAAATGTGCTCTGCAAGAGCAATTCTTCCTGGCTGCGTGTTGGTAGAGTTGTAGAATCATTACGAGTCGCTGAAGCCTTGGTAGAGGTAGCAAGTGGAGTGAGGGACTTCTTTAGCAATTTACTAGTATTGGCAGTGAGAGTGAAGTCGATTGTACCTTCAGAGAGGGGGAATTCGTTTGTATCTTTAGTATAAGTATAGAAGATGTATAAGAAGAGATTATTGTTATTCTCTGGCAGCTCAAAAGAGACTTTGAATTCTTTACAAGCCATGAAGCTGTTGTAATTGTCTTCATTTCCAGGTGTGTTCTGTAATATGGTGACTATTTTTTTGATGATTTTAGTCATGACTTGAGCTGCCTTTTTGGTAGTCTCTTTGTCGGCTGGGGTAAGGTCTAAGGTGACTTGGGACACCATCATCGGCTCCCTAGGATTGGTACATGTAAAAGTCGCTGTTCTGTATGTCATAGTATTAGTTTTTGTTTATTAATATTTTAACACAATAGCCAAATTAATAGTATGAATTAATGAAAAATATTGAAAAAAGCCCAACCCATTCTGTTCGAAGGGGTTACAGCTTATTCTCGAGGAGATTGTTTAAACCCAAAATAGAATAAGGGTAGTGAAGCCAAAAGCATCAAGAACCAATAGCTTCCATTGATCTCTAAACGGACAATTCCATGATCAGAGAAGAAGAATTGTAAGATACTTAGTGTTAAAAGGTTGCCCGCAAGGACCAGGGAAAGAAGAGGCCAAAAGCTCTTAGTCTCAGAGGCTTCTGTTCTATCTATCACAGCACTGCCATCTTTTTCAGCGTAGATAGGGGTTGTCTTGGGGGTAGGTTCTGGTGGTTTAGAAGAATAGGGAGGGGTATAAAGGCTTGTAAGGCTATCCGGAGAGGGTATTGGGGGGGTAAAAAGCTTAGGAGCCGAGTTATCTACCTGCAAAGCGGCAAAACAATAGGTGCATTGAGAGGCTTCGTAATCCACTCTTCCATCACAATTAGGGCAAATTTTTTGACGATCTACAGGCTTCATATGTTTTCCAACCTCGTGTACCGCTTATCGGCCTCAAACTTTGAATTTGGACTCTGCGAGACAAAGCCTGATCGAAGCTTTGCGCTCCGAACGAGGATGCCCTTCCCCTCGTGGGAAGGGTGACGAGGAGGATCGATTAGGCAAAGTCGCAGCTAGTCCAAATTCAAAGTTTGAGGCCGATAGCGGTATATTTTTATCGTACAACTTTCGATGTTTTTTTACCTCATTCTTTGCTAGAATCGACCAAAAAGGCTGATCCTTATCCACAAATTCCGTTTCTAGAGGGAGGCGAGGCAAAGCCAGATGGAAGCCCAGATGGAAGTCTGGGCGGTCCGAATGGCGAAGCCCATAGCTGAAAGCAGCTATGGGTAAGACAGAGGATCCATATGGCAAAGCTGCAGCCCCCTATGGAAACGAAATTTGTGGATAAGGATCAGCCAAACAAGGATGAGTATGGCCGAAAAACAATATTATGATTTGATTGTCATCGGAGCTGGGACAGGCGGATATGTGGCTGCCATTAAAGGAGCGCAATTAGGAAAAAAAGTAGCCCTGATTGAAAAAGGCGACCTTGGCGGCACATGCCTTAACGTTGGGTGTATTCCTACAAAAACTATGATCGCCAACTCGCATATTTTGGAAAAAATTAAGCATGCAGCTGATTTTGGCATTACTATCGGATCGATTTCGATTGATTACGCTAAAATGAAAGAGCGGAAAGATGGCGTTATTTCTAAGATTCGCAAGGGTTTAGAGGGATTGATTAAGTCGCATGGTGTGACGATCGTTCGAGGAGCTGCTGAATTTACAGGTCCTAAAGAGATCAAAGTCAAAGGCCAAGACAACGTCATGCTCCAAGGTGAAAATATCATCATCGCGTCGGGATCTGAACCGATGGATGTCAAAGCATTTCCGTGCGATCCCTATGGTAGTATTGGGCAGAAGATATACAATTCAACGACGATTCTTGAGATGACCGAGCTGCCAAAAACATTAGCTATTATCGGCGGTGGCTACATCGGTTGTGAGTTTGCTTCTCTTTATGCAGAGCTTGGTGTGAAGGTGATTCTTTTAGAGGCACTCCCGATGATTGTCTCGCTGCAAGGGAAAGCGATTTCAGATATCTTGACGGCTGCTTTCAAGAAAAAAGGGATAGATATTCAAACTGGGGTAATGGTCGAGGGGATTGATAAAACAGGAAGTGGTGTCTCTATACGCGTGAAAGATAAGAGTCCAATTGAGGCGGATGCTGCTTTAGTCGCCATTGGAAGAAAAGTCGTTTCACAGGGCATGGGACTGCAAAATGCCGGTGTGCTGATTTCCGATAGAGGCGTCATCGAGGTAGGTGACAAAATGGAGACGAATGTGCCGGGGATCTATGCGGTTGGCGATGTCACAGGTAAATTGATGCTCGCGCATGTTGCTGCCCACCAAGGAATTACCGCTGCAATCAATGCCACAGGTGGAGAGGCAGTGATGCATTATAATGCGGTGCCTGCGGTGATTTTCACCTCTCCTGAAATTGCAATGGTCGGACTCACTCAAGAAGAAGCAATTGAAAAAGGGTATACCGTCGGTACAGGAAAATTTCCATTTCAGGTTTTAGGTAAATCGATTGCAACGATGGACACCGAGGGTTTTTCCCAGGTTGTCATCGATAAGAAAACAGGGCAGATTCTAGGGGCGCAAGTCGTCGGTTATGAAGCTGCTTCTTTGATCGCAGAGATGACGCTAGCGATTGCCAATGAACTGACGATCGGCTGTCTGACTGATACCATCCATGCCCATCCTACGCTTCCTGAAGCGCTCCTTGAAGCAGGGCTGATGGCAATGGATATGCCGCTCCATATGCCACCAAAGGTTAAGAAATGAAGTTGAAAATCCTTAATCAATTGCCTGAAAATCCCGAAGAGGGTCATGGAAGGTTTCCTTCATGGCTACACAGACAAATTCCTCGCGGGGGCAGCCTTTTTAAAACCGATGCGATTGTTAAAAAATATCGTCTGAATACGGTCTGCGAAGAAGCCAAATGCCCGAATCGATTGCATTGTTATTCCAATAAAACGGCGACTTTTTTAGCGCTGGGAAGCGCCTGCACACGCAATTGCGGATTTTGCGATATCGACTTTACCAAGCAGCCGCTGGCTCCTGAGCAAGACGAGCCGGAAAGAATTGCACTATCTGTCCAGGAATTGGGATTGAAGCACGTGGTGATTACCATGGTTGCAAGAGATGACCTCCCAGATGGAGGAGCTGCCCATATGGCAGAAATTATCCGCTGTGTCAGAGAAAAAAATGAGGGTTGTACGATTGAAGTGTTGACGTCTGATTTCAATGGAAATCTACCTGCAATCGATTTGGTTTTGAATGAAAAGCCCGAAGTCTTCAATCACAATGTCGAGACAGTCAGAGCCATGACGCCGAGGGTGCGCCATAAGGCAACCTATGATCGGACGCTCTTGGTTTTGAAGTATGCAAAGGAGTCTGGCAAGTCGTCCTTTGTCAAATCAGGCTTGATGGTGGGGCTTGGTGAAACGGAAGAGCAGGTTTTAGAGACTCTCAGGGATCTCAAGGGTGCTGGATGCGATATTGTGACCATTGGCCACTATCTGCAGGCGGACCTTCGGAAATTGATGGTCAAATCGTTTGTCACTCCTGAACAATTTAAACGGTATGAAGAGTACGGATACAGCTTAGGAATCGGGCAGATGTATTCAGGGCCATTCGTGAGATCTTCTTTCAACGCGGGCGAAGTATACTACGACCATTCAAAAAGAGTGAATCTGCCGGCGTCGGACAGCCGTTGAATTTGAGACCCGCCTGTATCGATCAACTTATTCAAGTTGATCTGCTTCGGCGCCGGCGAAGCCTGGTTCAAATTCAAGGCGCCTTCTTGGCATTTTTCACTCTTTTTGAAAAGTCGCAGTATACCCAGCTCGCAGCGAGTAAGCTTTCTTAACCTCAGTTTTGGGTTGATTTTATGAAGGATTGCCCCAGATTTCGAGGTAATTTTTAAAAATTTTTCGGGCACTGATAGCCGTAAGGTGCCTATAGTGTCCGAAAAATCTTTAAAAAGCGCCCGAAAGATGGGGGTAAGACTTTATGAAAGCAACCCAAAACTGAGGTTCTTAAGAGTCTTCCACTGAAGCCCAGCGGAAGTCGATTTGGAATAGATAATTCACATGGACTCCTTTCACATACGGCTGTTGGAGATAGATGGCTGTTGCGTCCATTACTGGGATAGAAGGAAGTTCATCAAAGAAAATCTTTTCGGCTGCTTCGACGTGCTCCCATCTCTCTTTTTCAGAACTTGAAAGTATCGCTTCGGTATGACGGATATATTCAGAATTTTCCCAGCCGGTAAAATTTGGCTGAATATTTTTAAATTTGAAAATCTCGAGTAAATTGACAAGATCGTCGTATTGCATCACCCATCCCATGCGGGCGATATCAAACTCTTGGTTTGCAAATTTGGCAATAAAAATCCCAGAATCAGTCCCTTCATTTTGGACTTTGACGCCTAAATTTTCGATCCACATTTGTTGAATGGCCTGAAGGACTTTTGACCAGAGGGCATTTGTCGCAAAATTGATGGTGATTGTCGGAAACTCTTGAGCAGTGATCCCCATCTCCTTCAATCCTTTGGCAAAACACTCTTTTGCTTGGATGACATCGTTATCTTGGAACCACGGGTGCCACTTTTCCTTTTTTAAAATTTTAGGGATTAATCCAAGAGGTAGTGTTGGATGGTCGAAATTCATGACATCGACCAAGATTTTCTGTCTGTCTATGGCTAAAGATAAAGCTTTTCGAATATTGGCATTATTATAGGGAAATTTCTTTGTATTGAAAAAGAGCCATTGCGTTCCTGCTCCTTGCACAGAGTGGAGAAGGCCTTTTGCCCGGAGGGCGGGAATCGCGTCGGAGGAGATTTTGATCAGAGGATCGCCTAGCCATTCGATTTCTTTTTTCTCAAACATGAGAAGGGCTGTGGCCTGGTCTTTGATAATAAAATAATCGATTTCGTCCAATTGAATTTTATCGGCATCCCAGTAATGGGGGTTTTTATTGAGGATGATTTGGTTTTGAAGGAGGTATTTTTTCAATGTGAAAGGGCCTGAAGTCACGAGATGATTAAAATCGATACGGTTGTACCGCATGCTTGTATGAACAGGCGAAAAGACGGAATTGATCAAGACGTTTAAAAAATGTTGGTTAGGTTTTTCAAGCTCAATGGAGAGGGTTTTATCATCCAACGCTTTGACTCCGAGCTGATCAAGAGAGGTTGTTCCCAGGTAGGCCTTTTTGGCATTTTTAATAAAATGGAAGAGATTGGTGTTAGGCGAAGAATACGCAGGCGTAAGGGCAGTCTTCCACGTTTCTACGAAATCCTGGGCAGTAATGAGCGATCCATCTGACCAGCGGCTTTCTTTTAGGAAGAAGACATATGTTTTAAAATCATCTGAAACGCGGTAAGAGCTCGCTAGATCTAACTGAGGGACAAGGTTCTGGTCGAGATAGACAAGCCCTGCAAACAACATCCTGATGACGCCTTGGGTTGCCATATCGACCCCTTTTCTAGGGTCGAATGAACTGATATCAGAGGAGATGCATGTGCGGAGTTTTTGTTGATTGGAAGGAGGGGAATTTTTATGACACGACGAAAGCACAACCAAGAATAGCACGAGTGCTTTGCTTAAAAAATTCAGCTGTTTTATGAGTTTTTGTAAGTTCATCTTAAAAAGAATTCACCCTTTGTGAAGGATTTGTTAGGTAAGGGCTCTTCTATTTTACCTCTTTTTTGATTGCGTGCATATTTCCAATATTGTGAAAGTTTCGAGCAAAACTTAATTAATTGCAATGCAGGATCTTTCGAGGTAGTTGCAAAACTTCCCGCCTTACCAAAATCGCCCTTTCGAGCCACTTTGTCACCCCACCCCGGGCCCTACTCTCTGGAGTATGTTCCGCTCTCCA
>JABDFE010000013.1:0-28785 GCA_013286675.1 Chlamydiota bacterium
TTTTTTCTCCTTGTTTCTCAAGATTATACGGATGTACATGAATTTGAACCTATTTCGTTTTTTGGAAGGTATAGTGCATGATAGGTCCAATGAGAGGTATTAAGTGAAACTTTGTGCTCCCGCCAAACAGCTTTTTCTTACTGAGAAAGCCGATTTTTTAGAGCTTAATCATGGAACCCATAAAACCATTTATCAGCAGGGAAGAGCTCGGTATATTGATGTTGATTGGAAAACCCCTGTTCTTCCTCCGGGAGATGTGATTGTTTCGTACCATAACTTTGAAGAGACGCCCAATTTGGAAGCCATTCTCAAAATCCTCCAGATGAAGCATCCAAAAGCCCATTTTTACAAAATCGCTACGATGGCTACATCAACACTCGATAGCCTCAGGATGCTCGAGTTTCTCAAACGGCATCCTGGAATTATCGGACTATGCATGGGAGATCTTGGAACCATAACTAGGATCTGCGCTCCGATCTTTCAGGTGCCGATGATGTATGCGCCGCTAGTGGAAGAAGATAAAAATGCGCCAGGACAGCTTTTAGTCGATCAGTTATGCGAGATTTATCAGTTCAGAGCGCTCAATTCGGAAACTAAGATCTATGGACTGATCGGCGATCCGGTGTTTCGGAGTATTGGCCATCTTTTTCATAATGACGCTTTCAGGAAGGCTGAGAAAAACGCTGTGTATGTGAAGATGGTCGTTAAATCTGATGAGCTGGCTGAATTTTTTGAGACAGTAAAGAAACTGCCTTTTGCAGGTCTTAGCGTGACAGCTCCGTTAAAAGAAGCAGTTCTTCCCTATGTTGATGTTTTAGATCCAGAAGCTAAAGCGATGGGCGCTGTCAATACTCTGACGTTTAAAGACGGTCAAGTTTATGGGGCTAATACCGATGGAAATGCAGCGGTTGATGTTTTGGGAAATGTCAAGAATAAGACTGTAGTCGTGCTTGGAGCAGGAGGATCGGCTAGAGCAATCGGTTATAGCGCACATCAAAGGGGAGGCAAAGTCGTGATTGTCAATCGGACTTCTTCGAAAGCAGAGCAGCTTGCTCGTCACTTAGGTTGTAATTGGAGTGAAAAAATCCCCTCGTATGACATTCTGGTCAATGCGACAACATCACCCATGCCGGTTTTAACTGAGAATATTCAAGAGGGCAGAACGGTGATGGACATTGCTCTCGATGAGACGGAGTTTCTAAAAACAGCCCGCGAAAAACACTGCAGATGCCTGGATGGCTTTCCGATGTACTTTCAGCAGGCTGCTGCTCAGCAAGCTATTTGGACTTATCCTCTTCTGTAGAAAGTCTTCGAAGAGTCGCATAAGAAATGCTTCCAAATATTCCCAAGGCTTGAGGTATAGCCCATGCACGCTCAGCAAATTTTTTAGGTGTCTCAGGAGGCACAGGAGCAAATGCTTCTACCAATCCAGTGCAGAACTGCTTGATTAGGCAACCGACTTGTAGATCGTGATGATTAATAATTTCGTTCTTTTTTTCGCCTTCATTTTTCGTTTCTTCGATTTTATGTTTGGCCTTTTGAAAGATCAGGTGGTGGAGCTGAATCGGATAAGCAGGAAAAAGTGCAACAGTGAGCACGAGGATTGCTTTTGCATAGATCGTATTTAACAGAGAAGAGTAGAGGATATAAGCAATACCCAAGTCATAAGCTCCAGTGAAAAGCCTCATCAGGGCGTTTTCGATATCTTGAGGGCCGCAATTGTCTACTTTATCACGGATTTTTTGGATATTCATCACACACCAGATGGAGTGGATAAGACCCAGGCTTAAATTGGCATACCCAAACGGTTTGGCAATTCTAGGCAAGATCACGGCAAAGAAAAGCCGTGCAGCTGTCTGGGTAATTTTATCTTCATTATCCCAATCAACTTTGGGAAAGATCACCGAGCTTTCTGTCAGCTGATGCTCTTCCATCCACCCCCAAGGGATATCGACTGCTGAGCCTTGTGGAGCATTGCGAACGGCATTCATGCAACTTGTAAAAATCGTACTCAAGGGATCCTCCTGGTTTTAAAGATGTCCTATGCTAGTCCAATAGCAACTAAAAAATCAACTGATCTAAAAAAATTCTCTAATAAATCTAACCTGCTGTAAAATACCTGGTTAAGGATTAATTAAATTAAAAACTTAGTTTTTGTTCAATTCTTAAATAATGTAAAATTAACCAACGAGGTTATAAATGAAATTGAAGAGTTTTATCTATGGGATGTTAGGTTGTGCAGTTTTGATGAGCGCTGTGTGGAATCCAGCCTCTGTGCCTGTCAATTTTACCCATAACTTAACCCTGGAAGATAAAAAGCTTCAGGTCTCTGCAAGGGTTTATTCTGCTGAGGAAAGCAAACATATTTTGAGAGTTGATTTAGTTGATAAGGGGTATGTGCCTGTCGAAGTGACGATCCAAAATCAGGGTGATCATTCGTATGCAATTTCGATGGCCAGCACAGCTCAGAAATCAGATCGACCTAAAGACGTTGCCTGGAAGTTCCATAAAGCCTCTATAGCCCGAGGGGTTGGCTGGAGAATTGTCAGCTTCTTTTGCTGGCCTCTATCGATTCCAAGTGCGATTGATTCGATTGTTTCTTATAAAAAACATCGATCGGTTTTAAAAGGTCTGAAAGCGAAAGGATTTAAAGAAGTCGATGAGGTTGTTTTGCCGTATTCTGTTGTCAAACGGCTGCTTTATATCCCTCAAGCATCATTCTATAACACTTTCTCAGTCTCTATGGAAGATCTCGATGGTGATGAGCTTGTTGTCATCCCCGTGATCGTGAGTTAAACTTTTTGTGTTATAAGGCCTCTTGCTTCCAAAAGCAAAAAAGTAGCTGCTAAAGTCCATTCTCCAGCGTTGATAAAATCAGAGAATTTATCCGGGTTGTAGTTTTCCACAAGGCGGGGATTCATATCGGTTTCTGCAGGGTGATCCTCATCTTCTTCGTCAATGCCATAATGTGTCAAAGCCCATGTATGTAATTCGTTCCTTAGATTATTCATGCAGCCATGGGGAGTTTTTAGTTGTTTGAGTAAATACTCAAGGGGCTTGTATTCATTCAAAAACTCACGCAGAACTTGGTAAGCTCTTTCATGCACATTGTCAAGCAAACGTATGTACGGCGTACCAATTTTAAAAATGGAGCCTTGCATCTCCACTATATCATCAAGAGCAGAAGATAGTTCTTTCAGGATCGCAAGCTCTAGATCTGCCACATGCTCTTCATGACAATTTTGGCGAATGCAAATCTCTTTTAATAAATTCATTCTGTATTTGCAGAGTTCATGACCGGCCCTAAACAACAGACGTCCTTGTTGCTGATCGCCGCTTTGTATCGCTGTAAAATCATCTGCCATGTAGTTAAGCATGAGCTCTTGCAACTGTAACACCATCTGGTCGATACAATCGCGAGAGGCATCGATGATTTTATCGACGCTCGCTTTAAATTGCTCTTTCAGATGAAGTTCTGCCGGTGAACCAACAATCACTTGCTCCTTTTTTTGATCAAAATAAGAGTTCAATCTGCTTAATAGATCTTTTGTCATGATATACTGATCAGTACCACGGATGTCTTCAAATTTCTCAAGTAAAATAACTACACGGAAGGTAATCTTTTTGAATAGATCGACTTCAGCCCAATCGAGAAAACTACAGAGTGCAATGGGCTCTTGATCCACGGGATATCTTTGCAAGGCCTTATCCAAATTAAATTGCAGTATCTCTGCTTTAGCTTCAAACTTGCCTGTGAGCTTATCATCAAGAGCTTCTATCTGACGAAGACGGGTCAATGCTTCAGTCTTTCTGGCAAACACCGGGTTAGACTGCCTTTGAAACTCTTCCCAGGGACTCCAAGTCTTCAAGAACGCCTCTAATTTTTCATCGGTATACGCTTGCTCGATTTCATCGCCAAATACCTGTAGCTGAGCTCTGGTGATCAGAGCCGATCGTATAGATATCATGTGAGTTTTGATAGGGAGGTCGAATCGATTAAGTAGGCCAAATTGGAAAGCTAGGCTCACCTCAGCCTCATCGACCCAAGGCAAGTTCTTTTTGTGGCATTTTGCTTTAGCTTTTACCATTTCCAAGAGTAAAAAACTTTTTCCTAATTTCCTGAGTTTTTCAGTGGGATGTTCTGTATTTTTAATGTTGTTAATCTTCTTAACAAGAATCATTAATTCAATACTTTCTAATATTGAAATGGCCGAGTCATTACATCGAGCCAAACCAGTGTGGATCAATTCACAGCCATTTGCTTTGATTTCAGTATCTTGAGCTATCTGACGAAAAGCTTCAAGAACCCTGCCAGCCAAATGCGGCTGTGTATGAAGGTTTTTGTACTCATCTGTTTCTGTAAGTCGAGCCAAGAAATGTATAACCTCTGGTTGATTTTCAAGCTTTTCTTCTTTGGCTTCCATACCCCAAAAAGCTAGAGCAGTTTCCAGATTAGGAAATTCTACTTTTGGAATAGTTGCTGGATGAGAAAAGTTAAATTGCATGCCAGGAGCAGGAGTTTGACGAAGTCTTTCAATAATGACATCGGAAAGGCCTGTATCCTCTAGACTAACCACTCGAGTGTTTCCATCAGTTCGTGGACCTAAAGTTGTAATCCAGGATGGGAGTGAAGTCAAACTTGAGCAGAAAGCAAGACTTACATTGCCTCCAATATTCAATTCCTGAGGTAGTAATACCAAGCTATGGCAAGCAGAAATTTTCAGATCGCCTCTAACGACCAATGGCAAACTCTGAGGCCGACAATATAAATATGCTAAATTGTCATCAAATATCAGTCTCTCTGACAATACTAGCAAATTGCTGCATTCACAAAGTTCCAGATGGCCCCCAACCTCCAGTCGTAATGGTAAGAACGCCAAACTTGGACACTCAATAATATCCAAATTGCCTCCAACCAGTAATACCACAGGCAAAAGTCTTAAATTTGTATTCCCAGAAAGAATCAGACTGCCTCCAACTTTCAAAGGGTAGGGCAATGAGTCCAATTTTATGCAACCATTGAGAAGGAGATCGCCTCCAACCGCTAGCTCCTCCTCAGGAAAAGAGATTAAGTTTGTACATCCAGTCAGATTTAGACATCCTCCCACTTTCAGTCCTCGAGGTAGTGAGATCAAATTTGTGCATGAAAAAAGATGTAGATCACCACCAACTTCTAGCCCCTCTGGCAGTGATCTCAAAAGATTGCTCTTAACTATGAGTCCCGTGGGTGTAGATTGCACGCGACCGCTCAGATAAAGATTGCCTTCAACTTTTAGCCCTTCAGGCAGAGATTTCAAATTTATACAACCCTCAAGACAAAGGTTGCCTCTAACCTCAAGGCCAGCGGGGAGTGTTTCTATATTAGAATTTTTTAGATCTAGGTTGCCTGTCACAATAACTTTAGGAGGAAACGGATAATTCTTAGACAATAATTGTTGGAACTTTCCATGAGTGTAGGTAGGCGGAATAGGTTGATTTTTAAAATAAGAAAGAGCGGCTTGGAAACGTTTTTTTATCAGTTTTGGGTTGGGGTGCGCTCTACCACAGAGGTTTTTGGAGAGATTTTTAGAGAGGCTTGTAGATGAAATGTCTGGGTTTTGAGGCTTTTTTCGGAACGCAACCAAATAAATCAATGTAAGAATAGAAGTAGCGAAAAGCAGCTGGACGGCTTTTCCTTTCCAAGATGATTCAAAAAAGTAATTGCCACTGGAAGTGAAAAAATCTCTAATGCCAGGTATTTGCATGAAAGCGATTTTAAACGAAATTTAGGTAAAAAATGAACTAAAAACGTTATTAAGGGAATAAGCCACTAATTACGAGTCTCTAGAACCTTTTCGCCTTCTGTATGAGCCACTAAGACTGCACAAGTAGCATCGCTAAAGACGTTCGTTGTCGTGCGGCACATATCTAAGATTCGATCTACCGGTAAGATTAGAGCAAGACCTTCTGCAGGAAAACCCATGGCGTTTAAGATAATCAAAATCGCAACTAAGCTGGCAGAAGGTATCGCTGCGACTCCCATAGAAGTAAGCAAGGATAAAATGACGACAATGGCCTGGTGGATGATCGTCATTTCAAATCCAATGATCTGAGCAATGAAAAGAACCGCAACGCACTCATAAAGCGCAGATCCAGCAAGATTGACTGAGGTTCCAAGAGGGACGACGAAGCTGCAGATCCGGTTAGAAACGCCAGCTCTTTTTTCAACGCAGTCCATTGTAATGGGTAAAGTTGCAGCTGATGAACTGGTTGAAAAAGCAGTGACAAGAGCGGGTGCCATTGCTCGAATATGCCGCAAAGGGTTCAAGCCCATAAAGAACATCAAGAGTGGCAGGATCACGAACATAAATGTCGCAAGGCCAAGAAGTACAGTCAGGAGAAAATATCCCAGTCCTCCGAGGCTTTCAAGACCTCGGATAGAAATGGCCTTGGCAACGAGAAAAAAAACTCCAAAAGGCATTATACGCATCAGGAAGTGGGTCATCTTCATCAAGGTGTGGAAGATACCTTTAACCATGTTCATGACGGTATCGGAAGCTGTGCTTTCGATTTTGGCTAAGGCAAATCCAAAAAGAATGGCAAAGAAGATGATCCCGAGCATGTTACCTTGAGAGGCTGCTTCAAAGATATTAACCGGAATGAGCTTCATGACGACCTGGCCGATGGCTTCCATATGGGTTGGGGGAGTTACGGCAAGCGCAGGAGCTGCGAGTGTTTCTGTAGCGCCTGCCATGAAAGACCCTGGCTTAATCAGGTTGACAAAGAGAAGACCTGTTATGACGGCTAGAAAGGTTGTTAAAATATAGAAAAAAAAAGTTTTTGCACCTAGACGGCCAAAAGACTTGTCTTTGCCCATCTGGCTGATGCCGCTGACAATCGAAGATCCAACGAGCGGGACGACTAAAAGAGTCAAAGCGTTAAGGAATAGCTGGCCTAGGAAACCAAAAAACTTAATATAGGGGATTCCAAAAAGCTCAGAATCTGGTCTGGATAACCCTCCAATAAGCAAGGCTAGGGCTATTGCGATCAGGACCTGGATGAGAAGTGACGATTTTTTTAACATAAGTTATACAGTCTAGCTTGTAATTATTTTATTCTCAAGCGCCGAAAGGGCCGTGATTGTGTTGATTTCAAAATTAACCTTTTGGATAATGACTCGTTATTTTTTCAAATAGGGTGGTAAATATGAGTACAGGAGTAGAAGTATGTTTTAGAACGGCGACCTTTTCCTCGAGCCTGCCGTCTGTTGTGATTGCTCTTAGTGAAGTCGTGATCGATAAAGTCTATCTGAAGTGGTTAGATATCAGCAAACTGCTGGCCACTTTCCCTGAGCATGTCAAAGTTCTAGGGGACAACGTGATCTTCCAGATTGTCTCTTCACTGATGAGTCCCTGGACACGTTTTTCACTACAAATCTTTGGAGGTAGTCTTTCTTGTATGTTTATGCGCAGGCTTACCACGAATAAAAAGAGGGTTATCAGGTCTTATTTTTCTGATGATAAGCAAGCTAAACTAGCAGTGGCAGTCTGTAATCTTGTCGGTATTTTATTAAGTTTTGGAGCGGGATTCTACCTAACAGGACGCTATCTTCCGACGCAAGCAGGTGTCCACTTCTACGGGCAGCCTTCTTTCTATGTTTAGTGGATGTGCAATCAACTCATACACAGATAGTTATGATGAAATTTTTTTAAAAATACCGTTATAGCAGTAATAATTGATGTTTTTTGTCGTATGACTAGATTTAAATAGATAAAACTGGTGGAATTACTGATAGAGCGGTAAATATCATGAGATTTTCCACTGCAAAGACCGTGGGCCAGCTAATTCGGTTTCATCGAAAGAAAAGTGGATTAACCCAAAAAGAATTAGCTCATTTGGCAGGTCTTGGAAAAACGGTCGTGTTCGATCTTGAAAAGGGAAAAATAACCGTTAAAGTCAGCTCTTTATTAAAAATACTGGAAGTTCTAAACATTCGAATTGATTTTCAAAGCCCCTTAATGAATCTTTTTGAGGAGCACTTAAATGAATTTGAATCCTCTGGATCTAAATAAAATATTGCGTTAGATTCTGTGTTAAAATATTTAACGGAGCGTGTTTTATGAGCATGATGGGATGTGACTTTAAAGGTATGTGGGTACCTAGAAATGATCGAGAATTTGTTGAGCAAGCGACAAGGCCCATTGGTGAGGTGATTGGGGTTAAAGATTGTAGCTATATCACATTGTTAGATGTGGACCATAAAGGGATTGTGCAAATGTGCAAAGACGCATTGGTTCCTAATCTTGTCCCTAAGACCAATCAAGACTATATTTACTCGATGCTTTTTTCAGCTGTCCTTGCGGCAGGTGCGGCAGCCATTTTAACTTTCCTGAAGTCAGGATCTTATAAAACGGTCCTTATCGGTGCAGCACTCGGTGCAATCGTCGGATCGAGCTTCGGATGGTCGAGGGTTTATAACGCTAAACAAGTGGACCTGATGGAAACTGAAATTAGGCTCAAAGCAAAAACTGAGAAAAACTGGCTGAGATTAAAACAACCTCAGATAGAGGCAAAACTAAAAGAAGTAGAAGAGAAAATTCAGTCGTTCAATTTGGCGGACATTGAAAATCATAGTAATGACTACGACAATAAAGATAATACCTTACGTATACGTGATCAACTTCTGCTTCTCAAATCGTATGTTGAAAGCGCCGTGGGTAATTATCGATCTCATGATTGAACTTTCACCCTGGAAGCCAACATAAGATCAATTATCAGACGTTGTTCTGAATAATCGCCAGAAACAACTGGTGGTTAGGAACCAACAGACCTGGAGGTAAAAATCCTGAAATAAGGGCCCTGAAGCAGGACTCTCTGCCTTTAGGCAAGAGTAGTTCAAAGAAACAAACGGTAATCGGTTTTGAAAAACTCGGCAAGACGGCGGGCCATTTCTTTTCCGATCGGTCTTTTTCCATTTTCCATTTCACTAATGTGATGTTGCGAGATCTTTAATCCCTTTGCAAGAGCTTTTTGAGAGACATTATTTTTAAAGCGGCATCCTCTAAGCATCTGACCTCCCTCCGAATGCTTTCTAATATCCCTTTTAGCAGCTTCCCTCCAAGAGATTGACATATCTCTCCTTCCGCTGCTTCTTCTAGTATGGCGCGTTTTCGTGTGTGCCGACATAAAACACCTCTATTAGTTTATCTTTTTTGCTCAAGATCCTCCAGCAAGCCACGTATGTTGGTCTTCCCTTTTTTACGTGGCAATGATAAGAATCCTCGAAAATACATCTTGTCTTTTTCAGAGAACTAAAATTTTGCCACGATTTTTGTATTGGCCCTGAAAGTTCCATATTCTTCTGGAGAAGGTCTAAACGGGCCCGTATTTTGGAAGGAAGCTCTTCCCTCTGGTTTCCTGCCTTGCGGGAAAGCATAATCGTCCAAATATTGGGGTTTCCCATTAAACTTTGTCCTTATTTTAAAGGATACCAACAGTTGGTATTTATTATCAACACCGCAGCGATAATCACAATTTACAGAGACTGTGTGCCATGCATTGAATGCCAATAAATTATATGAAATAAAGGCTCACTCTTCAAGAAAAACCTAATGTGTGTTTTGAAAACTACTTATAAGTTGGCTACTTTTTTGACGAATGCCCCGATCTTCTCAAAGGCTTTTTGACCTTCGGGAACCACTGAAGCAAAGAGATGCCAGGTGTGCATCATTTCATCGAATTTCTGGAGCTGGACTGGGACGTGGCAATCTTTGGCTTTCTTGGCAAAGTGCTCAATCTCATCTAAAAAGACTTCCCTTGTCCCGACCTGGATCAGAAGTGGCGGAAGTCCTTCCAAATTCCCATATAAAGGAGAAGCTAGTGGATCCTTTGGATTATGACCTGCGAGGTAAATCGAAGCTGCTACTTTGATGTTTTTGGCATGAATCAGGTCTTTCCCTTCATTTGTCTGGAGTGTCTTGCCGGTCATGGCAAGATCGACCCAAGGGCTAATGCAGATGGCAGCTCCGGGCAGAACCTCTTTTCGATCTAAAAGCTTGAGCAGCAGGCTTAACGCCAATCCCCCACCGGCCGATGATCCAGCAACAAAGATGTTGTGAGCAGGAATTTTTTGTTTCCGCAGGAACTCATAACCGATTAGCGCATCTTCTAAAGCTGCAGGAAAAGGATATTCTGGGGCTAGCCGATAGTCGATGGCCAAAACATCGCAGCCGGTCGCCTTAGCTAGACGTCCGATCAAGTCTTGATGTGAATGAAGCGATCCGGAGATAAATCCTCCTCCGTGGAAAAAAAGGATGACTCTTTCACGGGTGCATCCTGGAGCATGGACCCAAGCGGCCGAGAGTTTACCGATGCTTAAAAGTTGGAAATGAACATCAGACTGGGCGGGGAAATCCGACATTAGCTTTTCAATGCCAAAACGGATCTGAGCAATCGTGAGATCACCTTTAGGGGTTCGAGCTAGCAACGTCTGATAAAACTTTTCTGTCTGGGGGTCGATCATGATTTTCTTTGGGTACACTTTTTTTCTGCTCGTACTTTGTCCACGACTTCCCTAATTGCGTCGGTGACAAGCTCTGGTTGCTCAGTATTGATGTAGTGTCCGGAGTGTGTATCAGTTATTTGGTTGGCATGCAAAAGCTGTGCTAAACGTGCTTGGCCGGCTAAATGAGCCTGAAAAACAATGGCCCCGAAGTCTGACGGAGTATCGGATGGTAAAATGCCTTTGGCACTCAAGTCTTTAAAATCATAAGGCTGGTCAGAAGTGAGTACAATGGCGGGCATTGGACGTAGCGCTGGATTTGTGCGAAGTTCTTTAAAGCTTTTTAGTAAGTCTGTCCTTTCTTGGACTGTATAGAGGTCCAAATCAGGTGAGTAATTGTTATTGAGACGGAGCCAGAGTGTCTGCTGCTCTGGAGTTAAGTTGTCATACAGAAATTCAGTCAGAGTATCTATTAAGACTAAACCAACAACATCGTTAGGATAGGTACTGGCATACAACCGAGCAATCAAACCGCCATAGGAATGTCCGACCAGCACATAAGGACCAGGAACTTTAGCAGCTGTGAGCAATGCATGGAGATCGTCTACACAATCCTTGGGCGTTGTCGGCTCAGGCACCGAAGTTGAACGGCTTGGCTCTATTTTGGTACCAATAACTGTGACAGTTCCAGGACGATCATAGATACAAACTCGGGCAAACTTAGCAACTGCGGGATACACAGCCAGTCCCGATTTAGCCGTTTTCCAAATATCAGAACGATCTGAGCGGCCAGAGACAAGGACAACGGTAGGGCAGCCTTTGCCTTGGCTTTCCAGATACATTTTACGTCCCCTGCCAATGTCGACCAAACTCCACTCACCAGTTTTTTCCGGTGCCTTGGGGGAGGTGCAGCCATTGAGAAATGCTATCATTGTGCATACTAAAATAAACCGTAGACTCAAAAAATCTCGAAAGTTGGCTATCATATTCTTGCTGTAACCAATCAAAGTTTTGTTCACAAGCTCATTACGCCGCTTGAAACATTCCTGCAATTAAAGTATGAGGGACCTATGGTTACGCTCTCACTATTTCTTTATGCTTTTATTGGAATCGGCGCTGGCTTTTTAGCTGGCCTGCTGGGCATGAGCGGCGGCATCGTCACAGTCCCCTGCCTTCTCTTAGTTTTTACCATGATGAAGTTTCCCATGGTCGATATCATGCAGCTGGCAATGGGAACATCGCTTGCTGCGATGGTTTTTAATTCGATCTCGGCTACTTATTCACATCATAAAGAAAAAGAGGTCGATTGGAAACTTGTCAAGACGATGCTTCTTGGTTTGATTTTAGGTTGTGTAGTCGGAGCTTTTATCAGCTATCTTTTATCGACAGAAGTGTTAAAGATTGTTTTCGGAATTTTTGCTGTGATTTTAGGACTCTATTTTTTCCGCCAACGTGCGCTGCCTGAAGTCGAGACAGAAATGACACCTGGGACAAAGATTCTCAATGCAGCTGGTTTTGGAATCAGCATTCTTTCCAATATCTTAGGGATCGGAGGAGGAACCATGATGGTGCCTCTTTTCGTGGCATTTAAAATGCCGATGAGAGGTGCTGTGGGATCTGCCGCTGCGACGGGATTTATTATTTCGCTCGGTGGCGCGATTTCGTATTTGGTGTTTGGACTTGGCGAAACCATTTACCCGCATACACTGGGATTTATCTATCTACCCGCATTTGTTGTCTTGTCGATTACCACGTTTCTCTCGGCACCTTTTGGCGCTCGGATGACGCATCGTATCGCTTCAGACAAACTGAAAAAGTACTTTGCCATCTGCTTGATAGCAGTCGGTATCTTCATGATGATGAGCTAAAGTACTTTAGTGCTCAACGACAAAGCTAATTTTTGTGTTCACTCGGTAGCTTGTGATTTTGTCATTTTCAACATGAGCATGGATCCATTTCACGTCGATTTGCTTGATATTTTTGATGGTCTTGCTCGCCTCTTTGACACCGGCGCTTAGCGCATCTTCAATCGTTTTTCCTTCACAAAGAACTTCAATGACTTTCACGATAGACATAAGCAGTCTCCTTTTTTTTCACCTATAAGCCATCGTTCTTTAATTGTATACTTGCGATAGACTCGACATGGACCGTTTGAGGGAACATGTCAAAAGGTTGGACTGTATTGACGGTGTATTCTTTTTGAAGTAGTGCTAGATCTCTTGCAAGAGTCGCAGGATCGCACGAGACATAGACAATGCGCTTGGGTTTTAACTGAAGCAGCTTCTCTAAGAAAGCAGGCTCGCACCCTTTTCTTGGAGGATTAAGAACTGCAACATCGATCGCTGAGAGTGTCCTGATGAAATTTTCAGCTTGCGCGCAGTGGAAGGTTGTGTTTTCGATCTGGTTTCGTTTGGCGTTCTCTTCTGCATCGTTGATCGCATCCGGCACGCATTCGACTCCAATCACGAGTTTAGCATGCGGAGCTAAAATCAGCGAAAGCGTCCCAACACCGCAATAGGCATCTAGAACCGTCTCATCCCCTTTCAGCTGGCAAAATTCCAATGCTTGTTTGTAGAGATTCTCAGCTTGAGCCGGATTGACTTGGAAAAAAGACGCCGGAGAGACTTTAAAATGAAGCCCGCAGATTTTATCGACAATCGAGGAGTGTCCTGCCAGCGTCTTAAAAGTTTTCCCCAGCACGACATTACCATCCGTATGGATATTTTGCACCACGCCTTTAATCTCAGGAGAAGACTCCATGATTTTCTCAGCGACTTTGGATAAGTTCGGAGCGCCTTCTGTTACTAAGATCACAAGGACTTGATTGGTATTCACACCTGTTTTAATGAGCACAAATTTCAAGTCAGGCGCGTCTTTGAGAATTGGTTTGATCTTAGCAAAGACCTGCTCTCCCAAAGAACAATGGATGTAGCATTTTTCAATCTCGACGATCTCATGAGAGTTAAAAGCATAGAGGCCCATTCGGTGCTGTTGATCCACCGGAAGCTGGATCTTATTGCGATACGACAAAGGATTCGGAGATGGAACACAAGCAGGAACAGGAGTATTGAAAATTTTGCCGATGCGTTCTAAGGCATCGACAACGCGTTGTCTTTTGGTCTCCAGCTGCTTACTGTAGTCTAAATGCATCAGCTGACAGCCTCCGCAGCGTCCAAAAACTGGACATGGAGGTGTAACGCGGTGGGGTGAGATTTTCTCCGTTGAAACGACTTTAGCTCTGGCAAAGTTCTTACGGACTTCAGTGATGGAAGCGGTGACAATTTCACCTGGAAGAGCACCATCAACAAAGACCGTAAACCCCTCATAGTCTCCTATCCCCTCACCGTGGATGCCGAGTCGTTTAATCGATAAAGTGATTTTTTGATGGAGCTGAGGTTTCATACGGAGATTTTACACGATTTTAGGTTGATATCCTATTAAAATTTCTCTAGTATGTATGGCATTTTTGGAGGATATATGGTTCACGCCTGTAATAATGCGATTTGGTCGGCTTTAGAAAACTGTTTGGTTCCCCCTTCAGCTTCAACAACTTGGTACTATTCAACGATTTTAAAAAAATCTCTTGGAGCCGTTATTCTGCTTCCCTGTGGAATTATCACTGGTACCTTTGTCGGAATTCAGAAGGTTTGTTCTTATGCTGGGAGTTTCTTGAAGAGTCCAGTGATCGTTGATGCGAAGAAAAATTTCCAAGCTGTGGTGGACGATCCTAGATTATGGAGCCAAATTGGAACCAAAACGGGAATCGAGGAAGAGCTGATAAATAACCCTTCCAGACTCCCAGAACCTCAAATCGAAGGCGTTGGGACAGCAACCTTTCAAGACTCTCCCCACTTTTGTCCTGATTCTCAATGGGCAGACTGGATATTGGAGAAGATTCCAGAAAAAGATCGCCCAAAAGCTAATTTAAATCTTTTTGAGCTGTATAAAACCCCAGAAGGGCGCCAAGCAGTCATTAAGCGATTAAAAAAGCTGCACGTAACGCATTTCCGATTCTCACTCGAATGGAGCCTTATTGAGCCCAGAGAGGATGAATGGAATGCAAATAACATGAAGGTTTATATAGACTTGTGTAAAGACTTACGTAATGCAGGCATTGTTCCGATCGTCACCTTGCTCCATTTCTCAGAGCCTAAAGATTTTCATGCTAAGGGCAGTTTCGAAAAATACGAAAACATTCGCCGTTTTACTAATTATGCATTTAATGCAGTTGACTATTTAACTCGCGACTATAAAGGCCAGCCTCTTGTCGAGATGTTCTGCACGGTTAATGAGCCTGCGATTGATGCTTTCTCACGTTATGTCATAGGATCGTTTTCTCCAGGCCAGTTCCTGCAATTTGAAAAGGCGGGAAACTTTTTAAAGAACCTTTTAAAAGCCCACACCATTGTTTGCAAACTCATAAAGGAAAAAAGACCAACTGTGAAAGTGGGAATTATCCATCAGTACCTGAGAATGAGGCCGACAAATTTCCTATTAATTCCCCTTCTTAGGTATTTCACTCGTTTGGTCAATGAAGCTCCCATGAACTTTTTTAAGTCAGGTGGAAAATTTGAATTGAAAGTCCCTTTCCTTTGCAACATTGAAGAACAATGTGAAGCACCTAAAACAGACTTCGTTGGTACTCAATATTATGTACGTCCTTGGATAGGTTTGCGAGGTCCGACAAGTTATGGCGAGCCAATGACCAAAATGCCGATGCATGAAGATCCTGAGGGGATTTACGAGGCCATCATCGAAACAAATAAAGCGTTCAATGCCCCTGTCTTGGTCACAGAAACAGGCATCTCAACAGATGATGATGCACAACGCAGCCGTTATATGCTACGAGCACGATATGCGATTCGCGAGGCAGCTAACGCTATCGGAATAGAAAATGTTTTGGGTGTTAGCTGGTGGTGCTTGGGAGACAACATGGAACTAGAAAGAGGCATGGCTCAGCCTTTTGGACTGTTTCCATTGACGAAAGATGGCTTAGCCTCAGAGCCTAAACCTGGTGTAGCGGCGTCTATCAGAGTCGCTTATGCTTGGAGAAATAGGCCGACGGAAAGTAGAGAAGTGATCTAATTTTTTTTCATCCAGTCGATCATGACTTTGATGTCTCGAAGGAACTTTCGTTGGTGTTTGATCATGATCATAGAAGGGATAAAAAGAACGAGAAGGATGATAATGAGAACTGGGGGTAAATAGACTCTCATGGTTTTTGTCGATTGAGCGATTTCTTTGGTGTTTTTTGAAATCACCTCGCTAGAGTGTTGGACGGTGTTGGTGTTTTCTTTCACACTCTGGATGCTTTCTTCCAGGTTTGAATTCATTGTCTTGATGACACTACATCCAGTAAGAGCAAAAAGCAATGAAAAGATTAGAAATAAATGCTTCATTAATTCCGTATATTGTTGGAGTTGATTTTCTAAGCAAGAAAAAAAGGAATAAAATGCAATATCAATTGATTTTAGCCACTGATTTAGATGGGACTTTCTTAGAGGGAGATGTTCAAACTAAGCAGCTTCTCTACAGTAAACTGTCGATGTTACGTGAGCAAGTTTTGCTCATTTATACGACAGGAAGACCGGTTGATACAGTCAAACGGTTTTGTCATCAGGGCTATTTGCCATTTCCTCATTTTGTCTTGGGAGATCATGGAACGCATATTGTGGAAGGGACTAACTTTTCTTCAGTGAAGCATTTGCAAGATTCCATTGTATCAACCTGGAACAACGGCAATCAGACATTGAAAGAGTTACTACGTCATGAACAAGGCATTCAGCTGCAACCTATCGACCCTCCTTACCGCGTTGCTTATTATTACGATCCCCATCGTTTAGAGAGTCAAACTTTGGAGAAAATTCATCAGGCTGGTTTTGACTTCATTTTGTCCTGCGATCAATATTTAGATATTTTACCAGCGGGTGTTAACAAAGGCTCTAGCCTGTTAAAATTGCTCGCATATCTGAATGTCAATCATGAGAATGTGGTAACGAGTGGAGATTCTTTGAATGATCTATCTCTATTTCAGACGGGGTTGAAAGGGATCGCGGTGGGGAATTCAGAGCCTAAATTGATTGAAAAAGTGAAGCAGTTAACAAATGTTTATCAAAGCAACTTACCAGGACTGCTTGGGATTATCGATGGGCTGCAACATTACAAATTAGCAGAGAGGCTTTTCGATCCGGAACTGTCTCTCTTCTCTTCTTTTCATCATGTCGAATAAGAGATCGTCCTGGTTTTTTTTGGCAGTTTGGGTCTCGGAAGTTGAGATGACAGAGATATTGTCGCTCAGTTCCTTTGCTTGCTTTTTGACAATCATTTGCATTTTACGGATAATAGAGACGTAGTTTTTGATGTTCCACCTATGGACACGCGCTGGGATGAGATGGGCGCCTGGCAGGGCATCTTGCTCGATATGGGAAGAGCAGCTCGAGGTCTGTTTGACCTCATTGTTCCACTCTTTTGTCACGACATCGGTTTTTCGGACAACCGGTTTAGCCATTGTGGCTTGTTTGGGAAGGTTTCTGGGGACGCGGAGAGCCGTTGCCTGAACATAGGAATGGTGAGTCTCGGAAGGTTTCTCTTCCCGAAGCGCATTTTGGATCTTTTCTAGCAGCTCTCTATACTTCATAACTTTTTATCCTAAATTGGCCAGCAGTTTACCATATCTTTAAGTATATATTCAAATATTTTTATATTGCTTCCTGGAAGCCATGTGCTTATACTGAGGGCCTCTACCCTAGGAGATATATGGCAGAAGTTAAGTTGAAAGGAAGTCCCATTCACACCAACGGAAAGCTCCCCTTAAAAGGAGAAAAGGCCCCTGAAATTCGGGGAGTCACTGTTGATCTTATAGAAAAAACTTTAGCTGATTTTAAAGGTAAAAAAAAGATTGTCTGCTTTGTCCCCAGTTTAGATACAGGTGTTTGTTCAACGTCAGCTAAGAAGTTCAGTGAAGCCGTCAAAAAACTATCTGGCACTGTGGTGATCTATGTTTCCGTAGACACTCCTTTTGCCTTAGGAAGAGTCTGCGTTGCTGAAAACGGCATGGGACAGATCACTGCCCTTTCCTTAATCCGTTCTAAAAAAACCGCTGAAGAGTACGGAATATTACTGCAAGATGGTCCTTTAGCAGGTGTGTGCGCCCGATCTGTGGTTGTCTTAGATGAAAATGATAAAGTGGTCTATACGCAGCTCGTGGATGAAACCACCACTGAACCAGATTACGATCAAGCTTTGAAAGCTGCGACTTAAGTGTAAGCAGGCTTCCAGATAGAGGAATCGATCATTTTTTTGCGCGTTTTTTCATCCGTCTTAGGAGAAAGACCTTCATCCTCTGCGACTTTCACAACAGCTAGCGCAATCTCACGGGAGATTTCAGCAAGCTTTTCAAAAGAAGGAAAAAGCGTTCCATGAGGTGTTTTAAGCATGGGAGAATGTTTACTGAGAATCTCTGCTGCTTTATAAAACATCGTTTCTGAAACTTCTTTGGCTTTGCAGGCAATGACCCCTAAACCAATTCCTGGATAAATGTAGACATTGTTGCATTGAGCAATCGGGAACTTCTTCCCCTGATACGTGACCTCTTCAAAGGGACTTCCCGTCGCGATAATCGCTTTGCCTTTGGTCCACTCTAAGAGATCTGCAGGATGTGCCTCGCATTTTGAAGTCGGATTAGAAAGTGGGAAAACAATCGGTCTTTCTACATACTGCGCCATCGTGGTGATCACCTCTTCATTGAAAACACTAGGTTGTGCTGAAACACCAATCAGTACAGTGGGACGGACTTCTTTAACGACATCTAAAAGCATGATTTGCTTGTCACCCTTTTTTGGCCGTGCGAAAAGTTTCTGATGCGCAGGGATTTCAGGAAGGCCTTGATGGACCAGGCCATGGATATCGATGATGTAGATCTCTTGAAGGGCTTTTTCTTTGGAAATCCCCGCTGCCATCATCGCTCCTAAAAAGTTGTTGGCGATTCCAATGCCAGCGGACCCTCCTCCAAAAATCACAATTCTTTGCTGATGCAGCTCAGAGTGGTTCATTTTGATGGCTGTGAGTAGCGAAGCTAAAGCAACAGATGCTGTGCCTTGGATGTCGTCATTGAAAGAGCAGATTTGATGGCGGTAGTTCTCTAGCAGAGGCTGTGCATGCTCTCTTCCAAAATCTTCCCATTGGAGCAACACTTTTGGGAACCGTTTTTTAACCGCTTTAACAAACCGATCGATAAAGGCATCGTACTCTTTTCCAGAGATTCTCTTTTCACGCCAGCCGATGTAGAGCGGATCATTTAGAAGCGTGGGGTTATTTGTTCCGACATCGAGCATGACAGGCAAAGTCCGACCCGGATGGATCCCTCCAAATAGCGTGTAAAGTGTCAATTTACCGACAGGAATCGCCATTCCTCCTGTCCCCAAATCCCCAAGTCCTAAAATTCTCTCCCCGTCGGTGACAACGATCACATCGATCTCATCTTGAGCAATGTTATTGATGATCTCTTCGATTTTATCTTTTTGGGGATAAGAGAGATATATGCCACGTGGTTCTGTGTAGAGATAGCTGTAATGCAAAGAGACATCCCCTACTGTGGGAGTGTAAATGTACGGCAGCATTTCCGTGATGTGCTCAGAGACAAGCTTGAAAAAGAGAACTTCATTTCGGTTGTAAAGTGCAGATAGAAAAAGATGCTTGGCCAGATCTGTTGTCTGGGCTTTAAAATTTTGATACCGGCGCTGGACCTGATGCTCTAAAGTCGAAACATGATACGGGATCAGGCCGTTGAGCTTTAGCTTGTTTCGTTCTTCATAGGTAAAGGCGGTCCCTTTATTGAGAAGCGGATCGCTTAGAATGTGCTCGGGTTTGCATGGACGGATCTTCTTCTTGGGCTTAGGCTTCATAAAGCTTTATTTAAGCCAGAAATATTTATCAGACAAGATCAAAACCGTCGCTCTGCGTTACAACATCTCTTTGAGTAAGAGGTTGTGGCGTACTGGGCTTGCTATTTTCTAGTTGCGCTCGGAACATCTTACCTATTCCATCGCGGGTCTCTTCGATATCATTCGCTTTCAGGGTAGCCATAGTTTGTTCATGGCTCATTTCTTTAATAACCCTTAATCTGAAGTACTCACCCACAAAAATTCCACAGCTATGCGTGTCAAATTGGATTTGTGTCTCTTCAAAAAGTGTTTTAAATTTCGTCTCTTTAGGCGAACCAAGAATAGTAGACTTCTTGCGTAACCCATTTCATTTGCCCACATTATCCCGATTATAAATCCCTGCAATTAGATTCAGGCGTAATCCAAATCTCTTACGTCTATTCCTGTATTTATCACCTAAAATCCTAAACCTTTTTAGGCATCCAATCACATTTTCATTTAAAGCCCGCTCCGAGGCAATTGCTCGATTTTCTTTTCTCTCCTCTTTGGTCAGAGGCTTGCCTTTTCTTCGCTTTTGAGGAAGTCTCACATTGCTTTGAATTTTTTTGATCCCCTTATAGCCTGAATCTGTGAGCCCACAAATTTCCTTTACCCACCGAACCTTGCTCTCTTTGAAAAGTTTAAAATCATGCCTTTTGCCATTTGTAAAATTTGTGCAGATAATTTTCTTCCGATTCTTATCGACAACTATTTGACTTTTTAAGGTGTGTCTTTTTTTCTTCCCAGAATAGAAATGTTTCTGTTGGTTGTTTCTATGCTTGATGCGCTTTTTGTTTTTGACCCTTTTTTTTTGGCCTTTCTATTGGACTTTCTGCAGCGTCAATGAGAATGACTTCGAATTCCGTATCGCTTTTCAAAAGAGCTTTTTTTCCTGGCAACGAAAATGTTCCACTTTTTATGAGTACATCTTCTATCCATCTACAGCTTCTGTAACAAGCACTTTCGCTCAGTCCGTAACTTTGTCCCAGATGAAAATAAGTTCGATATTCCCTTAAATACTCCAGAGCCATCAACAACCGATCTTCCAATTTTAGACGCTGTGGCTTGCCACCTTTGCCCATTCTTTTCGTCTCAGCTTCTTGAAGTATGGCAACCATCTCTTGAAAGGTATTAGGCCGAACTCCTGTCAATCTTCTGAATTCGGCTGGCTTTAGCTTTTTTATCTTTCTGTATTTCTGCATCTTCCTCCAGTTTTTTAGAAGAAAAGTATGCATTAAAAATTTCAGTTACGCAAGAAGTCTAGTAGATACTTCTCCAATAATTTCACGGACTGCAGTGTCGTTCATCAAGTTATGTTCATGATCAAATGGCTTTCCAAAGGAGTCAAAATATCGGATTGTATTATTCTCTACTTCGACCAATACAAGCGTAATGTGTTGTCCACGGCAGCCTTTAACTATCAAAGGAATCGCAATAAATTTAGTAGTTTCATTAAGACCTTCTTTTATGGTTGTTTTTAATGAGGTCTTAATCTCTTCAGTAGTGCTTTTGCTCTGGCCATCTGCAAGGAAAGTTGGAATCAAGACAGTGTCCTTGCGACCTTGGATGAGGTTGTTTAAATAAGTGGAAGTCGTCTCCCCTTTAAGTTGTGCACCTGATTTTTCAACGTTCTTTATGGATACTTGCAATGTGTGTATTTCTTGTGAGTTTGCATTGATCTCAATAGGAGTAAAAAATGTGTTTCGCATGCATTGAAGCGCTGTGTTGATAACTCTTCTGATTAGACCCGTAAGGCTTCCATCAAAACCAACTTGGTTAACTCTCTCACAGTCCGTTTGCTGATGTTTTGCAATTCGATATTCTGTATAAATACCCATAACCAACCTATTATTAATGTTATTTAAATTAATTATAGCATAATGTTAATTATTTGTAAATTAAGCAATAGAATTGCAAGTTGTTGATTTAAGATAACTTGCATCAAGAAAATGAGTTGATGATCAAAAGCCCAACCTACTGGATTTCAATAGGTTAAGGACCGCTGGATTTTTCTGTTTCGATTTCTGGAGTCTCTCCTTTGAGTTGGAACATCTTATAGACGACAAAGGCCCAGACAACGAGCAAAAAGAGCGATCCCCACGTCATGCAGTCGATCATTTTCACGAACCCTAGCCATTGAAGTAGCAGGATGAGACCTGAGGCAACGGCTTTAGCGCTGCGGTAGGCAAAGACATCGATGATCGATTTAGCCTGGAACTTTTCCTCTTGTTTGAGAGGGATGTAGAGCATCTCTTTTAAGACCCCAAATAGGGAGAAGTCAAAAGCTTTGATCGTGATGAAAGCCACGGAGATCATCGCGAAAGACGGGATGACCAAAGACCCCAGAGCATTAAAGCAAAGAATAAGCGGCAAGAGCAAATGGCTTCGTTTGAGTCCAAAAAAGTGCAGGAACAAGAAAGATCCAAACAGCTGGAACATCACGGTCATGATGTTAACGATACCAAAAATCCTGCCAGAGTACTCTGTCCGGAGGTCTTGTTCAGGGATAGCCATTTCTAGCATCGAATTGAATTGGAAGTAGATCAGCGTAGTTGCCACCTGCATCAGAATGACAATGATCAAGATAAAGGAAAGATATTTTGAGTTTCTTATCGCACTAACACCCTGCATAAAATTACGGATCGGTTTTGGCTCTGCGGGATTTTCTTGAGTGACACAGCTGTGCCGAAGCATATAGATGAATGCAATGGTAAGAACAGTAAAGATCGGTATGGATGCAAAAATCAAGTTAGGCGATCCCATGCTAACGGCAAAAAATCCTGGCAAAATGCTGCCAAAAATGCCACCGAGCCCTCCGACTGCAAAGATAAGGCCGTAGAGGTACTTGGCTTGACTCATATGAATCGTTGAATGGATCACCGACCAAAGCTGTTGGAAAAGGAGCATGATGTAGATTTCTTTCCAGACATAGAAGAAGAACGAAACAAACGGAAGTTTTGTCATCGTGATTGCACAGAAAGTGTTGACACATGCGACAAATAACACAATGGCCAGGAACATCCGCAGAACACCCAGTCTTGATAAAAATCGATTGTAGAGCTCGACAAGAAGGAAATTTAACGGAACAATCGCCAGCCAGGCATAAGGGAATAGATCTGTGCCATGCTGTGTGAGAAAAATACTATTGCTAACCGGTCTTACAATGCCATAATCTGCCGTAATGCAAAATGCACAGATCATCGCACAAAAGATAAAGATCCTCTGCAGTCCGGTCAGCTGTAAAATTTCGTCTTTAAATTTTCTCCAAAGCATGAAAAAAGTATACTACCTTTCAACGTATTGAAGAAATGAATCTTCATATTTAGGATCAATATAAACCCAAGTGCTAGAACCAGTTGGTATCGAAAGAGTTGAGATTTCCGATCCATTAATAATTTTTTGATTTCGAAGTAACACAGGAAAATCAAAACCAATTTTTGACACTCCTTTACCCACAAAATCCCAGGATATCGACTCTTTAGGGATTTTGAACTGTTGTAAGTCTTCCAACGAGATCTCAGGAGGAACCGCTATCGCCTTAAATCGGTGCTTTCTTTCCAAGATACTTTGCGCATCAAAGTGGCCTGGATGGTTAGCATCTTTGGTCGCTTTGAAAAGTTCAATGATAACATCGTTATCCGTTAAAGCAAGGTAATGATTCAGATCCGAGATCTTGATCGTCTTTTCCATAAACCGTGAAAGATGGAAGTTGTAGCTTTTGACAGTTGCATACTGATAAACCCTGCGGTGCATGAAGTGCCTAGACAGTAATAGCGCCTCGCACGACTCGATTCCGTTTTCTTCAATGCCAAGCCTCATCTCCCCTTCTGGTGACAAGATATGCACGGTTTCTATCAGTTGATGGTAATCAAACAGTCCATATGAAACACCTGAGCTTTTGGAATCTCTCAGTAGATAATCGATCCTATCTGCTCCAAAGAAATCTCCTGTGATGATTTCACACATCACTTTTTCCCACGAAGAAAATGGACTAGCATGCCCGATCTCTTGCAGTTTTTTTTCTCCAATGGCCAGCTTTAGAATATGATCGACAACATCGGGATTTTTGAACTCAGCTTTGAGTTTGTCCCAAAGAGGCATCAGAGCTGGGCTTTGGATAATGTTATAGGTGTACTTTTCATGGCCGCCTTTTCCCAGCAGCGCTTTTTCTCCCACATGAGAAAACGGCAAATGACCCACATCGTGGCATAGCGCCGCTAGCCGAACAATTTTCCTCCAATAAGGATAATCCTCACGCAGTTTAGGGAATTTTGAGACCATCCGATCAAAGATCTGGCTCGACAGTTCAAGCACCCCCAAAGAGTGTTCAAAACGGCTATGGGTCGCTCCCGGATAAACGAGATAAGCTGTCCCCATCTGACGGATATATCTCAGCCGTTGAAACGGCAACGTATCGATGAGAACAGCCTCGTCGTCATCGAGATAAATGAACTGGTGAACCGGGTCGTATAACTTAGGCATTCAGCCCATGGTCAGAAAAGTTTAAATTTTCTATTTTTTCCTTTGAAAGCCCTGTTGCATCTTGAATAATCGAGGTCTCTATTCCTTGTTTTCGCAAAGTTTTTGCTATTGCTAACATCGCTTCTAGTTTTCCTTTAGCATGACCTTCATCAAATTGTTGAGCCATGATAGCACGATGAATTCGTTCATACTTATCTTCCTGATCATAGGTCCTGAGTTCCTCATCATTCCATGAAAATCGATTCAGTTCTTTAAAAGCACGCCCGATGATTTGGTCATCGCCAATGATTTTATCTAAATCTTCTTCCTTGGTTTCATCCGCATGTTTAAAAAAGTACGCCCACTTATCTAACATTGTTGTTAGATGATCAACATCCTTATTGAATTTGGGAAGCTCAAGAAATGTAAAGGAAAAGTCTTTAAGATCGTGATCATAGTTTTCCCTATCCAAGATCACATGATCTGACTTGTAAGCCTTCTTATCTGGAAACATGACAAAGTCAACGATCGCTAGAAAGATGACTTCCTTAAGATCGTGATACTCGCCACCTGCATTAGCCTGTGAAACGTAAGCTTTAGAAGCATAATACTGGGCTCTTTTTTCAAAACCCTTCTCTTTTGCCACCTGCATTTCCACAATATAGATGTTGCCATTTTGGTCTGTACACAGGATGTCGACAATACTGATCTTTTTGCTCGCCGTTTCAGGGTCTAGGTCAGTCTTTAAAATTTGAACATCGACGATACGTCCATGATTTTTAAACAGAATGGTGTCGTTGAGAAAATGAATGAGAATATCCTTATTTCTCGCGCTGGCGAAGATTCTTTTGAACGCGTAATCGTTTTTAGGATCGAGAAATTTGGATAACATACCTGAATTGTATAATCCAAAAAGAAAATCTACAAGGTAAAAAGTTACCGTTCTGATAAGCTAAAAGCTTTATGAAAAACATTAGCGTCACGATTTTAACCAAGAACTGCGGAGATACTCTGGTGGCGACACTCCAATCGGTCGAGACATTTTCTGAAGTGATTGTTCTCGATACAGGATCTGTCGATGATACTCTTGAGATCGCTGGAGAATTTCCCAATGTTAAAATCCACCATGCTGAGTTTAAAGGATTCGGTCCTTTGCATAATGAAGCAACTAGCTTTGCTTCGCATGAGTGGGTCTTATCGATTGATAGCGATGAGACCTTAACACCAGAACTTATTGCAGAAATCCACGGGCTCGATCTTGATCCCAATGATGTCTATTCCATCCAGCGCGATAACTACTTCAATGGCAAAAAAATCCGCTGCTGCGCCGGCTGGTATCCCGATCCTGTTGTCAGAATCTACAACCGCCAAAAAACAAGGTTTTCTAACGATGCTGTACATGAAAAAATCTTAAGAGAAGGCCTCCATGTTATCCCTCTTCAAGGGACCTTAAAACACACACCTTATCGAACAATTTCTGATTTTTTAGATAAAATGCAAAAATACAGCACGCTTTTTGCCGAGCAAAACCGCGGCAAAAAAAAATCCTCACTTTTTAAAGCTTTAGTGCATGGAACCAGCGCTTTCATCAAGAGCTACATCTTTAAGCTTGGAATTTTTGGTGGAAAAGAAGGATTCATCATCTCGCTGTACAACTCCCAGACAGCTTATTACAAGTACTTGAAACTTGCTGAGTTGAATAAAAAGCTTTAACCTCGTATCGTCTCTTGGATGGATGTCGAAGTTCTTTCAAGATTGCAATTTGCGTTCACCATTACTTTTCACTACATCTATCCCCCTTTGAGCATCGGTATTTCGCTTGCCATGATTATCATGGAAGGGATGTACTTAAAAACACGCGATGTCCTTTGGGAAAAACTCACGAAATTTTGGCTAAAAGTTTTTGCCATGACTTTTGCTCTGGGAGTAGCAACTGGCATTCCGATGATGTTTTCGCTTGGCACCAACTGGTCGCGCTATTCCAGATTCGTTAGCGACGTTTCCGGCTCTCTTCTTGGAGCAGAAGGGATGTTTGCCTTTTTAGTCGAAGCCGGTTTTCTTGGCATCCTCCTATTTGGCTGGAACAAAGTCAGCCCCAAGATGCACTTCATGTCGACGATCTTAGTCTCTGTCGGAGCCCACTTCAGTGCGATATGGATTGTCAGCTTTAATTCCTGGATGCAGACACCTGCCGGACATAAAATCACGACACTTGCAGACGGCACCGTTGTTGCTCAAGTGGTCAACTGGTGGAAGGTCTTTTTAAGCCCTTCCAACTTAAGCCATCTCACGCATGTCATCCTTGGATGCTGGATGGCAGGAGCATTTTTAATCATCAGCGTGGCCGCTTATTATATTTCAAAAGGTAGGCACCATAAATTCGCCGTCCGAAGTATGAAAGTTGGACTTGTCTTAGCCATGACGACTGCTATTTTGCAACTCGTCTCAGCCGATCATCTAGCGCGTAAAGTCGCCACTTACAATCCTGAAAAATTCGCTGCTTTTGAAGGCGTCTATAAAACTGAAAGCCACACTCCAGCTTACGCACTTGGCTGGGTCGATGCCAAAAATGAAAAAGTCTACGGACTTTCTATTCCAGGAATGCTCAGCTGGATGACCTATCGCGATGCTTCAGTGCCAGTGCCTGGCCTTGATCAATTTCCTAAAGAAAATTGGTCAAAGGTTCCTGTGGTATTTCAGATGTACCATCTCATGATTTTGATGTGGGTGGCCATGACCGCAGCGGCGTTTATCGGAGGATATTACTGGTGGAAAAAAAGATGGAACATCAAGCCGATTTTCCTAAAATTCATGATGTGGTCCGTGGCATTTCCTCAGATAGCTAATATCGCAGGATGGTATAGCTCTTGCATCGGAAGGCAGCCCTGGACTGTTTATAAGCTTTTAAAGACCAGCGAAGCGTTTTCCCCTGTGATCTCTGCAGGCCAAGTCTTGGGATCTTTGATCATGTTCGTGGTTATGTACCTCTTATTTTTTGTTCTTTTCCTAGTCTTGCTCAACAGAAAAATCCAAGCAGGACCAGCTCCTGACATGGATCAAGAGCAACTTCCCTATCGTGACATTTATAGGGAGAACTAATGGATACTCTCTACTTCGCTCAATTCATTATGTATGCCGTCTTTATGTTTTCGATTGTGGCCTACACCGTTTTAGATGGGTTTGACCTTGGAGTTGGATGTCTTCATCTTTTCTCTAAGGGAGATGAAGAAAGGCGCCTCATGATCAATTCCATCGGCCCTGTCTGGGATGGAAATTCGACATGGATCGTGATCGGCGGCGGAGTGCTCTTTGCAGCTTTTCCTAAAGCTTTTTCGACTCTAGCCCCCAATCTCTACACCCCCTTTATGCTTCTTCTCTTTGGTTTTATGCTCCGTGCAGCTTCGATTGAATTCCGGAGCAAAGGCCAAGAAAAGTGGTGGGCCCAGCTTTGGGATGTCGGCTTCTTTTTAGCCAGTTTTGTCCTAGCCTTCATCATCGGCCTCTTCTTAGGCAACCTCGTTCAAGGCCTCCCCATTGATGCAGATGGTGTATTAGTGGGTGGGATCATGGATCTCGTTACCCCTTATCCTCTTTTAGTTGCGCTACTTGGCATTGCCTGCTTTATGATGCATGGCTGTCTCTATCTTCTCATGAAAACAGAGGGCACGTTTCACAATAAAGTCCGTCGGTGGGCCCATCGGTCAATCCTCTTTTTCCTCATCACCTGGATTATCGGCACAACTGCGACCTTCCTAACCCAACCTCGCATGACTCAACCCTTTCTCCATCATCCTTTGGTGGGGATTTTCCCCCTTCTAAGCTTCATCGCCATTTTCATGATTTTAAAGATGATCCGTGTGAAAAAAGACGGCATGGCTTTCCTATACTCTTGCCTCTCAATCCTGTTTCTTTTAATCCTCTTTGTAATTGGAACCTTCCCCTACCTAACCTACTCAACCCTAGACCCCGATTCCAATTCCCTGACCTTCATGAATAGCTCCGTCTCAGAGCTATCTCTCTGGATCATGGTCGGGGTCACCCTAACCGGGGCTCCCCTCTCCTTCTTTTACTTCCCCTATATCTACCGTGTCTTCAAGGGCAAGGTCGTCCTCGATATCCATAGTTATTAACTCATTTAAAGTCAGTTGGTTGCTTCAATAAACTCTATTTAAGCAACTTACCCTCAGTAACTAAGGCAGTTTAAGCTCTAGCCATTCCAATAAACTCATTAACAGCATATGAGGAGCTCATCTGTACAGCTGACAAGTTCAAACAGCTATTTTTGATGGAGGAAAACTATCAGTTTCCTCCTAAAGTGATTGTGACAGATGATCTTCAATTTCTTTATTTGGACAAAGAATTGCCTCCAGGCCTAGAGATTAGAGGCAGCCTGTCTATTTTGAGCACAACTTTGACATCGTTGCCACAGGATATCAAAATTGGAGGCGAACTGAAAATTAAGGGTGGTCAAAATTTGGAATCGCTGCCACGGGACCTCGAAATTAAAGGCGAGCTGATGATTCTTCGTTGTCCAAGTTTGAGATCGCTACCTCAAGGGCTTAAAGTTAAAGGCGACTATCTGCACGTTGGGAACTGTCAAAGTTTGACATCAGTGCCAGAAGACCTCGAAATTGCAGGCAGTCTGAATTTTGAGGGGTGCAGACAGTTAACCTCACTTCCTTCCTGGATTACAACTTTAGGTCGATGTACGACTAGATTTGGAGGGACTAGACATGTCCATCTAGAACATACGGGTCTTTCGGATGATATTATCGAAAGACTGCGCCAAACTGATGCTCCAGGCATGGTGTTTTACTTTACTCATCGGGCAACTGAACCAACATTAGGATTCCCTAGCGTGGATGAAGCTCTCTCTTTTTGGTTGAAAGAAGCCAATGACGAAACGCTTGCTATTCCTAATAT